>JBKJLX010000489.1:0-5436 GCA_046596645.1 Polyangiaceae bacterium
GAGCTCCTGGCAGAGCACGTCGGTCGAGACCGCCACCGTCATCGACGTCGGCGTCTGACAGGAAAGAGCCACCGCGACCGCGGTCGCAGCGACGAGACCCGCCGTCGGCGTCGCCGCACGCGGCGGAACGCGCCTCATTGGAAAAACACGCACTGGGGAGGGGATGTCTGATTGCAGCACGACTGGCCGTCGCAGATGGGCATGTCAGCAGGGCAGAACAGGCACGGATCCCCGCCTGTCGTTGCGGTGCTGCCGGAGGGGTCCGGGCCGCACATGCCACTCGTGCAGACCTCGCCCGGAGGGCATGCCTCTTCGGTCGGGAGGCAGGTGCCTCCGCCGTCACAGCGCGGCACCGAGACTGTCGCCGCGCCATTCACATCGCAGTAGGAAGCTCCACAGGACTGCCCGGTCGGCGACACCTGGCAGGAAGCGAGCCCGTCGCAGACGCCGGGGCTGCAGGGGGACATCGCGCACTCCTCGAAGGGGTCGAGGCCGTCCTGGACCGGAAGGCAACGACCGTCGAGGTCGCCGGTGTCGGTGCCCCGGCACGACTCGCAGAGACCTCCACAGGCCGCGTCGCAGCAGACGCCGCCCCCGCCATCCTGGAAGCACGCGCCGTTCGCGCACTGGTGGTCGGCCATGCAGACGTCGCCGTCTTGCAGCCGTGGGCGACAGTCGCCAGAGAGGCAGAACGCGTCGACCGCGCAGTCGCTGGTCGCGGTGCACATCTGGCACAGGTAGCGGTTCGGGCCCGACGCGAGCACACAGTTCCCGCTCTGACAGCTCGCGTCCTCGGGCGTACCCGGGAACCCCCCCGAGATGGAGGTCTCGCCACAGAGACCGCCGTTGGGGCACGGCGCGCAGTCGTCGCCCCCGCAATCGATGTCGGTCTCGTCGCCGCCGATCGCGCTGTCATTGCAGGATGCTGGAACGCAGACGTTCACGTCGCAGGTGAGCCCGCTAGGGCAGTCGCTGACGCACTCGACGCACGCGCCGAGAGACGAGCACACGCCGCCGCCCTGGAGGCACGGGTCGCCGGCCGTGACCTGGTCGGCCCCGCAGGTGCCGTTGGGCTCGCAGAGCGGCGCGAAGCACGCCGCCGCCGTCGGCGGGACGCTGCAATCGGCCGGCGCGAGGCAGGCCACGCACACGCCGCCGGCGGTGCAGAGACCCGCGCCACCGTCGAGGATGCACGCCGATCTCTCCGCTGCGAGGGACTCGGCGCACGCACCGCCGATGCACTGCGGAACGCGACACGGTCCGGCGGGACAATCCTCGTCCGCTTCGCAGTCGCTTCCGCCGCTGCCGGAGGACGTCGTTGCCGTCGTCGCGCCGCCTTCGCCGCCGCCCGCGGTCCCACCGCCGCCGCCGTCCCCCCCGCCCCCTCCCGTCGCTCCGCCGCGGCCGCCGCCGCCGTCCCCGCCGCCCGTGGTCGACGACGCGGAGGCGTCGCTGCTCGACGCCGACGGCTCGCCTCCCCCGGTGCTCGCCGCGCCGCCGCCGCCCGTGGACGCGGCCACCGACGCGCTCGCGCTGGTGACCGCACCACCGAGCGCGTCCTCGCCGCAATTGACGACGCAGTCGTCGGGGTCCAGCTCGGCGGGAACACAGCGGCCGCCCTTGACGCAGGTGGTGAAGAGCTTGGACGACCCGCCCTCGTCGCAGGGGACGCCGATGCAGTCCTCGTACAGGGGGACGTCGACGACCAGCGCCTCACCCTCGAGGAAGCTCAGTCGCCGGCGCGCGATGATGCAGCCGGCCCACACCCCCCCCGGCTCGCCGGTGTCGACGCGTCCGCAGTCGTCGCTGGAGCGGCCGACACCGAGCACCACCTTGAAGGCGACCTCGGCGCTCTCGTCCTCCTTGGGGAGGAGGACGACCTCGCCGATCGGCCCGTCGGTGTCGCACATCTTGGTGGAGGCGGCCTCCAGGTTGCCGACGATGTTCTCGGGGTTGCCGACGATGAGGTTGGCGGCGCTCTTCAGCGCGAGCTCCTGGCAGAGCACGTCGGTCGAGACCGCCACCGTCATCGACGTCGGCGTCTGACAGGAAAGAGCCACCGCGACCGCGGTCGCGGCTCCGAGCGCGAGGCCAGCCTTCATTCGACCCATGGTAGCGGGCCTAGAGGATGACGGGGTCCTTCGCCGGTACCGGTGCGGGCGGGCTCGTCTCGGGTGGCGGGGGAGGCGAGGCGGGTGTCGGGGCCGCGCCGGGGCTCGCGGTGGGCCGCGGCACGCGGGGGGCAGGCGTGGCGCGCGGCGACGCCGAGGGCAGTGGCGCCGAGGGCAGTGGGGCCGAGGAGGGCGGGGCCGAGGGTGGCGGGGCCGGAGAGGGTGCCGGCGTCGCCTCCGTGGGGGGCGGCGCGCGGCCCGGGACCGGCTCGGATCCAGCGCTCGGCGCCTGCGGTGGGGTCGCGAGCAGGCCACCGGAGCGGAGCGCGACAAGGGTGACCACCACGACGACGACCGCTCCGGCCGCCGACCCGGCGAGGAGGAGACTTAGCCGCGAGCGGGGCGCGACGGTCGACGGCGTCGCGAAGGTCTGCTGCGTGCGCGCCTCCCTGGCGGTCGGGGGGGGCGCCCGCGTCGCCTCGAGCGTCGACATCGGCCGCACGGCGGCGGAGGGGGGCGGCAGGCCGTCGTCCTCGCGGCCGGTCGCGGCGGCGAGGATCGGGGCCAGCGCGCGGTAGGCCTCGCCGGCGTTCGAGAAGCGCGCCGCGACGTCGCGCACCACGCACCGCGCGAACCAGGCGTCGAACCCCTGCGGCAGACAACCGTCGCCGAAGAGCTCCGCCGCGCGCGTGGAGGCCGGCGGGAGAGGCTCCAGGATCACCTCACGGAGGAGCGTCGCCATCTGCGCGCCGTCGTCGCTCGCCGACCGCCAGTAGGACCTTCCCACGAAGAGCTCGAAGCAGAGCAGGCCCAGCGCCCACACATCGGTGGCCGGCGCGATCGGCGCGCCCGCCATGGTCTGCTCGGGGGCCATGTAGAGCGGCGTGCCCAGGGCGCCGGTTGTCTTGCCGGCGTCGGTGGTCCGCTTGGCGATGCCGAAGTCGAGGATCTTCACCTCCCGCGCTACGCCGGGGCGCCGCGACCGCGCGAGGAAGACGTTGCTCGGCTTGAGATCGCGGTGGACGACGCCGAGCCGGTGAGCCGCCTCCAGCGCGTGGGTCATCTCCCCGACGATGTTCCAGCCGTCGATCCAGTCGAGCCGGCCGCGACGGCCGAGGTAGCTCTCGAGATCCTCGCCGTCGAGCAGCTCCATCGCGATCCACGCGGCGGCGGTCGCGCCGTCGACGCCGGCGCCGATCACCTGGACCACGTGCTCGCTCTCGATCTGGGAGGCGACGTGCGCCTCGCGCTCGAAGCGGGTGCGGACGAGGTCGGCGTCCCCCGGCTGCGGGCTCATCACCTTCAGGGCGCGGCGCTTCTGCGTGCTCTCCTGGAGCGCGACGTACACTACCCCCATCCCGCCCCGGGCAAGGACGGTCTCAACGCGGAAGTCACCCCCGACGAGGGTGCCCGGCACGAGCTCCGCAGCGGACATCGGCCCGGTCATCGTAACCACTGGCCGTCCGCCGTGGCGACTCGTCCGCTGCCGCTCCTGCCCAGGCGAGCAGGGACGTTGCGGAACTGGCCGAACCCTGTAGCCTGAACGGTCGGTGGCAAGCTCCATGGACCCGCGGTCCCAGGCGCACCCCCAGGCGTCCTCGAACGTTGTGGGGAAGTATCGCCTCATTGCCGAGCTCGGAAGAGGCGGGATGAGCGAGGTCTATCTCGCCGTCCATGCCGGCCCCGCAGGGTTCAACAAGCTCGTCGTGGTGAAGCTCATCCGCGCGGAGATCGCGGAGGACCCCGACTTCGTGAACATGTTCCTGGAGGAGGCGCGCCTCGCCGCGCGGCTCAACCACCCGAACGTGGTGCAGACAAACGAGGTCGGGCACGACGGCAACCGCTACTTCATCGCGATGGAGTACCTGGACGGCCAGCCCTACAGCCGCATCCTCAACCGCCTCGGACGCGACCGCGGCCTGCCGCTGGGCATGAGCCTGCGGATCCTGTGCGACGTCCTCCAGGGGCTACAGCACGCGCACGATCTGAACGACTTCGACGGCACGCCGCTGGGCGTCGTCCACCGCGACGTGACGCCGCACAACGTGTTCGTCACCTACGACGGCACGGTGAAGGTCGTGGACTTCGGCATCGCCAAGGCGATGAACTCCTCGCTGGAGACGCGCACCGGCGTGCTCAAGGGCAAGGTCGGCTACATGGCGCCCGAGCAGGCGCGCGGCGAGCGCGTAGACCGCCGGGCGGACGTGTTCAGCGTCGGCGTCATGCTGTGGGAGGCGGCGGTCGGCCGTCGGCTGTGGAAGGGCATGAACGAGGTGGCCGTCCTCAGCCACCTCCTCCGCGGTGAGATCCCGCCCCCCCGCTCGATGCGCCCTGACATCTCGGAGCAGCTCGAGGGCATCATTGTCCGCGCGCTCGCGCCCGATCGCGAGCAGCGCTATGCGTCCTCCGACGATCTGCGCACCGCGCTGGAGGATCTGGTGGACGCTCCCGGCGAGCGCACCACACTGCGCGAGATGGGCCGCCTGGTGGCGGAGGCGTTCGGCGAGGACAAGCGCCGCCTCAAGCAGATCATCGAGTCGCAGCTCCAGCGCTCGCAGATGCTCAACACCGGCACCTACCAGGGCGTGCAGCTCCCGGTGGTCGAGCAGGCGCCCCACACGCAGGAGGTCGCCGCGGTCCGCTACCGGCAGGACGACGACTCCGCCCCCAACCGGGTCAGCATGTCCGGCGCGTACCAGTCGTATGCCAGCTCGCCGACCGGCGCGCAGAGTATCTCGGGGGCGGGCGTCTCGGGCGCGGGCATGTCGGGCGCGAACATGTCGGGCGGCCATGGCGCCCAGCGCCTCACCGACTCGCATTCGGGCCCGGCCTCGGGCGCTTACCCGCACGCAATGCACTCCGGCGCCGGGTCGGCGCAGGCCGGGAGCGGGCCCTTCCCCAACTCCGTGCCGGCGCTTTACCCGCAGCACTCGGCCAGCAACCCGTCGGCGCCGCACGCGCACGGCTCCAACCCCTCGCACCCTTCCCACTCGGGCCCGCTGCACCTCACGCCCGCCGGCGTGGGCGGCCCGATCGCCACCTCGAATGGCAGCAAGGTGGTGCTGGCCGGCATCGCCATCGGCGTCGTCGCCATCGGGCTCGGGGCGGTGCTGTTCATGAGCAAGGGCAGCGAGCCGTCCCCCGGCTCGGCCAGCGCACCGACGACCGGCGCAGTGGCGCCGAGCGGCGAGGCCAGGGTGATGGAGACGCCCGTCGCCGCCACCGCCACGCACGTGCAGCTGAAGATCGAGGCCTCCCCCGGGGTGGCGAAGATCTCGATCGACGGCAAGCCGGTGGACCGCAACCCCTTCGAGACCAGCCTCCC
>JBKJLX010000368.1:0-6537 GCA_046596645.1 Polyangiaceae bacterium
GGCGAGGGCTGCGGGCCCAAGCAGGGCAAGTGCGCCCCCAAGGACCGCCAGTGCACGATGGACCTGCGCCCCTACTGCGGGTGCGATGGCAAGTCGTTCCAGAGCGGCGGCAACTGCCCGAAGAAGCGCTACTCGAAGAAGGGCGCCTGCGACGGCGACCCCATCGGCCCCACGATCATCAAGAAGCCCTGATCGAGGAGCCCGCGCTCGTCGCCCGATCCACATCCGATCGGCCGCACGCTCCGTTCCGGATCGCTCGCCGGCGGGGCACGGCGGGTCGCGCAGGATCGGGGCCGATCTCACCTGGCGGGGGACTTGCACTGGCGGAGGCCGGAGGTGCTTCTGCCCATGTCGATCCCCCGCTGGGGCCGCGTCGTCGCGCGCCCGCACGAGTACCTGGTCCACATCCGCAACGGCAAGGTCGTCACCAGCGGCCAGGGCGCCAGCTGCTTCAAGTGGCCGAGCGACGGCGTCGCGATGATCCCGACGTCGATCGAGAAGCTCGGCTTCCAGGCCGATCAGGTGACGCGCGAGAAGGTGGGCGTCGAGGTCACCGGCCTCGCCGTCTACCGCATCGTCGAGCCGCTGGTCGCCTACCGCATGCTCGATCTCCAGACCTCGCGGCTCTCCGAGATCCTGCGTGACATGTTCGTCGGCGCCACCCGCCGCATCGTCGCCACCCTCACGCTCGAGGAGTGCATCGCGCACCGCAAGGAGCGCGTGGCGGCCGCGCTGATGAGCGAGATCGCGCCGGTGCTGGCGGGTGAGGGCGCGATCGAGGACGCGACGCGCACCGGGTGGGGCGTCGTCCTCGACACCATCGAGATCCAGGACGTGCGGGTGCAGAGCGAGGTGGTCTTCGAGCGGCTCCAGGCGCCGTACCGCGAGCAGCTCGCGCTCGACGCCATGCGTGCACGCGCCCTGGTGCAGGTGGCGGAGGAGACGGCCTCGCGCGCCGCGCTGGAGGAGGAGATCGCGCGCACGGGCCGACGGCAACAGGCCGAGATCGCGCGCGTGGCGGAGCGCGAGGACGCGGAGCTGCTCGCCTCGGCGCGCCGCGCCCAGGCCGCCGAGGAGCAGGAGGGGCGGAAGCTCGAGATGCAGCAGCGGGCGCGCGAGGCCGAGATCGCGCTCCAGAAGAAGGCGGGCGAGCTCGAGGTGGAGCTGGAGCGGGCCCGGCGCGAGGCGCGCGGCGAGCCGACCGAGGCCCAGCTGCGCGAGGTGATGCTGACCCAGACCATGCCGCGCGTCGCCGAGGCCTTCCGCGGCTCCTTCGACCGCGTGAACGTGACCAGCACCGGGGGCGAGGGCGGCGAGCTGTTCGCGTTCCTCTCCGCCGGGCTCGACACCGTGCTGCGGGCCACCGAACGGCGCATGCGCTAGGTTCCCGCCGTGGCCACCGAGGCAGCGTCCGCGAAGCGCCCGAAGAAGAAGCAGCAGCAGGCGGCGCCGTCGGTCGACGAGGCGCCGCTGCGCGTGCCCGGCCTCATCGGGTGGACGCGACCCGCGCACTGGCCGCCGTTCACCGCGGGCTGGCCGCGGGACGAGGCGCTGGAGCAGCTGGTGGAGGCGTTCGCCCGCGGGGACTACCGCCGCGTGCGAGACGAGGCGCCGCGCCTGGCCGACAAGACGGAGGACGACGAGGTCCGCCGCTGCGCGCTCGAGCTGAAGGGGCGCATCGAGCCCGACCCGATGGGCAAGGTGCTGATCGGCGTCGCGGGGCTGCTCCTCGCCTTTCTCGCCTACTGGTACCTGGTGCACCGGCACGGTCCCGCGTGATGCGGGCGGCGCTGCTCACCGGCCTGGTCGCCACCGCCTGCGTCGCGGTGGCCGGCTGCGCCGAGGGCACGCCCGACGCCAAGGGGCCGCCGGCGTGGTCTTCGGCGCGCGGCGATCGCGCCGCGCGCTCCGGCACCGAGGCCGAGAGCTGGTTCCCCCTGGTGGACGGGAACATCTTCCAGTACCGGACCCTGGTCGACGACGGCGCGGGGGGGGTGCTGCCGGCGCGCGCCTTCCGCACCAGCGGCAAGCTGGGTGAGCTGCGCATGCCCTCGGGCACCCGCCGCTTCGAGTACCGGGAGGAGGGGCTGGCCACCCTGACGAAGGACGGCTTCTGGATGCTCGTCTTCAAGCTCCCCGTCGCCATCGGTCCCACCTGGCGGGGCGAGCACGGCGGCATCGCCCGGTGGGATGCGACCGACCTCGCGGTCGAGGTCCCGGCGGGGAAATTCACCGGGTGCGCCCGCGTGGTGGAGGAGCGCGGCGGCGATCGACCGGCGCTCTTCGCCACCACCTTCTGCCCGGGCACCGGCGTGGTCGTGCTCGAGGCGGCGGGAGCCGGCGCACACGAGCGCGCCGAGCTCACCTACGCCGGGCCGCCGTTCGACCTGGGCCCGGAGGGGACGAAGCGCGTCCAGTGACGTAACGTCGCTCTACCCCTTCGCAAATCCGTCCTGACGCGCCCGTGCCGGAAGCTCGCCTGGCCCCCTCGGACGAGTATGCTCCGCCCGTTCGTCGTGCGATAGGGCGCCTCTCCGTTGAACTACTGGGACTACATCCACGTCGAGGAGCTGCTCGCCCTGCAGGGGGGCACGGGCGGCGACGAGGAGAAGCTCGAGAACGACGAGGTCCTCTTCCTGGTCGTCCACCAGGTGTACGAGCTGTGGTTCAAGCTGGTGCTGCGCGAGCTCACCGCCGCGCGTGACCTGTTCGATCAGGCCCCGGTGCCCGACGTGGCCATGGCGCAGGCGGTCCGCTCGTTCCGCCGCGTGACCGCGATCTTCAAGCAGGCGGTCCATCACTTCGAGGTGATGGAGACGCTGACCACCCGCGACTACCTGGGCTTCCGCGACAACCTGCTGGGGGCGAGCGGCTTCCAGTCGGCGCAGCTCCGCGAGATCGAGCTGCTCCTCGGCCTCGACGACAAGTCCCGCATCGGGTTCGGCGGCGAGTCGACGTCCGGCGCCGACGCCTACAAGAAGGCGCTCCACTCGGTCGACGGGACGGTGTCGCCCGCGCTGGCGCGCCTCGAGCGCCGCCTCGCCGACGTCGCCCCGCGCGAGGGGAGCCCGGCCCACCCCGGCGCGCGCACCCTCAAGGGCCTGCTCTACGCCTGGCTGGCGAGGACACCGATCCACGAGGGCCACGACGCCTTCCTGGAGAAGATCATCCTCGCCCACCGCACCGAGTGCGAGCGGCGCGTCGAGCTGGCGGTCGAGCGCATGCCCCACATGGCGCGCGACGTGGTGCGTGAGCGCTTCGAGGCCGAGGTCGCCTTCGGCGAGAAGTTCCTCCGCGGGGAGGAGGATGCGATCGCCGACGAGGACACCCGGCGCACGAGGCGCCAGGTCCGGGCGGCGCTCATCTTCCTGGAGAGCTACCGCGAGCTGCCGCGCCTCGCCTGGCCCCGCGACGTCGTCGACGCGACCATCGAGATGGAGCAGGCGATGATCGTCTGGCGCCAGCGCCACGCCCGCATGGTCGAGCGCGTCATCGGCCGCCGCGTCGGCACCGGGGGCTCGTCGGGCGTGGACTACCTCGACGCGACGGCGCTCTCCTACCGCGTGTTCGGCGACCTCTGGGCCGTGCGCACGCTGCTGCTTCGTCAGGACGCCGTGCCCCCGCTGGACGGCGCCGACGACTATCGCTTCCGCGTCGAGGACTGACCGGTCGAGGACCCCGTGAACCCGATCCTTCGCCACTACCTGCGCATCGACGCCCGGTCCCTCGGGCTGTTCCGCATCCTCATGGGGCTCGTCCTCCTCGGGGATCTGCTGCGTCGCTGGACGTGGGTCGCTGATTTCTACTCGAACGAGGGCGTCCTCCCGAACCACAACCACCTGTTCAACCTGCGCAGCGGGCCCGGGATCTGGAGCGGGCTTCACGCGGTGTCGACCGACGGCGAGGCGAAGTTCGCCTTCGTCGTGATCGCCGGCCTCTACGTCCTCTTCATCATCGGGTGGAGGACGCGCGTCTTCCACGCGCTCTCGTTCGTGGCACTCCTCAGCCTGACCGCGCGCAACCTGCTGCTGGAAGGCTCGGGCAACCACCTCGCGCTGGCGCTGCTCCTCGTGACGCTGCCGCTGCCGCTGGGGAGCCGCCTCTCGATCGACGCGATCAAGAAGGCGATGGCCGCCGCCACCGAGAAGACGCCGGCAGAGATCCGCGCGTACCAGCCGCTCGCCCCCGCCGACGTCGAGGCGCGGAGGATGCCGGGCTGGTCCCCGCCCTCCCTCGGCGCGCTGGCGGTGCTGGTGCAGCTGGTCCTCCTGCAGCTCGCGATCTACCTGCAGCACAACGGCGCCGCGTGGAAGGACGGCTCGGCCCTCGGCCGCGCGCTCGACATCGCGATCCTCGCGACGCCGCGGGGCTTTGCCCTGCGCGACGCAGGCTTCCTCGGCGCGCTGACCCACGGGGTCCACTACGGGCCGGCGCTGGCGGCGGTGCTCCTCCTGGTCCCGGTCGCGCGCGGGGCCACCCGCGCCGTCGCCGCGCTCCTCATCCTGCTGCAAGGCCTGGTGTGGGGGCTGCTCTTCAACTTCGGCCTCTTCGGCTGGTCGCTGGTGGCGGCCTCGGCGCTCGCGCTCTCCAGCGAGGCGTGGGACGCCATCGACGCGAAGTACCGTCCGGCGCGCGCGCGCACCGTGATCTTCGACGCCGACTGCGGCATCTGCGGATGGCTGGCGAAGCTGCTGGTGCGCCTCGACACCGCCGGTCACATGACGCTGCAAGGCAACGACGAGCTCGAGCACGTCCTCATCCGCAAGGCGCCGCGCGGCCCGACCGAGGAGCTGGCGCTGCCCAGGGGGATCGACGCCGAGTCCGCCGACAAGACGATCATGGCGGTCCGCAGCGACGGCACCTATGTCACGCGCGCCGCCGCGATCGCCGAGATCATGCGCGGGCTGCCGCGCTTCCGCCTGCCGGGGCTGATCCTGGGGTTGCCCGGGATCGTGCACCTGATGAACGTCCTCTACGACCTCGTCGCGAAGAACCGGCACCGCATCAGCGCGCAGCTGGGCATGGGCGTCTGCGGCATCCCCATCGCGCCGGCCCCGGTGGAGCCGTCGGAGGCCGTGGAGGCGGGCGAGGGCTATCGCGGCGCGAGGCCGCAGGCGCAGCGCGGTGCCGAGGGGGATCCGTCGCCGTTCCAGCGCACGATGCGGAAGCTGAGCGGGAGCATGCGCGAGCTGTTCGCGCTCGGCGTGCTCGCCACCGTCCTGGTGCAGACCACGCGCGCCAACGAGGTCGGCTTCAAGGTCCCCGAGGTCCGCCCGCTGGTCGCCATCGCCCACTGGACGAGGACCCAGGCAGACTGGCGCCTGCTCGCGCCGGAGCCGCCGACCACGAGCGGGACGCTCGTCACCGACGCGGTGCTCCGCAACGACGCCACCGTCGACCTCTTTACAGGGGAGAAGCCGGACTTCTCGCTCGACCGGCCGTTCCGCCTGGGCGAGCTGTGGTCGGCCTATTTCCGTCGCATCCACCAGGACGAGAACGAGCCCTACGTCGCGGCCTTCCGCACGTACATCTCGCGCGGCGGGCCGATGAGCGAGCTCGACGACCCCAACCTGCGCCCGCTCGGCGCCGATGCCTGGTGGGTCGAGGGCCCGGCCGGCGGCGGTGAGCCCGAGCGCCAGCGCATCCTCCGCCACGGCCGGGGCGGCCCCAGCGCCGACGACTTCACGCCGGGGGCATCGCCTGCGGCGGAGGGCACGCCGGGCTCCCCCGGCAACAGGCGGCTGAGGAACCGTTGAGCGGCGGCCGCGTGCGCGCGGCGGGCCGCTGGATCCGGCGGCACTACATGCAGGTGGACCCGCGCACCGCGGGTCTCTATCGCATCGCCGCTGGCTTTCTCCTCTGCGCGGACCTGCTGCGCCACTGGACCGTCGCGCGGACGTACTACTCGAACGAGGGCGTCCTCTCCAACCACTGGCTGCTGTTCAAGCCGCCGTCCTCGTACCACTTCACCCTGTTCTCCGCGTTCTCGTCGGTGGCCGAGGTGCACGTCGCGTTCGCGCTGTCGTTCGGCTGCTTCTTCGCGCTGATGATCGGCTGGCACGCGCGCGTGTTCGCGGTGCTCTCCTTCCTGTGGGTGACCAGCCTCGACGCTCGGCTCCTTCTGGTGGAGAACGGCGGCTACGTCGTCGTCAACCTGGTCGCTCTGTACGCCTGCTTCCTCCCCATCGACCGACGCTTCTCGATCGACGCCTGGCGACGGTCGTGGCGCGAGCACCGCGAGCAGCGCGTCGAGCACCTCGGTCTCCGCACCTTCGCCCTGGAGCGCGACGCGCCGTTCGTCTCCGGCGCGGTGATGCTGGCGACGCTGAACCTCGCGTTCGTCTACTTCTTCAACGTCCTCAACAAGTCGGGGACCATCTGGCGGGTCGGCGACACCGTCCACTACGTCCTGCACATCGACCGCATGGTCACCGGCCTCGCGGTCTTCCTCCGCGAGCTCCTCCCCTCGCCGATGCTCAAGCCCGCAGCGTGGGGCGTGCTGTCGGTGGAGGCGATGCTGATGATGCTCATCGCCTC
>JBKJLX010000504.1:0-5561 GCA_046596645.1 Polyangiaceae bacterium
CGGGCGCCCCGACCACGCGTCGCGAGCGCGCGTAGGCCGCGCGGTCCGGCGCCGCCCCGAGCGCGTCCGCGTCGATGCCGTGCGCGAGGCCCGACGTGTGTGTCAGCACGTGGCGCAGCGTGATCGACGCCCTGTCCGCGCTCGCGAAGTCGGGCAGCCATGTCGAGAGCGGCGCGTCGAGCGAGGCGATCTTCCCGTCGGCGACGAGCGCGACCACGGCGAGCGCGGCAAGGCTCTTGGTCATCGAGCGCGTCTCGATGAGGCCCCTCGGGCGGCCGAAGGTCCGCTCCACGAGGACGCGGCCACTCTTCACGACGAGGAGCGCGTCGCTCTCCGACGCGCGGGCGCCGCGGATCAGCGCGTCGACGGAGGCGCCGTCGACCCCGAGCTCGACGCTGGTCCCGCGAGGGAGCCAGTCGTCCGCGGTCGACGCCTCGAAGCAGAGCTCGGTCGTGGGCGTGCCGGCGCGCGCGCGGCGCCTTTCAGCGCCGTCAGGCACTGGAACGGAAGCTGCTCCAGTGCCGTCAGGAACTAGAACGGAAGCAGCTACGGCGCCCTCAGGCGCTGGAACGGATGCCATTCGCGGAGCGGGAGCGCGGAGCGCGATGACGACGGCGCCGGCCGCTGCGAGCGCGATCGGTGCGCCGAGCCACGCGCACCTCATCGAAGCTCCACGTCGCCGAGCTTCACCAGCTCGACGCCTCGCTCGCGCAGCCGCGGCAGCGCGTCGGCGAGGCCCTCCGCGGTGGATCGCCCAGGGTGGTTCATGTGAAGAAGGACGATCGATCCGTCGGGCGCGGTCTCGATCGCGCGACGGATCTGCGCGCGGGAGAAACCACCGCCGGCGTCCCCGCTGACCGAGAACCCGACGGGCACGGCGCCTAGCTCGCGCGCCAGTGCGGCGCAGACATCGTCGAAATGTGCGGTGCCCGATCGGTAGAAGCGAGGCCGTCGAGCCGTGATGGCCGTGATCGCGTCGGCGCCGCCCAGGATCTCGTCGGCCGCCTCCTCTGCGCTGCGGGTCCCCGCCAGCCCGAACGCGGCCCGGCCCGACACCGAGCAGGGCTTGTGCTTGCTCCCGTGGTTCTCGAGCTCGAAGAGCGGGTCCGCCGCGAGCGACGCCGCGACATCCGGGTGCGAGGCGATCCAGCGGGCGGTCACGAAGAGCGTGGCCGGGATCGTCTCGGTCCGGAGCAGCTCGATGAGCGCGCGGTCGTACCCGGAGCCGCCGGGTCCGCCGCACGCGTCGAACGTGAGCGCGATCCTCGGCCTGACCCCTGCGATTTGCGTCGCGACGTCCGCGACGCGCGATCCCCACTGGCGCGGAGCCCTGCCCTCGTGGGCCGCGATGACGGCCGCGCGATCGACCGAGGCCGCCGGCGCGCTCGCGACCGTCGGCGCCGCGGACTCGCCTGCGAGAGGGCTCGGAGGGCGGTCGGGCAGGACCGAGGCCGTCGCGGCGTTCGGCTCCGATGCGCGCCGGGGGGCGTCGACCGCGGCGCTCGTTCCGCACGACAGGAGAAGTAACGCCAGGACCGCTCGCACGACTGCATCGTACGTGGTCGACGAGACGTCATCGGAGGAGCTTCGCCTGGCGATGTAGCCCCGGTCCGGAGCGCGGCGGATGCCGATCGGTCAGCGGCGTGCCGCGCGGTAGGCCATCGTCAGGACGGGCTCGAGGTCCTCGGGGTCGAGGTCCGCGCTCCACACGACGAGCGGCGCGCCCACCGCCATCGCCAGCTGGTTGAAGGCGAGGCGATCGAACTCGTACACTTCGTCGGTCACGACGATCACGATGGGCTCGGTCGCCAGGGCGCGGACGTTGGCCTCGGCGAGCGTGACCGCCTCGACCCGTGCCGGCAGCGAAAGGGCGAGGGCGGCGCAGGTCTCGACGAAGCCGACCGGCGGGGCGACCAGGAGGACCACGGGGGGTCGTCGGCGTGCCGACGGCGCCGCCTCGGTGGGCGGAGACGGCGGCGTGGGGTCGATGCGCGGCTCGCCCACGGGCTCGCGATCCTCGACCACCGGGGGCAGCAGCGGCGACTCCCGCAGCTCCTGCGGGAGTCGCGGCTCGTAGAGGAACTCGTCATCGAGCTCGCCGGCCCACGTCTCCTCCATGAGCTCGTCGATGCGGGCGGCGAGGCCGCTGCGCGGCGGAGGCGCCTCCGGCGGCTCGACGAAGGGCGCCGGCGGCTCGACGAAGGGCGGCTCGAAGGTCACGCGTTCGTCCGGCAGCGGCGTGGCTCTCGCGTCCTCCGCCATCCTCTCCTCCGGCGTCCTCTCATCCGCCGGCGCTGGCTCGGCCGCGATGGCGTCCCCGCGCGTGGTGGGGGGGAGCCGCTCGCTGACGTCGTCCTCCTCGTTCTCGTCCTCGGCGAGGATCTCGTCGAGCACCTCGTCCTCGGCGACGGTGATGGCGATTTCGGGCTGCGACGGCGACTGCGGGCGGGCTCCCACGGACGGAGGGGGCGGCGGGGGCGGGCGGCGCCGGGACTCGGGGCCGGGGAGCCCGGGCGCGCCCACGATGGAGACGCCCACCGCCGACATCACCATCGAGCTGCGCCGGCCGTAGTGCGTCTCGATGGCGCGTCGCACGTCGTCCGGCGCGGCCACCATGAAGCGCACGCGGAGGCCGCACGCCTCGCTGCACGCGGTCAGCACCTCGTCGCGCGTCGGGTCGTCGGTGGCGACGTACAGCGTCCCCTCCTCGACCGTGCCGCGCAGGTACACGGGGATGACGTGGAGGCGGTACGCCATCTTCTTCGGGAGGAGCTTCAGCAGGTCGCGCTTGAACTCGACCTTCTCCAGCGAGACCCAGGGCAGGCTCAGCTGGTGCGACACCACCTGGGCCAGGCGCGCCGGGGAGACCAGCTTCCGCTCGACGAGGAGCGCCCTGAGGCGCCGCTCGTCGTCGCGCTGGGAGGCGTCGAGCGCATCGAGGGTCTCCTGGTTGATCAGGCGCGCCTCGAGCAGCAGCTCGGCGAGCGGTGGGCGGTGGACCTGCACGACCGCGCAAGGTACCGCAGCGGGAGCCCGATGCGGCACGTCTCGTGCGGGAGCCGCGCTCGCGGTAGCGGTGGGCGCGATACCGCGGTCGGGCTAGCTGTCCGCACCGTACGGTGAGACGCGGGGAGATTTTTCCGAGCCGCTCTCGTGGACCTCGAGCCACCCAGAGGAGACGCCGGTTCGCCGCAGCCAGCGATGTCGCTCGAGGTCGATGGGCGAAGCACACACCGTCACACGACGTCGCATCGCCACCCCGGCGATGCGGTCGAGGACGCCGTTCAGGGCCGCTCCGGCGAAGGGAACGTAGAGGAACCAGACGTCGGCCTCCCCCAGGGGCGCTCGGCGCGCGTCACCGACCTCGATGGCAGCCGCCACGCCGAGCGCACCGGCCGCAGTGCGCGCCCGCGCCGCCAGCCGCGGGTCGATCTCGAGGCCGCGGGCGGCGTAGCCGAGCAGCGCGGCGAGGATCACCACCTTGCCCATGCCGGCGCCGACGTCGATCAGCGACGGCCGCACGCCGCGGCCCGCATCGAGGTCGAGCGCGACCAGGATCTCGGACACGCCCGCGGGGACGTACCCCACCAGCTCGCGGTCCAGCGTCGGCTCGTCGAGGGGAGGGTCAGCGAGATCGAGGACCTCCTCCACCCAGTGATCGCGCACCCCGGCGTCGACCTCCGCGATGCGCTCGCGCAGCGCCGCGCCACGCAGGGCGCCCCGCGCGATGGCCGCGCGGACGCCGGCGTGATCGGCCAGCGCGCGCGCTCGCGCCGTCGCGAAGACATGGAGCGCGCGGGCGCGATCGGCGTCGCTCCGCGCAGCCAGGCGTGCCGCCCCGGCGGCGAAGGCGCGGTCGGCCACGGCGCCGCTCGACGCGAGCCCCTCGATCTCCTCCCATGACGGCTTGGTCACCACCCCACGACAGCATCGAAGCCAAGGCCCTCGCAAGCTCCTGCGTGCGGGTGCGTCTCTCGCCGCGGTGCTGGTGGGCGGTCTCGCCGCCGGCTGCGGGGACGACGCGGCCACCGCCAGCGCCCCGATCTGCGTCGCCCCGCCCCGCCCCCGCGGCGCCGCGCAGGTGGAGCTGGCCCCGGCGTTCCCCTCGATCGCCATCGAGGACGCGGTGGCGCTGGTGCAGCCGCCGGGGGCCGCCGGCCGCTGGTACGTCGTGGCGCAGTCGGGCGAGGTCTGGACCTTCCATCAGGACGCCGACGTCGGGCCCACCCGGGTGGTCGACCTCGCGGACGTGGTGGAGCACGACGGCGAGGCGGGCCTGCTCGACGTGGCGTTCCACCCGAGGTTCCCCGAGGAGCCGAGCGTGTTCCTCTCCTACAACGCGCTCCGCGCCGACGCCGACGGCACCGTGGGGCTGGTCTCGGTGGTCACGCGCATGATCAGCAGCGACGGCGGCCTCACCCTCGACCGCGGCAGCGAGGCCGTCGTCCTCCAGGTGGCGCAGCCGTACTCCAACCACAACGGCGGCGAGATCGCCTTTGGTCCCGACGGGATGCTCTACCTCGGCCTCGGCGACGGCGGCAGCGGCGGCGATCCCCACGGCAACGGGCAGCGGCTCGACACCCTGCTGGGCAAGGTGGTGCGCGTCGACGTCGACGGCGCCACGCCCTACGCGATCCCGCCCGACAACCCGTACGCCGCGGGCGGCGGCCTCCCCGAGATCTTCGCGGTGGGCTTCCGCAACCCGTGGCGCTTCTCCTTCGACCGCGGCACCGGAGAGCTGTGGCTGGGCGACGTCGGCCAGCACGAGTGGGAGGAGATCGATCGCGTCGCGCTGGGGAGCAACCACGGCTGGAGCGTGATGGAGGGGCCGGACTGCTTCGCCGCCGACACCTGCGACACCGCGGCCTACGTCGCGCCGGTGGCGAGCTATCGCAACACCGGCGGCGCGTCGGTGATCGGCGGCGTGGTCTCGCGCGGGCGCTCCTTTCCCGGCTCGCGCCCGACCTACGTCTTCAGCGACTTCTTCTTCGGCACCATCTTCGGCATCGACGTCGAGACCGGCGCGGTGTCCGAGATCGGCGAGGGCGCAGGCGGCGTCGCGGCCTGGGCGGAGTCGGCGGAGGGTGACGTCTACGCGCTCCGCTACGGCGGCGGCATCGCGCGATTGCAACCAGCGCTGCGGGTCGGGGAGGACACGTTCCCCCGTCGGCTCTCCGCGACCGGCTGTGTCGACGTCGCCGATCCGCGCGCCGCGGTCGCCTCCACCCGGACGTACGACGTGCGCGTGCCCTTCTGGTCCGACGGCGCGGAGAAGACTCGCGCCGTCGCGATGCCGGGCGTCGCCACCGTGGGCGCCGACGGCGACTGGGACTTGCCGCCAGGCACGGTGCTGGTGAAATCGTTCTTCCGCGGCGAGACGCCAGTGGAGACGCGCCTCCTGGTGCGTCACGACGACGGCGGGTGGGCGGGCTACGGCTACGCCTGGCGCGAGGACGGGAGCGACGCCGACTACGTGGAGCGCACGCGCGAGGCGACGGTCGCCGGCGCGCCGTGGGTGTACCCGGCGAGCCGCGAGTGCGCGGGGTGCCACACCGAGGTCG
>JBKJLX010000636.1:0-23612 GCA_046596645.1 Polyangiaceae bacterium
CGACGGCCTGGGTGTGGTGCCGCTCGACCTACGATCTCGCTTCGGTACCCCTCGACGGCTTCGGCGCTGACTCCGCACCCGGCACTTCACACGCGCCGCCGGGGGCGGCCGCGCCCGCCGCGCAGCCCCCTGCGCCGACGACGATGGTGCGCCTGGCGACGGATCCCCTGGACGTCGACGGCGCCATCGGTCGGCGCCTCTTCTACGACGCGTCGGATCGCGTCACCAGCGGCGGTCTGGCCTGCGCCGGCTGCCACCCCGAGGGGCGCGACGACGGCCACGTGTGGCACGAGGCCAAGATCAACACCCGCGACGGGACACGGCTCAACTTCCTCGGCCACGAGGCGACCATCCCCAAGGAGGAAGGGGCGAAGGGCGTGCCGCGTCGCACGCCGATGCTCGCCGGCCGCGTGGCGGCGATGGGGCCCTATGGCTGGCACGGTGAGAGCAAGGACCTGCCGGCCCGCATGGAAGCCGGCTTCGGCCTTCACCGCTGGGGCGCGCTGCCGCCGCACGGCCCCAACAACCTGGCGGCGCGCTCCCTGCGCCTCTCGGTGTTCCTGCGGCGCGGGCTGGTGCCGCCGCCGTCGGTCACGCGCGAGCTCGACGCGAAGGAGAAGCGCGGGAAGGAGCTCTTCGAGAGCGAGGCCGTCGGCTGCTTCAAGTGCCACCTGCCCGCCGGCGACTACACCGACCGCACCGCCTACGAGATCCCGCGGGTGCCGGTGCGCCCGGGGTTCGACGACGAGGCGGTCAAGGAGTTCAAGACGCCCTCGCTCCGCTTCGTGGCCGGGCGCCCTCCGTACTTTCACGATGGCCGCGCGCCGACGCTGGAGTGGATCGTCGACAACAACGACGACCGCATGGGCAAGACCAACCACCTCTCGGGCGCCGATCGCGCATCGCTGGTCGCCTTCCTGAGGACGCTGTGAGCCGCACCACGAGACCGTGCGGGTTGCCGGCGCTCGGGCTCGTCGTCGCGCTCGGTCTCGCGGCCTTCGCCGCCAGCGCGGAGTCCCCCGGCGGAGCCCCGTCGGCTCCCGCAGCCGCGGCCGCTCCGCTGGCCGCGGGCCCCACGCTGGCGAGCGACGTCCCCGGCGCAGAGATCAGCAAGGCGCCCACCGCCGCGGAGTGGACGCAGGCGAAGCCGGTGACGCTGACCCGGGTGAGCCCGCGCACCGCGAGCTGCCGCGCGGTGCGGCTGCGGGAATGGATCCGGGTGCGCTGCGCGTCGAAGACCTTTGCAATCTCCCTGCTGGGAGGGGACAGCGGCGGGCTGTCGTTCTGGATCGGCACCGAGCCGGACAACCTGTTCGGCGAGGTGCAGCTCCCGATGCGCCGCGGCGATCGTCGCGTGGTGCAGCTGTGGGCCACGCGCGACGACCCCTCGGGGGTCGCGCCATCGGGAACCGTGGTGGTGGAGCCATGGCTGGTGCTGCAGGAGCTCTGGGCCGAAGGCGACGCCGGGCCCACCGTCACGGTACTGTGAGCGCTCTCGCGAGGATGGAATGACCCAAGAAACTGACGGAAGCGATCGCAACGCTCGGGCGTTCCCGGCACGGACGCTGGCGGTGATGGCCGGCGTGACCCTCGGGCTCCTCGCCTGCGGCGGTGCAGGCGAGGTGGCGCAGCCGTCCACCGCGGCGTCGCCGCCGCCCGCCGACGCGGCACCGGCCGCGCCGCCGGCCGCCCCCCCGGTGAGCGCTCCCGCGGCGCCGCCCGCGGTCGCCAGCGCGCCGCCGCCGGCGCCGCCGCCGCCGGCCAGCAAGTGCCCGTCGGGCATGGCCGAGGTGCCGGGCGGCAAGTTCAAGTCCTCGTACTACCGCGCCGAGATGTCGACCGAGCCGTTCTGCGTCGACAAGAACATCACCACGGCCGACGAGTACACGGCGTGCATCGACTCCGGAAAATGCGACAAGAACGCGGTCCACGCCTGCGACCCGTCGACGTTCAACGTGCCCGACCGCGGGAAGATGCCGATGATCTGCATCGATTTCATCCAGGCCGAGCGGTACTGCAAGGCGCAGGGCAAGCGCATCGTCAGTGACGTGGAGTGGGAGTGGGTCGCCCGCAACGGCGACGAGGCGCGCCCCTTCCCCTGGGGTAGCGACACGCCGGCCGAGCAGCTCTGCTGGTCGGGCAAGGAGAAGCGGAAGACACCCTGCCCCATCGCCAGCTACCCGGCCGGGCCCTTCGGCGTTCACGATCTCGTCGGCAACGTCTACCAGTGGACGACGACCACCAACGACGCCACCGGCTCCTTCCGCGGCGGCCGCGGCGGTAGCTGGAAGGACACCGCGCCCGAGGTGGTGAAGACCAACCACCGCTTCGGGTTCAAGAACACCTACCGCTGCGGGTTCCTCGGCATCCGCTGCTCGATGCCCGTGCCTCCCTGAGTCCGCTCGCGCGCGGTCACCGCTGAACATGCGGCGCGGCGCGCCGCGCGGCGGCCGCGAGTACAGTCGCGCCGGTGACGCTTCTCCGGGCCCTGCTCCTCGTCCTCTCGACCCTGGCGATGGCCGGGTCGGCCAACGCCGCGGCGCGTGAGCCGCGCTGCGCGCCCGAGCCGCCGGTGGAGACGCGATCGTTCTCGCTCCTCTCCTCCCTCCCCCTGCGCCTGGTGCTGCTGGCCGGCGACGGGGCGCAGCTCTTCGGGTCGGCCTCGATGGGGACGCCGACCCGCGGCTCGCTGTGGGGCGGGGTCGAGCTGCACGAGGGGCCCGAGGTCGAGGTGGCCGGTGGCTACCACTGGGGCACCGAGCTCACGGTGCGATCGCTGGAGCGCGCCGCGCGCGAGGTGAGGCGCTGCCTCCCGGGCGGCCCGCGGGTCATCGTCGGCGACATCGCGCGCGAGCACGGCGGCTGGCTGCGCCCGCACCGCAGCCATCAGTCGGGGCTCGACGCCGACGTCGGCTACGTCCTCCTGGGGCCATCGACCTGGTACCAGCGGCCGACCGCCGCCACCCTCGATGGGTCGCGCACGTGGACGCTGGTGCGCTCGCTCATCGAGGGCGGCCACGTCGACACCATCTTCATCGACGCTTCGGTGCAGGCGCTGCTGAAGACCCACCTGGCGACGCTCCCCCCGGAGGAGCAGCCGGGTGAGGGCGTCTTCCGCACCGCCACCCGGCGCGACGCCATCATCCAGCACGCGTGGGGTCACGCGTCCCACCTGCACGTCCGCTTCCGCGACCCCGACGCGCGGCGGCTCGGCGAGCGGATCGCGCGCCTCCGGGGGAAGCGATGACGGCGCGAGGAGCCTCGACGGTGGAGCCCGCGGCGGTCACGATCGCGCCTGCGGTCAAGCCCCTCCTCCGTGGGGTGTCGCACCAGGTCTCGGTGGTGTTGGCGCTGCTGGCGACCGTGGTCCTGGTGGCGCGTGCCGGGTCGAGCACCAGCGCGCTCGCTGCGACGGTGTTCGGCGGCAGCGCCGTCACCCTCTTCACGGTGAGCGCGCTCTACCACCGCATCGACTGGTCACCGGTCGGGCGCCAGCGCATGCGCCGGCTCGATCACGCGGTGATCTTCATCATGATCGCCGGCGGCTACACGCCGATCTTCACCCTGGTGCCCTCGCCCTCCGGCGGCCACGGGGCGCTCGCCGCGATCTGGATCGGGGCCATGGTGGGGGTCGTCAAGTCGATCGCGTGGCCTCATGCTCCCAAATGGCTGACGGCGCTGCTCTGCGTCGGGCTGGGGTGGATGGTGGTGGGCGAGGTGGCCGACCGCGCACCCGCCGTCGGCACCACCTCCGTCGCCCTGGTGATCGCCGGCGGCCTCACCTACAGCGCGGGCGCCCTGGTCTACGCGAAGAAGCGCCCCGACCCCTGGCCCCGCGTGTTCGGCTACCACGAGGTCTTCCACGCCCTGGTGGTCGTCGCGACGGCGCTCCTCTTCGTCCACGTCGGGCTGGTGATGAAGGGGCGCTGACCCGCACGTCGACGAGGGGCGCGAGGGTGGCGCGCGTGAAGCCTGCTGCCCCACGGAACGGTGTGCCTCCCGGAGGGAGGGCGCTTGGTGACGCTACCGCGCCACGGACCGGTGTGCCTCCGGGAGGGAATGCGGCTGCCGGCCCGATCGCCCTGGCGGATGGACGTTGCCGCGCCACGCGCGCAGCCTGGCCGCGCGGCCCGCGCCCCGGGTCGGACGCACCGCGGTCGCAGGCGGTGAGGGCGTACCATGCCGCCGGCGCATGACCCCGACGACGACGGGCGACGAGTCGACGCGGCCGGGACGATGGCGAGCGCCGGTGGGCATGGTGCTCGCGGCCGCGCTCCTCGTCATCACCGCCTTGGTGGTCACCTCCGACAGCGCCGCCGACGCCGGCCCCTGCCCGCCGGAAATGGCCGTCGTCACCCTGCCTGCGCCCGGACCCCGTGCGTGCGTGGACCTCTTCGAGGCCCATCTCGTCCGCGTCGACGCCGCCGGCGTCGTCGTCGGCGCGCACCCCCCGAACGAGCCAGTCGGCGCCCACCGCGTGCGCGCGGTCAGCGCGCGCGGCGCCCTTCCCCAGGCGTACCTCAGCCGCGACGACGCCGCCGCCGCGTGCGCCGACGCCGGCAAGCGGCTCTGCACCTCCGCCGAGTGGCTGGCCGCCTGCCGTGGACCGTCGGAGACCCGCTACCCCTACGGCACGCGCCGCCGCGCCGGCGCCTGCAACGACCGCGGCGCAGAGCCGATGGCGCGCGTCGTCGCGCGACCGATCTCCACCGCCACCTGGGGCATCGATGCGATGAACGACCCGCGCCTCTACCTCACGCCAGGCAGCGTTGCGCGCTCGGGGCGCCACGACCGCTGCCGCAGCGAGGCGGGTACGTTCGACATGGTCGGCAACCTGCACGAGTGGACCGAGGAGTCGAGCGGGGTCATGCGCGGCGGCTACTACCTCGACACCGAGGACCTCGGCGAGGGCTGCGACTACGTCGCGGTGGGCCACGACGCGAGGTACCGCGACTACTCCACCGGCTTCCGCTGCTGCGCAGACCCCCGTTGAACCGGACCGGCGCCGAACGGGGAGGAGCCCCGACGCCGGGCGTGGACTAGAGTCGTCCCGATGAAGCCCGCCAACGCCGTGGCGCTGCAGAGTGCGCTGCCGGCGATGACGCGCGAGCTGACGGTGGCCGACGCCGCGGCCGCCAGCGGGCTCTCCCTCGCCGCCGCCGAGCAGGCGCTGCACGCCCTGGTCAGCGAGTACCGCGGCCACCTCCGCGTCACCGAGGAGGGGCAGATCCTCTTCCTCTTTCCGCACGGCTTCACGAAGCCGTGGGAGACCGTCGACGCCATCACCCGCGTGGCGCGCCGCGCCGGCGCGGCGCTCGCCGGCGCGCTGCGCTTCGTGGTGCGCGCCTGGGTCGCGATCGTCCTCGTCGGCTACGTCGCCATCTTCGTCGCGATCCTGATCGCCCTCGCCTTCGGAGGAAAAAGCGAGCGCGGCAGCGAGCGTGGGGGCGGGCTCGCCCTCGGGCTCCTGCGCCTCGTGTCGGAAGCCCTGTTCTGGACCTTTCATCCGTTCTCTCCGTTCCGGGTGCAGACCGGTGAGCACGGCTTCATGTCGCGCGGGCGTGGGCGCGGTCTCCGCGCAAAGCCTGACGGACCGCCGTTCTACGAGCGGGTCGACCGCTTCTTCTTCGGGCCCAAGGCGCCGCTGCCCGATCCCGACGCCGCGAAGAAGGCGGTGCTGGCCGAGATCCGCGCGGGCAAGGGCCGGATCGGCCTGGCCGACGTCATGCGCGTCACCGGCGAGAGCCGCGAGGCCATCGATCCGCTGATGTCGCGCCTGCTCGTCGACTACGACGGCACGGTCGAGGTCTCGGAGGAGGGCGGCATCGCGTACCGCTTCACCGAGCTGCGGAGGACGGTCGACGCCGGCGCCACCATGCGCGCGAAGCCTGTGTGGGAAGCGCCGGCGAAGGTTCCCCCGCTCACAGGCAACCAGCCCGGGCAGGACTTCCTCATCGGCGGGCTCAACCTGTTCAACCTCCTGGCCTCGTGGTGGGTCCTCTCCCATGGTCTGACCATCGAGCGGATGATCGCCATCTTCCGCCAGGTGCCGCTGGAGCTCATGCCCCCGCCTGGGACGCCCATCGCGCTCGGCCTGGTGCCGCTCATCTTCTCCATCGCCCTCTTCGCGCTCCCCCTCGGCCGCCTGACCCTCCGCGCGCGCACCCGTCGCCGAGTCGCGCGGGAGAACGGACGAAAGGCGGTGCTCCGCGCAGTGCTGGAGGGCGCGCGCGCCGGAGGCGTCACCGAGAAGGAGCTGGTCGAGAAGTACCGCATCGCCGCCGGCGTCGAGCCCGAAGACAAGGACCTGACGAGGGAGGTGCGCGCCCTGGGTGGTGACGTCGACCTCGACCGCAGCGGTGACGGTGTGCACTACCGCTTCATCGATCTCGAGCTGGAGGCCAGGGCGGTGGCCGCCGAGCGCGAGGCTGCCGCCGACGAGGAGGCGAAGGTCGGCCCTGTGATCTTCACGTCCGAGGATGACCAGACGGAGCAGGCAGCGCAGGCGGAGACGTCGACCGCGAAGAGCTGACCCGCCGGTCAGCGCTTCTTCGCGGCCCAGGGCGCGGCGAAGGGTCGCCCGCGCGCGGCGTCGCGCGCGGCCTGCAGCGCCGCGGCGGGCTCGCCCCCGCGCAGGCACGCGAAGCAGTCCTCTTCTCGCTTCTTGCCGCACCCGGTGCGCACGTCGAGGCGCGCCAGCACCGGGAGCACGCGATCGTCCGCCTCCTCGGTGACGCGGGACAGGAGCGCGGTGAACCGCTCGCAGCTCCGGGCCGCGCGCACGAGCAGGGTCACCCCGAGCACAGGCGAGGCCTGCTTCCGCGCGGGGCCCTCCAGCAGGTCGTCGGCCAGCAGCACCAGGCGCGCACCGGGCTCGCCGCGCCACGCGAGGTCGAACAGCAGATCCGGCACCGTCGCGTGGGGAAGGCGCGCGAGCCCCGAAAGCAGCGCGGGCGCCACCGCCGGGTCGAGCGCCATCCGGCGTGCGTGCGCCATCGTCGTGACGTCGCCGAACAGCGCCGGCCTGGCCGCCAGATCGCTCACCATGACCTCCGCGTCACGCACCGCGAGCGCGGCGTGCCCGGCCTCCAGCGCCACCGCCTCCTCCACCGTCCGCTGGCCCTGCGGGCGCGCCTCGATCGTCTTGAGGGCTGCCAGATCGCCATGGCGCGCGCGCGCCAGCGCCGCCGAGCCTTCGTGCCCGCCGCCGCCGCTGGCGTCCGGCTCCGGCGACCTCGACGCGCTCGACCCGGCGCTCTGCGACGACGCGGATGGAGCCGCGGCCGCCGGACCCGTGGACGGCGCGGGGAAGTCACCAGGATCGGTGCTCGCCTCGGAGCGGAGCCCTCCCGGCGAGCCACCCGTCGGCTCGCAGGTGCGCCCAGCGAGGAAGCCGACCAGGGCCGCGACGACGGCGACGACCGCGTGTGCCGCGACGCGGATGTCAGGCCGACCGGGCACCGGGAGCAGGGTACGCTCCTTGGCATGGCTCGGTCGTCGTCTCGCATGGCGCGCCGCCAGGCCGTGGCGAACCTCCGCGCGCAGGTGGAGGTGGGCTGGTCCGCCGACATCCAGCGCGGCGCAGGAATGCCGACGGTGGAGGCCAGCCTCGCCATGGTCGACGCGATGGAGCGAGCGGTCTGGATCTGACTCGCGCGACAGTTGGATTGCGTCGACCTGACGGGTGGCGGCCGTCGATCGGAGACCTTGGCGCGTGGGGAAGCGTTGCCCAGCCGTCATGACGCCTCCTTCGATACGATGCGGCGATGAAGACCACGCACCTCGGGGCTGTCCTTCTCGCCATCGGCGCGCTCGCTGCCTGCGGTGACGACGAGGGGTCGGCCGCCACCGGCGGGGGCGCTGGCGCGGGCGGGTCGAGCATCCAGAGCACCGGCTCCACGCCCTCGAGCAGCGGCCCCGGCGGCGAGGGCGGCGGCGACGGGAGCGGAGGCGACGGCCAGGGCAGCACCACGACGAGCGTCGCCACCGGGACCACCAGCGTCGGCGTCGGCACCGGAGGCAGCGGCGGGGGCGCCGACGTGTCGTCCCTCGAGGGCTACTGGGTGTGGACCCGCCAGATCGAGAACGCCGCGGTGACGCTGGAGATCACCGACGTCGACATGGAGCCCCGGGTCGGCCCGAGCGGCTGGGAGGGCTGCCCCGAGGGCATCCTCTGCACGCACTACGGGATCCACAAGGTTGCGTTCGGCGAGAGCGGGCGGCTGCACCAGCAGCACAACGTGTTCACCTCGTCCGACTTCCAGACGCTCGGCACCTGGGCGGACGGCAGCGACGGCGCGGGGACGTTCCAGCGGCAGGAGCAGTACTCCTGCGCGCACCCCGAGCAGGTGAACGCCGACGTCGTCGACGGCACCTTCCGCTACCGCCTGGAGGGAGGAGAGCTGTGGATCGCCGTCTCGGGCTTCTTCGGCTTCGCTTACACCGACCCCGGCCCGGAGCCGACGACCTGGCTCGTCTACAAGCCGGTGTCTCACGACGAGTACTACGGCAAGTACATGATCCGCGTGTGCCAGCCGTTCGACGAGTTCCAGTGTCACGCGGCCTGCTCCGACGCCTCGCTCGTCGACGAGCCCTGATCGACCCGGGTCTGCTCTCATCGCCGGCATGGCCAAGCTGCTGCCGAGCGCGTCGGAGATCCCGCAAGCCATCCGCGTGCGCCTGGGTCGGGAGCCGGGCCGCCAGCGCGCGATGCTCCATGAGGGGCACGTGCTCCTGGTCACGCACATGCTGCCCGACCCGCGCGACGTCACCCGCAAGGCGGCGCTCTTCTGGCGCAAGCCGGACGGATCGTGGAAGGCCGCCGGGGACGCCAGCGGCGGCTTCGGGGGCCTCACCGCACTCCTCGAGACCTACCGCCAGCGCGTCGCGGCGCTGGAAGACCGGGTGGAGGTCGCGAAGCGTGCGCAGGACTACCACGCGGTGCTGCACGCGGTGTCGCCGGTCCTTCGTGCGTCGCGCAACCTGCACCGAACGCTGCAGGAGGGGCGGGACATGGCGCCGGTCGACGCGCCGCTCATCGCCGCGCGCGACGCCGCCTACGAGGTCGAGCGGACCGCCGAGCTCGTCGCCACCGAGGCCAAGGCCGGTCTCGACTTCGTCGTCGCCCACCAGGCCGAGGCGCAGGCCGAGCACGGCGCGCACATCGCGCGCTCCAACCATCGATTGAACCTGGTCGTCGCGCTGTTCCTCCCCATCACCGCGCTCGGCAGCATGCTGGGGATGAACCTGATGCATGGCTTCGAGCGCACAGCGGGGCCGTGGCTCTTCTGGACCGCCGTCGTCGGCTCCTTCGTGGTGGGCTTCGCGCTCCGAGCGCGCATCGATCGGAGGGCGGCGTGAGCACCTCGCGCTCGCGGCGCCTGGTCGTCGCTGCGCTGGGCCTCTCCCTCATGCACGCTGGCTGTCGCTCCGACGCGACCGGCTCCGGATCCAGCGCGCCGCCGATCGAGGTGCCGCGGCTCGAGCCGGCGCCACCGGCGAGCGCGCCCTCCGCCAGCGCCGAGGCCCGGCCGCCGGCGGAGGTGATCGCCGACGGTACGGCGCTGCACGCGGGCCGCGTCACCTTCGGGGGCATGGTGCGCCCGACCAAGGACGGGCTCACGGTGCGCGGCGTGGTGCTGAGGGGCGACATGCTCCGCCGCGCCCTGGCGTCGGCCGCAACGGCGCCCACCGAGGAGGCGCTCCTGGGCGCGCGGGTCCGCGTGACGGCAGAGCTGATCCAGCACGAGGAACCGCCCCCGCGGGACGACGGCATCATCGAGCAGCGCAGGAGCGGCGCATGGATCCAGGCGAAGAGCATCGAGGCCGCCACGATCACCGCGCCGCCGGTGCAGATCGAGGGGACCATCGCCCGATCGAAGGGGCTATTCCAGGTGGGTGAGCACCTCGTCACACGGGCCGACCTCGGCTGGGCGCTTGCACCCGAGGGCGGCAAGGAGGGTCAGCGCGTTCGCCTGTGGGGTCAGCCGCGCGTCTACACCTGCGCGCCGAACGAGCAGTGCCTGAGCGGCGGCTCGATCCCCTTGTTCGACGTCGGCCGCGCCGAACGGGTCCCTTAGAGGCGCTCTTCGGCTTCGTTCAGGGTGTCGGGGTGAACGAGTACGAGAGCGACACGGCAACGGGCGCTTTGTCCGGCGGCGGGAAGCTCAGCGACGCGACGACGCCGCGCACGCACGCGAGCACTTCAGGGTCGCCGAGGCTTCCGGTCACGACGGGCGTCACGACCGCGCCCGTCGCGCCGATCGAAAAGCGGACCTCGGCGCGGCCCTCCAGTGTGGGGTGGGCGCGCAGGCCCCGCTCATAGCAGCCGCGCACTCGCGTGAACCCACCCCGGATGACGCGAATGACCGCCCCCTCGGGCAGGCCTTCGCCCACGGTGACCGGGCCATGCCTCGCGCCGACGCGCGGCCGCGTCGTGGTGGTGAGGCGGCCGCGGAGCCCCTGGTCGAGCGGGCCGCCGTCGTCGGTCGCCTGCACCGGGATCGCGGCGGCCGGTCCGCTGCCCTCGAGCAGCGCGAGGACGGCGCGCTCGCGCACCTCGTCCGGCTCGGAGGACGACGCGGGACCGGGCCCTGGCAGCTCGGCGAAAGGGGCCCCGGCGCTGGGTGCGGCCGAGGCCGCCACGGCAGCGCTCGCGGTCGAGGACGACGACGTCACCGGCGAGGGAGCGCCAGCCTCGCCACCACACGCGGTGAGGGCGACGAGCAGCGCGACGTGCGGTGACCTCACCGCCCACCTCCCTCTGCGGCGCGCGGCGCGCTCGAAGGGGGAAGCGTGGGGTCGAGTGTGGAGACGAGGCGCCGCAGCGCCTCGCGTCGCGCGGGATCGGCCGGCGCCGCCGCGCGCGGGACGAACACGACGTCGCCCCAACCCTTTCGCGAGGTCTTCTGATCGACGAACACCTGCACGCCGAGGTCTCCCGTGCCGAGCCTCGCCTTCTCGAGGCCGAGCGCGTCCAGGAGAGCGGCGCGAGCGTTCTGGTGGTGCTGGCCCTCGGCCATGGGCTGCGCCCAGCGCGTCCCGCCCTCGCGCCGCTGCACGGCGACTGGCGTGTGCGGCGTCGTCGTGACGAGCCACATCTCGAGGAGGCGATCGTCGCCCACGCCCGCCGGACGGTCGGGCTCGAAGTACGGGTAGTAGGGCAGGGGCGTGTCGAAGGAGATCCGCACCGTCTCCGAGCCCATGGCCGCGGCGTCGCCGGCAGGAGGCGCTGTAGCGGCGCCCTTCGCGACGGGCTTTGCCGGCGGCCCGCCCGGCTCGTAGCGCATCGCGACGTAATAGAACTTCCGCTCCACATAATGGCGTAGCCAGGGCTCGGCCTCCTTCGAGGTGACGAAGCCGTTGTCCCCGAGCCACTTGCCGAGCGCCCCCTCGTCGTTCGCGGCGAGCACGAACGCGGTGAAGCTCCCCACCCGCTTCACGTCGAGGATGGTGACGCTCGGCGCCCGCACGCCGCTGCCACCGCCCAGCCTTCCGTTGCCGTGGTCGAAACCCTTCCGTGGCTCTTGGAAATAGAAGCGGGATCGCAGCGAATCGAACGGGCTCTCCACGACCTTCGCCACCTCGGGCCGGGTCGGTGTCGGCACCACGAAACCGAAGGGCTCGCTCGTCTGCCGGAACACCACCTCGCGGATGAAGTGCTCCCGCTGCTTGGCCTCGTCGAACACGATCAGCGTCTGCTCGTGGGAAAGGGACGGCCGCCGGATGACCTCGGTCGTCCGCGAGAAAAACCCGCCGCAGGCGGCGGCGTCCCGCACGAGGATCCCCGAACCGCCCACCACCGCCAGCCCGATCGCCACCGCTGCCACCGCATGGGTTCGCGCCATCGTGGGCGACGTTATCACCAGGCGGTGGCGCGGCGCCCACGGCGCTTCGGTCCGCCGTCGGACCGCGCGCAGTCAGGTCTCGCCATCCTTCAGCGACGGAACCTCCGGAGGCGGCGCGACCACGCGCGCGGGCGGCGGCGGCGTGGCGGCGTGCACTCCCTCGCCGCGCACCGCCCACAGCGCGATACGGAAGGGGAACAGCTCGGCGCGCATGACACCGGCCTGCACCGACGGGTCGTGCTCCATGAACTCGCGGGCCGCATTCTCGTCGGGCGCGCGGAAGATCACGATGCCGAAGGTCGTCTCGTCCGTCGTCAGGGTGCGCCCGGCCCCGAAGACGACGCCCGCATCTCGCGCCGCTTCCAGGTAGGCGAAGTGGGCCTGCGTGGCCGCCACCTCCTCCATCGTCGGGCCAGATGTCAGCATTTTCAGGCGGACAGGGACGATCCGGTAGAGGAATTCGGCGGCCATCGGCCGATCAGACCATCTCCCCCCGACCGACGTCGACCCCGTGGGAGGGCCCTGGAGTGGTCTCCCGCGTCTCCGGAGCCGTGGTAGCAGCATCGGCCATGGTCCGGTCCGCCCTCGCCCCCCGCATGTCGTTCCCGATGCGCCTGCTGCTCGCCGCACTGTCGCTCGTCGCGCTGCTCGCGACGTCCTGCGGCGACGACGGCGGTGGAGGCGGCGGCGGCGGCGGCAACGTTCGCGCGGTGTCCTTCCACGCCGACGTCGCGCCGATCCTCCAGCAGCGTTGCGTCGGCTGTCACACCGCCGGAAAGATCGGCGAGTTCTCTCTCCACACGTTCGCGGACGCGGGGCCTCTGGCGCAGCAGATTGCCGCGCAGACCCAGGCCGGGCTGATGCCCCCGTGGGGCGCCCACGACACCGACGAGTGCCAGCCCTCGCGCCCCTGGAAGAACGACGCCCGGCTGACCGACGCGGAGAAGGCGACGCTCCAGGCGTGGGCGGATCAGGGCGCTCCCGAGGGCGACCCGGCGAGCGCCCCGGGCCAGGTCGACCCGCCCAACCAGGGCCTGGCAGCGGTGGACCTCGAGCTGGTTCCCGAGACCAGCGCCCTCATCGAGGGCGAGCGCGATCAGTTCACCTGCGTCATCTACGACCCCGCTCTCACCGAGGAGAAGTGGATCGACGGCATCCACTTCGTGCCCGGCAACACCGAGGTCGCTCACCACGCGCTGACCTTCCGCGTCGACCGCGAGCGTGCGCTCGAGCTCTCCGGCGGCGACGAGCGCTACCCCTGCTTCGGCGGCTCGCCGGGCGAGATCGTCCACGTGTGGGCGCCGGGGGCGCAGGCGTTCCAGCTCCCGGAGAAGGTGGGCATCAAGCTGACGCCGGACCAGGTGCTGGTCGTGCAGATGCACTACCACCCCGTCGGTACCCCGCGCGAGGACCGCTCCGCGGTGCAGCTGCACTTCGCCCCCGAGGAGCCGGAGCACGAGCTCTACGTGCTCTTCCCCGGCAACGCGGAGGACTCGGACGCCGGCCTCCTCCCCGGCCCGAACGACCGTGGGGCTCCGGAGTTCCGCATCCCCGCCGGGGCGACGGGTCACGTCGAGTCGATGTCGATCACCGTTCCCAACGAGGTGTTCCTCGAGCTGCCCATCCTCATGGTCATGTCCCACATGCACTACGTGGGCGTGGACCTGAAGATGGAGATCGAGCGGCCCGATCCCGGCGGCGGCTCCGAGACCGAGTGCCTGCTGCAGACGCCGGCCTGGAACTTCAACTGGCAGCGGTTCTACGAGTTCGACGTGCCGATCGAGGAGCTGCCCACCGCGCGCGCTGGCGACATCGTCCACATCCGCTGCCGGTACGAGAACACGAAGGACAACCCGTTCGTGCGCCAGGCGCTGCTCGACGGTGGCCTGGCCGAGCCGGTCGAGGTCCTCCTCGGCGAGGAGACGCTCGACGAGATGTGCCTCGCCCCCGTCGGCGTGCTCATCCCCGCCGGCATCCTCGACTGAAGACGTCGTCCGGTTCGGTGGGGCGCGTGCCAGGCCGAAGGCCTCGCTCGCCGCCAGCGGCGCCCTGTCGGGAGCACGCGCGACGCGGAGGGCGTCGCTCGCCGCCAGCGAGGCCGAATCCGGAGCGCGCGCGACGCGGAAGGCCTCGCTCGCCGCCAGCGGGCTTCTCGCGGGACCGCGCGCCTTTAGCAACGCCCGAGCCAGACCACGAAACGGCCTGAAGGGACTGAATTGCCGTTCCTCGCGCGACCGGCCCGGATCCGGTCGGCGGCCTCGACGCACCTGGCACACGTCGTGGCGCTCCCGGGCGGCGAGGCCCAAGCAACAATCGCCGCGACCCCTGGATGACCCCATGGATATCGACGCCTCGCTCCACGCCATCTCCTCCGCGGACTTCGAGCCCGGGGCGCTGCGCGCCCTCCTGACCGAGGAGGTGGTGGAGGCGCTGCTCGCCGCGGTTGCGGCGGGCGAGACGGACGAGGACCGGCAGGTTGACCTGGTGGACGCGCTGGAGCGGGCGAGCTGGCTGTTCGCCGAGGAGGAGCGCCCCGGCACCCGGTCGACGACGAGCGCGCGCCGGCGCCGACCGCGGCGCGGAACAGCGGCGTCGGGTGCTGGTCGGGCCGCGGCTGCGCGCGACGACGCCAGGGCGGAGCTCCAGGGGCTCGAGGATCGGAGACGGTCGGGCCATCGGGCGATTCGTGACCACGCGCTCGCAGGAGGGGGGCTCGCCCGCGCGCGGCCTACTGCGGCGCCGCCGCGCCGGTGTCGGGCCGGGTGATGTCGACGCCCTCCATGGTCATCTGCCAGGTGCTCCCCACCTTCCGGGGGGCCTGCGTCACGTCGAGCGTGAAGCTGAGGCCCATGACGCCGAGGACCACGTCGTCGCCCGTGAACTGGGTCAGCTCGCCCTCGTACGACTCGGAGGAGCCGGCGACGTTCTTCTTCCACGTGACATGGCCGTTCGGCGTCATGCTCAGCGTCGCGCCGGGGCCGCTCCACTCGCCCACGTAGTCCTTGCGGGTGGTGGCCAGCGTCCCCTTCTCGTCGCCGGGGGCTGCAGACTTGACCGTGGTCGCCTCGTCCACCGCGTCGCGCACCATCATCGCGCCGATGACGATGCCGCCGATCGACAGCAGGCCGATGACGCCCACCACGATGAGCGCGATGGCGCACCCGCTCATCCCCCCGCTCCTCCCCTTCTTCACGGGGGGCTGCGGCTGGCCGTAACCCGGCGGCGGACCGAAATTCTGCGGACCCTGCGGGAACTGCGGATGCCCTTGCATCGGCGGATGCTAGTCGTTCGGCGGCGACTGCAGCGAAGACGCGGGCGGCTCGCGCCGCCCAGGCGTCACCCTCGGGCGGGTCATACCGAGGAGCGGCGGCGGAAGAGCGGCGGCGCAGCGCCACCTCCACCGGTCGCCGGCTTCTGGGCGCCCTTGTTCTGAGCGCGCTTGAGGTCGGCGGGCTTGGTCAGCACGTCACCCTCGGCGGCCGCGGCCTCCTCCGCGTCCGCCTTGATCTTGGCAGCGGCCGCGGCGGCAGCCTCGGCCGCGGCGATCGCCGCGATGGAGCTGGCCTGGTCCTTGTCGAGGCAGCACTTCTTGTACTTGTTGCCCGATCCGCACGGGCAGGGGTCGTTTCGTCCGACTTTCATGGTTCCTGCCGGGGACGATGCCTCACAGTGCCGCCGGGCGCGAGCGACAAAGCGCGAAGCCCGCCGATCCGTCGATGGGCGGGGCCCTCTCGCCCCGCACCGCAAGCGAGGTGGGGACCTCGGGCGCGCGCAGCGCCTCCGCGCGGCGTGCAGGCGCGCTGCCTGACCACGACGTCACTGACGACCCCGTAGTACGGCTCAGCGCACAGACGCGGAGCTGCCGTTCTCGCTCTCCGGGGCGCGCTTGTGCACCCCGTCAGCGCCCTCTTGCTCGGCGAGAAAGGCCTCGATCATCTTCGCGTTGAACGCTGGGATGTCGTCGGGCTTGCGGCTGGTGACCAGGCCACGGTCCACGACCACCTCCTCGTCGACCCAGGTCGCACCGGCGTTGGTGAGATCGGTCTTCAGCGAGGCCCATGAGGTCATCTTCCGCCCGCGCACCATGCCGGTCTCGATCAGCGTCTGCGGTCCGTGGCAGATGGCGGCGATCGGCTTGCCGGCCTTCACGAAGGCGTCGACGAACGCCACGGCCTTGGGGTCCATCCGCAGCGTGTCTGGATTCTTCACGCCGCCCGGCAGCACCAGCGCGACGTACTCCTCGGGCCGCGCCTCGCGCAGCGTGCGGTCGACATCGACTTCGTCACCCCAGTCCGCGTCCTTCCAGCCCTTCACCTTGCCCGCCCTGGGGGCGACCACGTGGCAGGTTGCCCCGGCCGCCACGAGCGCCTTGCGCGGCTCGATCAGCTCCGACTGCTCGAAACCATCCGTCGTCAGGATGGCCACCTTCTTACCGCTCAGCTTTCCCATTCTTCCAGCACCTCTCTGGCGCCCGAAATGCATCGAGCGTGCCCGCGTCGGGATCCTCACCGGTCGCGCTTCCCCTCTCGGGGGGAGGCGCGTTGCAGAGCACGCAGTCGAGCCTGGCGCCGAGCTTGCTGCGGCGACCACCCTCAGTCATCACCCAGGGCCGCAGCGTGAACGGTGGGCGGTGGCGCACGTGCTGGCCATGACCGCACGCGAGATCGGCGACCCAATCGCCTGCTGCGTCCAGGTGGAAGCCGGTGATCGGTTGCTCCACGAGCGGTGAGCCTAGCGCGCCGGAGCGGATGTGCGCTGCGGACCGGCGGTCGATCGATCCACCAGAAATCGAAGAGTCTCTCCGGGTTTGCGCGCCGAGGCCTGGGGACGGCGCTGCTAGGGTCGCGAGAGATGTCCTCGTGTCACCTCGCTCCGCGCCGCCTCACCCCTCGATGGCTCGCCCTCGCCTCGCTGGTCGTCGCTTCCGCGACCGCTGCGTGCTCCGACGGGACGTCCGACGACGCCTCTGGCACCGGCTCCGGCGGCGGCACCTCGAGCGCTGACGGCGGCGCGTCGACCTCGCCCGCGACGGGGGCCACCGCGATCGGCGTCACCACCGGTGGGGTCACCACCGGAGAGGGAGGCAGCACCACGCAGGGCCCGGGCGGCCCGGGCGGCGGCGCCCCTGCGGAGACGTGCGGGTGCGTCCTGGGTGAGGGGCCGTACTGCGCCGAGCGCATCGAGGCGGCGGCCGCGGAGCAGGGCTGCGCCACGCCGTTCCTCGCCGGTCACGACGGTGACCTCATGAAGTGCGAGGGCGACGCATGGTCGGTCCTCGAGCCGTGCTCCGGCAGCTGCGCCTACGACGCCGCGTCGGAGGAGCTCGACGATCGCTGCGTCCTCCCCGAGTGCGAGTGCTTCGTGCAGGTCGCCTGGTGCGGGTCGGGCGCGGCGCTGGAGGCGGAGGACATGGGGTGCCAGATCCCGCTCCTCCCCGAGCACAACGGCGACATCCTCCATTGCCCTGGCGGCCAGTGGGACGTGAAGCAGGCCTGCGAGCAGGGCTGCGTCGAGGCGCCCAGCGGCACGCCCGACTTCTGCAAGAGCGACTCCGAGTATCTCCTGCCGTTCCCCTGCGACGCGATGAAGACGTGCTCCAGCGGCAACCACACGTCGAACCACGACGGGAAGGACGAGTACGCGTTCGACTTCGCCACGACCACTGGCACCAGCGTCCGCGCGATGCGCGACGGCACGGTGCTCCGCGTGCGCAACGTCTCGCAGCCGGGAGACGGCTGCTACTCCGGGGGCGGCTCGTCGTGCGCGAACTACGCGAACACCGTCGAGGTGAAGCACTCCGACGGCACCGTCGCCCTCTACATGCACCTCTCGGAGGGCACCGCCTCGGTGGGCGACCCGATCGCGCAGGGCGAGGAGCTCGGCAAGTCCGGCAACAGTGGCTGGTCGACCGGGCCTCACGTTCACGTGCAGGTGCAGGAGGACTGCGGCATCTGGTGGTGCCAGTCGCAGCCGTTCAAGTTCATCGAGGACCCGACGATCTCCAGCGGCACCAGCGTCACGTCCGACAACGACTGCCCCTGACCGGAAGCGTGACCACCGCACGCCCATGGCCGCGCGGAGGGGTCGGGGTCGACGGTGATCAGCCGTGGAAGACGTGGGAGGCGACGATGCCGCCGCGCTCGCATACCAGGACCTCCGCGATCGCCATCGTCGGCTCGCCGGGGAGGACGCGGTCGTACTCCATGAACACGCGACCGCCGCCGCTCCCGCCGCTGGCCGTGAGGTGCCGCACCTCGTATCGCATGGTCGGCAGTCGATCCATCGCGTCGCGCCACCACGCGCGCAGCGCCGGCTTGCCGCGCACTTCGCCCTGCGTCTCCGGGTGACGGTCACGCAGCTTGGGGCTCGTGTGCACCGCGTCCTCGGCGTAGAGGTCGAGCAATCGCTCGAGATCGCGCGCATTGAAGGCGTCGAGCCAGGCGCGCGCCAGCGCTTCCAGCGGGCGCGCGTCGAGGAGCAAGGCCATCCGCACCAGCTCGCGGACGTTCGTCGGCGCGTCGAGGTCGCCGGCTTCGGTCACCCAGCGGTGCTCCAGCACCTCGTCGTTGGGGACCACGGCGTCGCTCGTCACGTCGGCGACGAACGCGAAGTTCATGTGCAGCCCCTTGGACCCCGCGGGGTGCTCCTCGTAACCCAGCAGGCCTGGCGGTGTGCCGTCGACGCCGGGCGCGGTCTCGAAGCTCCCCGCGAGGCCGGTCTCCTCGCGCAACTCGCGTCTGGCGGCCTCGAGCGGCGTCTCCCCCGGCTCGATCTCGCCGCCGACGGGGAGCCACACGCCCAGCCGGCGATGACGGATGAGGAGGACGCGCCCGGCGTGCCGGGCGAAGATGGCGACGGAGAAGGAGCGGCGTTCGGTCACGGCGCGCATGCTACCCGGGCCCAGGGCGGACATTCTCCGTCCGGATCGCAGCGCCACCATCTCCCCCTCTCCGCGGGGAAGATGCACTCTCTCTTCATGGCACCGATGAGCGAGGACGAGCTGGCCGCGATCCGGGACAGGCACCACCGCGAGGGCGAGGCGCTGGAGGCCGAGCGCATCGGGCTCGAGCGCGCGCCGTTCGACGACGGCCTGGCACCGATCCTCGCCCACCAGGATCGGGAGCGGCTGCTCACGGCGCTCGAGCATGTTCTTCCCCTGCACGACGCGGCGCGCCGGGTCGTCGCCCTGATCCAGCGGGGGCCCCTGCCGCCGGTGGCCAGGCAGGCGCTGCTCGAGCTCCAGGTCGCTCTCGCGACAGCGTCCCTCGCCAGGGTGGTGGAGGCGTCGTTCGAGGAGTCGCTCGAGGAGGCGGAGGACGCGCCTCGAGGCGATATGCGGCTCAGTGCCTGATGATGATGTCGTGCTCGCGTCGACGCCGACTCACCGGCGGAGCGCCGACGCCGCGTGCATGGCGTGGCTCAGGGGGGTGCCCTGAGCTGGAGAGAGGGCCGGCAGAGTCACCGGCCCTCTCAAAAAACCAGCTGAGCAGGGTGTCCGCGCTGGCGGGCCATCCGAAAGGTCAGCGCTTGGCGGACACGTCTTCAGCCACCCGCGCACTCGCTGGCGGCGGCGAGCTCGTCGGCGGTGGGAGCGCAGACGTCGCCGACGTTGTCGAGCAGACACTGCGCCGCCTTCTCGTCCGCGTCGGTGCACGACTCCTCGCTGGCGTTGTCCTGGGCTGCGTCCCCCGCGCAGTCGCCCACCTTGTCGGCCAGCTCGGTGCACGGGTCGGGGCTGCAACCCACCCCGAAAGCCCCGAGAACCCCGATGAGAGCGACAGCGATCAGCATCTTGTTCATTCTAGTGATCCTTCTTGGAGAGACGGCCGCCATGGCGCGAGACCGTCGATTGCCCGAGTGAACGTCGGCCGCAGGGTGCTCCGACGAAGCTTTCCGCCCGAAGGCGGAGCCGAGCTAGCAAGCAGGGTGCCACGCGCTGAGTCTCGCCCAGACCGCACCGTGGTGAGGTCGGGCGGCGCTGGGCGCGGCGATCGTCGCAAGCGAAGGTACGGCCCGGCTGTCGTCCCATGTGGCAATGGACTCACGCGACCGAATGCGGGTGCGAATCTCGGGTTGCGTGGTCGAGCCTTCTCGTGAAATCGGCGTGGCTTTCTGCCCCACGTTGCACGGGTTGCCGCGCGGATGCCACGCACACCGGCGATCGTGCGCTTCAGCCGGTGTTGCCGTCAGGCTCGTCCGTGCGCTCGAGAAGGCCTGACCCTCACCGCCGCCCTCGAGGAGCCATTCAGCCGCGCGACACCGGGAGGTGCACACGCACTCCCGGCGACGCTCGGTAGGCGCCGTCAGGCGCGGCGGCCGACGATGATCTTCTGGAAGCCGGAGTCGGGGTCGTTGCCGCTCATCTCGACGCGCGCGCGGATCCCCCAGTCGTGGTCGGCGAACGGCCCGTCGTAGGTCGGCTGGCCGTGGGGAAGGTTGACCCGCCCCTCGAACTGCTTGGTCTCGTTGGCGCCCAGCTGGAACGGGGCTGCCAGGGGCAAGGTCTGCGAGAGCGTCTGCTTGGTGTGGTTGATCGAAGCGTTCTGGTTGCCCAGTGCACCCTCCGGGATCGCCAGCTGCTCGTGGGCGGCGAAGTCGATGAAGACGCCGCTCGCCGACAGCGCAGCGCCCGTGCTGGTGACCGTCACCCGCACGCTCACCGGCTCGCCCGGGAAGGCGAGAGGCGGCTGCCACTCGACCGTCACCTTGGCGCCGCCGCCGGTCACGAAGTTCACTGCGCCCTTGAGCTTGTCGAAGAATCCCATGTTCGTCCCTCCCATCGAGCGGTGCAGAGCACCCGTCACATCATGTCCAGAGCCCTGTGCCGCTGGCTCCTTCGCAACGCGTGTGCGGACAACCTACGCGAACGCCGGAACGGGCGGTGAACGCGCGCGTGCCGCCGCGACGTGCGCGCGCGCCGGCCTTGAAGTAGACGTCGCAGCGGATGCCCCTCGACCCCCAGGTGGCCGACCCGCCGGTGATCGACCCGAGCGGGCCCGGCCCGCGCCCCCAGCGCCGGATTCCCGGTCCCAAGGGCTGCCTCATGGGCCTCGGCCTGTTCGGCGCACTGGGCTTCGGGTGCATCGTGATCTCGTGGCTGCTGTTCGCGCGCACCAACGCCAACATCATGACCGGTGCCGTCAAGCTGGCCGACATCCTCTCGCTCGCCGAGCGCGCCCCCGGCGCGAAGGAGGTGCAGGGCCTGGGCTGCGAGTCCGCAGGCGTCCTCTTCCCGGAGGACCTGCGCGCGCTGGCCACGCGGCTGGAGGAAGACGAGGCACGCGCCAAGGGCCGCCCTCCGAAGCCGGTCGCCATCACCGGGGAGGAGCCGGTGATCTACTGCGCCCACCCTGCCGCCGGCGAGCCGAGCTGCGCGAAGGTCGCCGAGGTCTACGTGGCGCGCGCGAAGCCCAACGAGACCTTCCTGATCACCGTTCGCACCGGCTTCCGCGAGACGTGCACCGAGCGGTTCGACCAGGACGGCACCTCGAAGGGCCCGGCGCCGTCGCCCAACCTCCCTCTCCTCGTGACGCCCCGCTGAGGCTGTCTTCCGGCTTGTCCGCGGCCCAAACGGGTTGCACGCCCGCCGAAACGAGCCCAAGACGGGCGCCTCGATGACCGACGAAAGCAAGAACGACTCCGAGCTCGATCCCCCGTCCCCCGCCACCAAGCGCCCGAAGAAGCCGAAGCCGGCCGGCACCGCGCGCGCGGTCCCCGCGGCGGACCCGCCGGCGGCGGTCGTCCGCACGCCCTCCAGCGGATCGCCGATCGGGCTCTACGTCGCCGCTGCGCTCGTCGCCGGCGGCGCGGCCGGCTGGTTCGGTCGCGGCGCGGCGGGCCCGGAGAGCGGCGCCACCCTCGCCTCCAAGATGCCGGTGACCGCGGGCAGCGCGGACCCGGCGGCGCCCATGGCGGACGTGCCCGCCTCCTGCAACGCGTGGAAGAGCGCGGTGTGCGAGGGTGCCGGCGCAGAGTCGGAGGGCTGCCGCAGCGCGACCGCCGCCGCCAAGCTGCTGCCCGCGTCGGCGTGCGACTCGGCCATGCCCGCGGTGTCGGAGACGCTCGGCAAGCTCGCCGCCGCGCGCGGCGCCTGCGACGAGCTGATCAAGCGGCTGTGCGGCGACCTCGGCGCGGAGACCGAGACCTGCAAGATGGTGCAGGAGAAGACCAAGGGCTTCCCCACCGAGCAGTGCACCGGGATGATGGAGGAGTACCCGCAGGTGCTCGCCGAGCTGAAGAAGATGGAGGCGCAGAACGGCCCCGTCGCGGCCGACGTCTTCGCCGAGCAGATCGCGGGCAACGCCCCCGGCTTCGGCCCGGCGGACGCGAAGGTGAACGTCGTCGTCTACAGCGACTTCCAGTGCCCGTTCTGCGTGAAGGCGGCCGAGGTCGAGGCCGCGCTCAAGGAGAAGTTCGCCGGCAAGAGCGTGCGCCTGGTCTTCCGCCAGTTCCCGCTCTCCTTCCACAAGGAGGCGAAGCTCGCCGCGGAGGCGTCGCTCGCCGCCCACGCCCAGGGGAAGTTCTGGGAGTTCCACGAGGCGCTCTTCAAGCACCAGGACGCGCTGGAGAAGCCCTCGCTCGCGACCTACGCCAAGGAGGTCGGCCTCGACGTGGCGAGGTTCGAGAAGGAGCTCGACGACGGCAAGTGGACGGCCCAGGTCGAGGCGGACATGAAGATGGCGGAGGAGGTCGGCGTCTCCGGCACCCCGACCATGCTCGTGAACGCCCGTCGCGTCGCCAACCCCACCGACGCCGGCTCCGTGGCGAAGATGGTGGAGGAGGAGCTCGCCAGGTAGCCGGGCGGCTCGGCCGCCCGCCCTCCGTCGGCGTGCAGCGCTACGGGTAGAATCGCGCGAAGCTGTCGAGCGCGAGGAACAGCCCGTAGGTCGCGCCGGCCGGCGCGAACCCAGGTTGCGCGTCGTCGTCGGCGGGAGCCAGCGACTCCTGCAGGCGTGCCGACTGGTGGCCGAAGCGGAGGCCCACCCGCAGCCAGATCTCGTGGCCGACGTGGCCCTCGAAGGTGCGCGCGAAGCGCGCTGCGAAGATGGGCGTCGACATCTCCCACCCCGTCGAGGTGAAGCGCGGGTTCGGCGTGCACAGCTCGCCCTCCAGGCAGATCACCGGGCGGCTCCACAGGCCGAGGATCTCCACCTCGCGCCCGAGCTCGAGGGTGAGACGAACGTCTCCGGCCAGCAGGGTGTTCGACTCGCCCCACGGCGTGAAGCCGCCCTTCAGGGCCTTCGACATGGCGTGAAGGCCAGCGGTGCTCCCGGCCCACGCCATCGGCCCCCAGACGAAGAAGTCGCCCGGCACGTAGGCGTAGGGGATGCGCAGCCGGCCGCCGACGCCCAGCTCGGCGATGTTGTCCCAGCTCGAGTTGCGGAGCTGGTTGGTGCCCCGCACGCCGAGCGAGCCGAGCACGCCCACGTACGTGAGCCCGTCCTGGTACTCGCTGAGCACGCCGTCGGTCGCGTAGCCGAAGCCGGCGCCGCCGCGCAGGCTGGTGACGAATGCGCTCGACCCGAAGCCCAGCTGCGGATCGAAGAGGCGCTCGGTGCCGCCGTACACGCGGAGGGTCAGCGGGATGAAGGGCCCGAACTCGTTGCGGAACGTCGGCAGGTGGGTCGGGAGGCCGCCGGTCTCGTCGCTCGCTGCGAGCGCGATCGCCGGGCGCGGCGTGTGGCGGAGGACGCGCAGCATCATCGGGTGGAGCGCCGGGGACACCAGGTCCGGATGTGCGTCGGCGGTGCTGCAGGTGTCGACGAC
>JBKJLX010000711.1:0-5925 GCA_046596645.1 Polyangiaceae bacterium
CGCAAGAGCTGCGTACATTACGCGGGCCCTGCGCGCCCCAGTGCGTAGGTCACTACGCGGCTACCTGCCAGCCGAGTGCTGCAATTGAGCAACGTCAGGGCAGAACGCCGACGTCGATGGGCCCTGCATGGAAGTTGGCCCCCCCGGCACGATCGTCGCTATCCCCCAGGCATGAGCAGTCCGGCCCTTTCAGCACCGACCGCGACGAAGCCCGGCGCCCTGCCCGCCCGCACCCGCGCCGAGGACGACGCGGTGAAGGCCCTGGCGGTCGCCATTCACCGCGAGCTGCGGGAGACCCTCTCCCCGGAGGACGTGGTCCGCATCGCCTCCGAGCTGCTGAGCCGCGTCGCGGAGGAGCTGCGCGAGCGGCGTGAGGGTCGCCCTGCCCTCGGCGCGAAGGGCGGCGCTTCCGTCTGAACCCACCGCCCCCGGCGCCGCGTCATTGACACGAGGGGGCGCGCTTTGGTCGACTCCCGGTCCGGTTGTTCTCCATCATCATCACAGAGAAGGGCGGTACCGAGCGACGCGAGTCGTACGACCGCACCGAGATCAACGTCGGCCGCGTCCAGGGCAACGACCTCATGTTGCCCAAGGGCAACGTCTCGAAGCGTCATGCTCGGCTTCTCTTCCGCGACGGCCGGTTCATCGTCACCGACCTGAAGAGCACCAACGGGACGTACGTCAACGGGCGGAAGATCGCTCAGGCGACGATCGTTCGCGAAGGCGACAAGATCTACATCGGCGACTTCGTCCTGCGCATCGAGTCGCAGGCCGGCGCGGCCGGGCCCACGCCCTCGCAGGACCAGCTGCCCGCTCACGCGTCGGCCGCAGCCGGAAGCGACCCCGGCCTCGCCGCTGAACAACCGCCGTCGGTCCCCCAGGGCAGTTCGGATCTACGTGCGGCCAGCGCCCCCACGGGCAGCCCGCCCGCGGCCTCGCAGCCGCTCGAGTCGAGGTCGCTGAGCTCGCCGCGCATCGCGGCGGTTCCCGCGGGCCCGGCGCCTGGCAGCATCCCCGGCAGCGGGCCCGACGGTGTCAGTTACTTCCCCCTCGATCGCGACCCGGACGACGGCGCGTATGGCTCCGTGCCGAGCCCGCCTCGCGTGCCCAGCGCCGCCGGCGTCGCCTCGCCGCGCCCGGGCGCGCTCCCTGCGGTGCGGCCGAGCCCGGGCGCCCAGGCGACGACCCTCGGCACGGGCGCGCCCCCCACGGCCGGTGCGCCCGCGTCGCCCGCCGGGCACTCGCCGCAGCCTTCCGCGATGCTCTCGAGCGGCGTTGCCTCGGCGCCGCACCTCTCGGGGTCGCTGGTCGCCCCGATGCCGACCCCGCGCATCGAGCCCGCGAACAGCGACTCGCCGCGGGCCTCGGTGCCGACGATCAGCCCTGCGTCGCAGCCCGGGCCGCTCGGCGCGAGCGGCCCGACGGGGTCGATGCCCGGCTCGTTCGCGAGCGCGGTGCCGCCACCCAACGCCGCCGCGTTTCCCCCCGTCCCGCCCAGTGCCCAGCGGCGCATGCCGAGCAGCGAGGACAAGCCTCAGACGGCGGACGCGGCGCGGGGCGCCCTCCGCCGACATCAGGTCACCGCGCTCGTCGAGGGGACCGAAGCGAAGGTCGACCTGCGCTCGATCGCGCGTGGTGAGGCGGTCACCCCGATCGTCGCCGCCAGCGTCGATCGCGCCCTGCGCGAGGTGGCCACCTCGCTCGGGGCGGAGGCGCCACCCGCCGCCGAGCTGGAGCAGACCCTCGCGGACGCGCGCCGCGAGATCCTCGAGCTGGGGCCGCTCACTGCGCTGCTCGACGACGAGGACGTGTCCGAGATCCAGGTGGTGCGACACGACCACGTCGTCGCGGCGGCCGGTCGCCGTACCGTCGTCGTCGACCTGGCATTCGCCAGCGAGGCGTCGCTCCAGCGGGTCCTCTCCAGGCTCTGCGTGCGCTCGGGCAAGCCCCTCGAGCCGGGCGAGATCTACGTCGATCGCCGCCTGGAGCGGGGCCGCCTGTTCGCGGTCGTCGGCCAGCGCGACGGCGCGGGCACGATGGTCACGCTGCGCAAGCCGCAGCGCGCCGACCAGACGCTCGACGACCTGGTCCGCGCCGGCGCGGTCTCCCGCGTCGTGGCCTCGTTCCTGGGGCAGGCGGTCTCGGCGCACGCCAACATCCTCGTCACCGGCGCCAACGGCTCGGGGGCGACGACGGTGCTGGGCGCGCTGGCCGCTGCCGGAAGCACCGACGATCGGGTCGTCGTGCTGCAGGAGGACGACGAGCTCGTCTTCAACCAGCCGCACACGGTGTCAATCCTGCTGGGCGACACGGCCGACGCCGGCGCGCGCGCCGTGCGCGCGGCGGTCCGCGCCCGCCCCGACCGGCTCGTGATTGGCGCCTTCGCAGGCCACATCGTGACCGAGGTGGTCGACGCTGTGGGCGACGGGATCGAGGGCGTCATGGCCGCCGCCCGCGCCCCGACGCTGCGTCACCTGGCGGCGCGCCTGCCGGCGGACATCGCGGCAACTCGGGGCGGAATCGCGCTCGACGTCGCGAGGGAGTGGCTCGCCTCGTCGTTCGACCTCGTGGTCGAGGTGGCGAAGCTGAGGGACGGGCGGGTGCGGGTGCTTCGCGTCGCCGAGCTCGTCCACGAGCCCCGCCATGAAGGCGGTCAGCTCGTGGTGAAGGATGTCTTCGCCTTCGTCGTGGAGAGGATGGCCGCCGGCGGGACCGTCGAGGGCTCGTTCGTCGCCACCGGCCACATCCCCCGGGTTGCGGACGACCTGGCCCAGCGCGGGGCGCCCTTCGACCCCGGGCTCTTCAAGCCGACCAGCAAGAACCCGCAGCGGTAGCGCGGGGCTGTCCCGGCCCCGCGATGCTTGTCAGAGCGGCGGACCTGGAGGCGGCCGCGATTGTGTGCTTCGATCCAGGCACAGAGTCTGACGTGGCCATCCGCACCATCCTCCACTACCCCGACCCCCGCCTTCGCGAGAAGGGCAACCCCGTCACCGAAGTGACGCCGGCGATCGCCGCGCTGATCGATGACATGGCGGAGACCATGTACGCCGCCCCCGGCGTCGGCCTCGCCGCCACGCAGATCGGCGAGGCGCACCGCATCTTTCTCATCGACATCGCCGCCGAGGACGAGCCTTCCAACCTGATGGTCTTCGTCAACCCGGAGATCATCGAGCGCCACGGATCGCAGTGCTGGGAGGAGGGCTGCCTCTCCTTCCCCGGCGTGAGCGAGGAGCTCGAGCGGGCGAAGCACGTGAAGGTCCAGGCCGTCGGTCGCGACGGCAAGACCTTCGAGCTCGAGGCGGAGGGCCTGCTCGCGGTCGCCATCCAGCACGAGAACGATCACCTGGACGGCATCCTCATGATCGACCGCATGGGTCTCCTGAAGAAGCGCATGGTGCATCGCCGCCTCGGCAACGAGTCCGGTCGCGCCAGCGGGAAGACCGCCAGCGCCCGACGCTGATCGCTACTCGGTCTGCTTGGTCGGAAACTCCACCGGGCCGTTCACGTAAGCGTCCTGCCCGCAGAGCTCCCAGGCGGGCTCCAGGATGCGGGGCGCCTCGTTGGGGGCGGAGGGGCCAGCCCAGTCGACGGCACCCGGGCGCCCGCGCGGCCCGAGGAGGATGGGGGCGACGAAGGCGTGCATCTCGTGGACGACGCGCGCGGCGAGCAGGCTACCCGCCAGCTCGGCGCCGCCCTCGACCAGCAGCGACACCACGCCGGCCTTGGCGAGGGTGCGCAGGCCTGCGCCGACGTCGACCCGGCCGCCAGCGCCCAGGGGCACGCGGAGGACCTCGCAGCCGGCATCGACCAGCGCCTGCTCCGCCGCCTCTGGCGCATCCTCCCCGGTCAGGATCCAGGTCGGGGTGTGGCCGGCGGTCTGCACGAGGCGGCCGTGGAGGGGCGTGCGGAGCCGGGTGTCGAAGACCACGCGGCGCGGGCGGCCGTCAGACGTCTCGAAGGCGGGGTCGCGCACGGTGAGCCGCGGATCGTCCGCCAGAACGGTGCCGACGCCGACCGCGACCGCGTCGTGGCGTGCACGCAGCTCCTGCACCTTGGCCCTGGCCTCGGGTCCGGTGACCCAGCGCGAGGCGCCGGTGCGCGAGGCGATGCGGCCGTCGAGCGAGAGCGCGAGCTTCAGCGCGACGTGCGGCATCCCCGTGGTGATGAACGTCGTCCACGAGGTGATGAGCGCCTGCGCGTCCGCCGCGCCCACGCCGACGACGACGTCGACGCCCGACTCGCGCAGACGGTCGGCCCCGCCGCCCTCGACGTGGGGGTTGGGGTCGTGGCAGCCCACCACCACGCGCTTCAAATCGGCGCGCAGGATTGCGTCCACGCAGGGGGGCGTCCGCCCGCGGTGGTTGCACGGCTCCAGGGTCACGTAGAGCGTGCCGCCCGCGGCGCGCGCCCCTGCGGCGGCGAGCGCCTGCTCCTCGGCGTGCGCCTCGCCAGCGCGCGCGTGGTGACCCACAGAGACGAGCTCGCCCTTGGCGTCCACCACCACCGCGCCGACAGAGGGGTTGGGCGAGGGGCGAGCGCGTCGAGCTTCCTCGATCGCGCGCGCCATCCACGACTCGTCGGGGTCGAAGACCGTTTCCGTCATGCCAAATCGGGGTGGGAGCGCTCGAGTTGCGACGCGCGCGTCGCGACCTGGCCTCGAAGACCCTAGCCCTCGCCGGTCCCCGCGCCAAGCGGCTCGCGCGGTGGGGCCGGCGGGGTCGCCTGCGCGTTCGGCGAGGTGGACGGCTCGCGGGTCTCGAGACGCTTCAGCTCCTCGGCGAACTGCTCCACGTTCTGGAAGGACCGATAGACGCTGGCGAATCGGACGTACGCCACCTCGTCGAGGTCGCGGAGCAGGCGCATCACGCGCTCGCCCAGGTCGGTGGTGGTGAGCTCTCGCTGCCCCTCGGCGTGCACCTCCTGCTCCAGACGGCCGGCGATCGCCTCGATCTGCTCCTCGCCCACCGGCCGCTTCACGCAGGCGACGCGAACGCTGCGCACCAGCTTGTCTCGCTCGAAGGCCTCGCGGCGACCGTCCTTCTTCACGACGACCGGGAGCGCGTACTCGACGCGCTCGTAGGTGGTGAACCGCTTTGCGCAGGCCTCGCACTCGCGACGACGCCGCACCGCGTCCCCGGTGGGCGCGGCGCGCGAGTCGATCACCTTGTCGTCGGGGTGGCCGCAGAAGGGACAGCGCAAGACGACCTATCCTCGAACCCGACCGCGCCGCCGCTCAGCCGTCGAAGCGGCCGAGGACCAGCGACGCGTTGGTGCCGCCGAACCCGAAGCTGTTCGACATCGCCGTCTTGATCTTCCTCTCCCGCGCCTCGCGCGGTACGAGGTCGATCGCCGGGCAAGCGGGGTCTACCTGATCGAGGTTGGCAGTCGGCGGCACCACGCCGCGCTCCAGCGCCAGCGCGGAGAAGGCCGCCTCGACCGCCCCCGCGCCGCCCAGCAGGTGCCCGGTGCAGCCCTTGGTCGAGCTCATCCACAGCCGCTCGGAGGCGGGCTTGTCGGTGCCGACCGCGTGCTCGCCGAACACCGCCGCGACGGCGCGCGCCTCTTCCAGGTCGCCGGCCGGCGTGGAGGTGCCGTGGGCGTTGACGTAGTCGATCGCGGTGGCGTCGAGCCCCGCGTCGACCAGGGCCTGACGCATCGCTCGCTGAGCGCCGCGCCCCTCGGGCGCCGGCTTGGTGAGGTGGTAAGCGTCGCAGGTGGCGCCGTAGCCCAGCACCTCGGCGTGGATCCGAGCCCCGCGCGCCTGCGCGTGCTCCAGCGACTCCAGCATCATCACGCCCGCACCCTCGGCGCAGACGAAGCCGTCCCGCGTGACGTCCCAGGGGCGGCTGGCGCGCGCGGGGTCGTCGTTGCGCTTGGACAGCGCGAACATCGCGTTGAACCCGCCGATGCCGAGGCCGGTGATGG
>JBKJLX010000789.1:0-6539 GCA_046596645.1 Polyangiaceae bacterium
GGGGTGGTAGTTAAGTCGGTTATAACGCCGGCCTGTCACGCCGGAGGCCGCGGGTTCGAGTCCCGTCCACCCCGCCAACGCAGCACCGGCCCCGAGGGGTTCGCGTGCTGCGTCGGAAGAACCTCGCTCCTGGGCCTGCCTCGGCCCCCTACGGTTCCGATGCCGCGGTGACACGCGCGAATCGGACCGCCCGCGAGGGCGAGCGCGCTGCGAAGCGGGCCGCCCGAGGGGGCGCACTCGTCCGCCGCGTCGACCTCTACCAGACCAGCGCGGTGCGGTGCGGTGCGGTGCGCGCGGCGCGCTTCGTCTCTGCGCGCCTCTTCACACCGTAGGGCGAGGGGACCTCAGCCGACGCGTGAGCGCGAGCCGGCGTCGATCGCCGCCTCGCTCGCGCCCTCGAGGATCGCCTGGATCTTGATCGCGCGGCCGATGGCCTCGATGACGCCGCCGTGGCGCGTGAGCGCGTGGCCGAACAGCAGCCGCCTCTCCGGCGCCCCCAGATCACACAGCCCGATCTCGCGGAGCGTGTCGGCGATCAGCTGCTCGGCGCGAGGTCGGCCGATCACGTGGACCAGCTTCTGGATGGCGGCAGTCTCGCTCATGCGTACAGGGCGGACTGCCTCAGGGCTCGCTCGTCGGCGCCCGGCGAGAGCATCGCCAGCGTCCGCTGGAAGGTGGCGTTGATCATCCCCTGCTGCAGGAACGTGCGCCGGTAGCCGAGGAGCTGGGAGGCCTCCAGCGCTGACGCCTGCGCTGCGTCCAGCTGGCGGCCGGTCGCCTCGACGAAGGCGCCGACGTCCATGGAGGCCTGCTGGGCGAGCAGCCCGTCGAAGGCCTCCAGGATCACGAAATACTCGTCGATGCTCTTCGAGATCGCCTCCGCCGACGCGTCGGAAGCGAGCTTGTCCAGCTCCAGCGCGTCGATGCGCGCATGCTGCGACTCCTCCAGCCAGTGATGGCGCAGCAGGCTCTTGAAGAGCGGGTCGAGCCCGTCGTCGTCCTTCACGCTCTCCACGTAGTGCTGCTGCGTCATCAGCTCGATGTGCAGCGTGATGATCATCACCGCCATCGGCGAGTGGCTCATGATCACGTTGGCGGTCTCGACCGACGACTCGAGGACCGGTACCGGGGACCCGAAGCCCTCGTCGAAAGCGCGCTGGTAACGCTCGAAGAGCTGCTGGTGCTTGAGCTCCTCGTCCACGAAGCGCACCAGGGCCCGCATGGCGTCGGTGTCACCGAACATCTCCGCGTGGGCGTGCTGCGTCATCGTCGCGAGGATGTACTCCTCGACGAAGGCGAAGAGGTTGACGTAGCTCTTGCCGGCGATCTGGTTGAGCCGTCTCCGCTCGTCGCCCGCGAGGAAGGTCAGCGCGCGCGTGGGCGCCAGCTTCTCCGGCAAGAAGGGCCTCGAGAAGTCGAGCTGCGTGCCCTCGGGCATCACCTCGTCCAGCCGCCACTGCACCTTCTCGCTGCTGCGGACGCAGGACGCGTAGTCGAACGGTAGGTCGAGCATGAGGTCTCCTCCGCGGCAATTCATGCCACACCTCGGACGCCAATCGATGCGGCATCGACGCCTTGCCCGACTCGGTGCGGCATCGCACACCGATACGGTGCCGGAGTAGGATGGCGACGCCGATGGATGCGGGGGACGTCGTCGCGTCGCGCTTCGAGCTGGAGCGCGTGGCCGGCGCCGGCGCGTTCGGGAGGGTCTTTCGCGGTCGCGATCTCCAGACAGGCGATGCGGTCGCCATCAAGGTCATCGACGAGAGCCGGCGCGAGATCGTCGACCGGTTCCGGCGCGAGGCGACGCTGCTGGCGTCGATCGCGCACCCCCACGTGGTGCGCCACGTGGCGAGCGGCATCGAGCGCGATCGCTACGCGTACCTGGCCATGGAGTGGCTGGAGGGGGTCGACCTTGCGCGCCGCCTGGGGCGAGGTCCGCTCGCACCGGACGAGCTGATCTCCCTCGCCCGCGGCGTCGCCGCCGGGCTGGGCGCGGCGCACGCCCTGGGCATCGTCCACCGCGACGTGAAGCCGGGGAACATCTGGCTGGAGAACGGGCGCGCCGACCGCGCCAAGGTCCTCGACTTCGGCCTCGCCCGCCTCGCCGCGCAGAGCACGCTCACGCGCGTGGGCACCTTCCTGGGTACGCCGGAGTACATGGCTCCCGAGCAGGTCAAGGGCTCCGCGTCGCTCGACATGCGGGCCGACCTGTTCTCGCTGGGGTGCGTGCTCTTCGAGTGCGCGCTCGGCACGACGCCGTTCGCGGCGCCGACCCCGCTGGCGGTGGCGACCCGCGTCCTGCTCGACGAGCCACCGCGCATCGACCAGTTCCGGCCGGACGTGTCGAGAGCCTTCGCCGACCTGGTGGTCCGTCTGCTGGCCAAAGGTCCCGAGGATCGCCCGTCCCTGGCGGACGTCGGCGCCTACCTCGACGCCGCCGACCTGGCGGGCGGCGAAGCGACGCTCCTCCCGGTGCCCCCGCCCGCAGCAGCCTTCGCGCCGGAGCCGGCGCCGCCGCCGCGCGCCACCGACACCGAGCCGCCGCCCGCCCGCTGGCCGCGGGCCGCGGGACCGACGGTCCCTCACCTGGGCCCGGAGTCGAGCGTCGTCTCCTCGGCGGAGTCGAGCCTGCTCGGGCGGGCGCCGCCGTTCGCCGGGCGCGACGAGGAGATGAGCCAGCTCGCGCGCGCGTTCGATGGCTGCGTGCGCGAGAAGGTCGCGCGTGCGGCGCTCATCGAGGGCGGCGCGGGTAGCGGGAAGAGCCGCCTCTTGCGGGAGTTCCTGACGGCGCTGGGTCGGCGCGCGTCGCCGTTCGTGATCGCGCTGCGCGGCGAGGCCTCTCGCCGCGGCGAGCCGTTCGGCGCGCTCGCCCGAGCCACGTCGGAGGTGCTGGGGCTGCCCTCAGCCCTGGCCGGCGTCGAGGCGCTGCGCGCCGATCTGAGGGTCGCGCTCGCGGCGCGGCTGCCCGCTGCACACGGCCCGCGAGTCACCGCATTCTTCGGCGAGCTGCTCGGCGCCCCCTTTCCCGACGACGCGCACCCGCTCCTCGCCGCTGCCCGCGCCGAGGACGCTCGCACCGGCGATCAGATCGCGCGCGCGTGGGCCGACTGGATCGACGCCGAGTGCCAGCAACGCCCGGTGGTCATCGCGCTCGACGACGCGCCGCTGCTCGACGCGCCCAGCGTAGAGGTGGTGGCGGGGGCGCTCCGCCAGCTGCGTCGTCGCCGGCTGCTGGTGGTCTCGATCGCGCGGCCGGGCGCGCGGCAGCTGCTGCCCGATCCGCTGGTGGGCCCCGGCGTGGCGACGGTCAAGCTGGGGCCGCTCGCGCGCGCCGCGCGGGAGACCGTCGTGCTGTCGGCGCTGGGCGCGACGACGTCGCCGGCGGTGATCGCCGCCATCGCCGACCAGAGCGACGGTATCCCGCTCCACCTGGAGGAGCTGATCCGCGCCGCGGCGTCCGGCGCCGACGTCGCGCGCGCCACCAGCGTGGAGGCCATGGTCGCGGCGCGTCTCTCCGGGCTCGACGGCGACGCCCGCGAGGTCATCGAGGCGGCCAGCGCGCTGGGTCAGGCCTTCGACGAGGCCGGGGTGGCGTCGCTCCTCGAGGGACATCGTTCGTTCGAGCAGGTCGGCGCGGCGCTCGACCGGCTGATCGCGCTGGAGCTGCTCTCCGAGGGGGCGGTCCGCCCGGTCGAGATCGACGGCCGGCAGCTCAACTTCCGCCACGCGCTGGTGCGGGACGCCGCCTACGCCGCGATCGGCGATGCCCGCCGCGCCGCCCTGCATGCGCGCTCGGCGCGCTGGCTGGCGCGGACCGGGCCCTGGTCGCCGGCGATCATCGCCGAGCACCTGGTCCGGGCCGGTGAGGCCGAGGCGGCGCGCGCGTTCTTCCGTCGCGCGGCGGCGGTGTCCTTCGAGTCGAACGATTTTCTCGGTGCCATCGCGAGCGTGGAGCGCGCGCTGGAGGCGGGGGCGGCGGAGGAGGAGCTCGGTCAGCTGCGCCTCCTCCAGGCCGACGCCAGTCGCCACCTGGCGGACAACGTCGCCATGCTGAGCCGGGCGATGGAGGCGTACGAGACGCTGCCGTTCCTGTCACGCCCCTGGTTCCGCGCCGTCGCCCTCGCCGTGCTGGGCGGGATCCGCCTCGGTCGCCCCGACGTGCTCGACCGCGTCGCCGCACCGCTGGAGGAGGCGTCCACGCGCGGCGGCCTTCCCGCGTCCGCCGCGCGGACGGCCCACTACCTCTTCTTCGCCGGCCGCGGCGACCTCGCCGACCGGCTCCTCGCCGCGACCGGCGAGGCGAATGACGCGGAGCCCGACCGCGATGCTTGGGTCGAGCGCGCGTGCGCGACGCGCGCCCTGCTCTCGGGGGACGTCGCTACCTACCTGGAGCACCTGGAGCAGGCGATCCTCGCCTTCGACCGGGCGGGCGACGTGCGCGAGCAGGCCGCGGAGCGGGTCAACGCAGGCTTCGCGAGGATGGAGCTCGGGCTGTGGGAGGAGGCGGAGGCGACGCTCCGCGTGGCGCTGGAAGCCGCGGAGCGGACCGGTCTCCGCCACGTCGAGGCCGTGGCGCGCGTGAACCTGGGAGAGACGCTGTTCCGCCTCGGGCGGTCGGCGGAGGCGCTGGCCGCGCTCGACGCCGCGGTGGGTGCGCTGCGGCGCCAGCGCAACGCACGCATGGAGGGCAACGCATGCACCTACCGCGCAAGGCTCCACCTGGCGTCCGGCGAGCTCGGGGCGGCGCTTCGCGACGCGGCGTGCGCAGCGGACCTGCTGGCCGAGGTCCCGCCCCTCTTGCCGGCGGCCATGGCGACGCTGGCCATGGTGCACCTCGCGGCGGGGAGGATGGAGGCCGCGGTCGCGTCCGCCACCGAGGCGCTCGAGCGGCTGCGGGCGGTTGGCCATGTCGATGAGGGCGAGGCCTTCGTCCGCCGCGTCGGGGCGGAGGTGATGATGTCTGCGGGCCGGAAAGACGAGGCGCTCGCCATCGCCACGGCGGCACGGGATCGCCTGCTCGCGCGCGCCGGTCGCATCGCCCGGGCTGACTGGCGCGAGAGCTTCCTGCGGGTGCCGGACCACGCCCGCACCTTCGAGCTGCTCGCCTGGTGGACGAGCGCCAGCGCGCCGGTCGGCTGACCATCCGCTGAAGCGGACGTCACCCCGCCGCCGTTGCGCCCGCCTGGAACTCGGCGATCACCGAGCGCAGCCGGGACGGGCTGCAGCGGCGGAGGACCACCGACGGACGACCGGCCCGTCGCGCCTCCTGGCGGGCGACCTGCGCGGCTCCGTGGCTGTTCACATCGGTCACCACGATGACGAAATCCGCTCGATCCACCGCGGATCGTAGCCCGTTGGCCCTCCCGCCGTCCATGTGTCCACCATGGAACTCGAGGTCGTGGCCGAGCTCGGCGGCCGCATCCTCCAGCATCCGCTCGGTCCGCTCGACTCCTCCGACGACGACGATGCGCATGAGCAACCTCCCAACGGAGGAGAATCTAATATAACGGACGTCACCGCGCAAGCGCACCGTCACGAGCGCAGCGGAGCACGCGGAGGCGACACCTCCTGCGGACAGGTCTTCACCGCTGGGCGTAGGTCATGACGAGGTACATCAGCGCGTCGCGCGGGCCGACGTTGCGGTAGGCGTGCGGCACGTCGGCCTGGAAGAGGACGGCGTCGCCCGCCTCCAGCCGTCGAGCCTCGCCGGCCACGACGATCTCGATCACTCCCTCGACCACCACGAGGTTCTCGCCGGTGCCAGGGGGGTGAGCGTCGGCGCGCTCCTCCGACCCACGGGCGAGGCGCAGCTCGTAGAACTCGACGTGCCGTGGCCGGTCCATGGGGAAGAGCGCGCGCGAGGTGAAGGCGCCGTCCTTCGACTTCAGGATCCAAGCGCGGCTCGCTGGCAGGACCGTCGCCCCCGGCGCCGCCCCCGAGGAGATGAGCGCCGAGAACGGGAGGCCGAGGGCGCGCGCCACCTTCCACAGGACGTTGATGGTCGGCGTGCTCTGGCCGAGCTCGATCTGCCCCAGCATCGCGCGGCTCACCCCGCACAGCCCTGCGAGGCGCTCCAGCGACAGCCCGCGCTCGGCGCGGATCCGGCGGAGGTTGTCGCCCACCAGCGGCGTCAGATCCCCGGGGACGTCACCCTCGGCGAGCGGCGGGTCCGCGTGTGCGGAGCCCGCGGCGGCGACGGCGATCGGTCGGGCGCGGCGCGCTGCACGAGGATCGTCGGACGTGGGGCGGCGACGGCGGGGCGAAGCGGGCACGACGAGATTCATCCAGGATGGCGGACGTCTGGTCAAGTCCCGCGAGGTGGCCGGTGGCGGTGGCCGCCCTCCCCCGCACCTCGCTAACCTCGCCGAAACGTGGGCGCCCCTGCGCGCCAGGAGGCATCGTTGCGACTTCGCGAGCTCGACAGCTGGAAGACCCTGGAGGCGCATCGCCGCGAGCTCGAGGGGGTGCACATGCGCGACCTCTTCGCGGCCGACCCCGGCCGCGCCGCCAGGATGACGGTCGACGCCTGCGGGCTC
>JBKJLX010000864.1:0-3583 GCA_046596645.1 Polyangiaceae bacterium
CCTCGTCAGCCGGCGTCGCTGAGCGCGGCGCCCGCCGCTCGGCGTCGTCGCTCCAGGAGTCGGTCGCGACATCGAGCGATCCCCCCGCTGTCCATGGGTCAGCACCCGGTGCAGCACGTCCGGACACGCCGGGCTCGCGGGCGGCTGCGAGACGGTCGGGGCATGCGCATGTCCTCACCGATCGCCGCCCTCGTCACGCTCACCCGTCGACGCACCGTTCCTCGACGAGGGGCAGATCGCCGTGTTCCGCGGAAAGGACGCGGAGTGCAGCTCGCTCGACCTCGCCCCGGGCCCGGTGCCGCTAGGCGGTGGCGGACTCGCCCTGCCTCTACTCCACCCGACCCAGCGCGGCCGGCGGGCGGTTCTTCCCGACCAGGCCGCAGACCAGCGCGAGAGTGAGCACGTAGGGCAGCATCTGCACGAACTGCTTGTAGGCGTCGATCGACCGCTGCAGCTCGATCTGCACCGCGTCGGCCACAGCAAATGCCAGGCACGCCACCGCCGCCGGCCACGCGCGCCAGCGTCCGACGATGACCGCGGCGAGGGCGATGTAGCCGCGGCCGGCGGACATCTCGGCGGAGAAGCGGCGCTCTTCCAGCGCCAGGGCGGCGCCCCCCAGGCCGCCCAGCGCGCCGGCGACCAGCAGCGCGCCGGTGCGCACCCCCACCACGTTCACGCCGAGGCTGCGCGCCGCCTCCGGGCTCTCGCCGACCGCGCGAACGCGCAAGCCGAACCGGGTGCGGCCGAGGAGCCCGTGCACGAGGAGCACCGAGCCGATGGCCACCAGCAGCATCGGATCGGCGAGCGGACCCGAGCCGTCGCCCGGGATCTGAGGCGAGTTGGACGCCGAGCCGTAGAGCGCCACCAGGCCGAAGCGGGTGAGGCCCGACGCCAGCAGGTTGATGCCCAGGCCCACCACCACGTGATCGGCGCGCAGCCTCACGCTGAGCATCGCCTGGAGCGCGGCCAGCAGCACGCCGGCCAGCGCGCCGAAGAGAACGCCTGCCACCGGGCCGAACATCAGCGACCCCACGGTCGCGCCGAAGGCGCCGCCCAGGAGCAGCCCCTCGAGGGCGATGTTGACCACGCCGCTCCGCTCGGAGACGACGCCTGCCATCGCCGCCAGCACGTAGGGGATGGAGAGCGTCAGCGACTGGAGGAGCGCGTCGCCGGTCACGTCGACCTCCGCGTCACGACGTCGCTCGAGGCGGCGACCACGGCGAGCACCACCACCGCCTGCAGCACGTCGATCAGCTCCTTGGGCACCAGCGCGTGGATCGCGAGACTTCCCTGGGACAGCGTCCCGAAGAGGATGGCGGCCAGCAGCACCCCCGCCGGGTGCGACCGGCCGAGCATGGCGACGGCGATGCCCATGAACCCGACCCCGCTGGAGAAGCCGACCTCGAAGTAGCCGCGGAACCCGAGGACGGTGCCCAGGCCCGCCAGACCTGCCACTCCGCCAGATAGTGCCATCGCCAGCACGATGGCGCGACCGCGGCCGATGCCGCCGGCGTCGGCGGCGGCGGGCGCCATGCCGACCACCGACAGCTCCCAGCCCACGCGCGTCCTCCTGAACAGGAAATGCACCGCCATCGCGGCGAGGAGCACTGCCACGATGGCGAAGCTCGCGCTCGAGCCGTGCAGGGCCGGGATCATCGCGGAGAGGCGAGGGATGCGCGCGGCGTCGATCACCGTGGCGGTGTTCTGCGTCTCCGGCAGGCCCAGGCGCCCGGGGAGCACCAGCCACTGCACCAGCGCCAGCACCACGAAGTTCAGCATGATGGTGCCGATCACCTCGTGCGCGCCGAAGCGCGCCTTGAGCACGCCGGGGACCGCACCCACCGCCGCGCCCGCGGCGACACCGGCCAGCGCGCAGATCAGGATCGCGATCGGCGCCGGCGTGCCCGCAGGCAGGGCGATGCCGGCCAGGGTGGTGGCGAGCGCGCCGGCGACCAGCTGCGCCTCGGCCCCGACGTTGAACAGGCCCGCACGAAGGCCAATGGAGACCGAGAGCCCGGCCAGCGCGAGCGGCGTCGCCTTGAAGAGGACCTGCCCGATGCCGTAGGCGCTCCCCCACGTCCCGGCCAGGAGCAGCGCCCACACCTGGCGCGGCGACGCGCCGACCGCCAGCGTCAGCAGGCTTCCCACCAGCATCGCCGCCGCGAGCCCGATCGCCGGGCCGATCGCGGAACGGCCGAGGCTGGCCGCCCGCGAGTCGGTCGTGGGGATCGGCGGCGACGCCACCTCAGACATCGGTCGCCTCCCTGCTCGGGCCGTCGTCCTGCGCGGCCCCCGCGGGTTCCGCTGCGGCGCCGCCTTGCGCCGCGCCGGCCATGCGCCGGCCGAGGTCGTCCACCGTCCACTCCTCGATCGGTGCCGCGCCGACCACGCGCCCTCGATAGAGCACGATCAGCCGATCGGCGAGGGCGAAGAGCTCGTCGAAGTCGGTCGAGACGAGGAGCACCCCCCGCCCCTCGGAGCGCTCGGCGAGCAGCACCTGGCGGATGGCGCGGATGGCGCCGACGTCGACCCCGCGTGTCGGGTGGGCGGCGACGAGCAGCTTGTGGGCGCGGCCGACCTCGCGCGCGAGCACGACCTTCTGCTGGTTGCCGCCGCTCAGGGCGCGCACCTCGGTGCCGGGGTCTCCGCCGCGCACGTCGAAGCGCTCGATCGCCTCGCGGGCCAGCGTGACCAGCCGATCGCGCAGGAGGAGACCGCGGTGGCTCAGCTCGCGCGACCGGCCGAGCGCGAAGTTCTCCGCGATCGACAGCGGCAGCACCAGGCCGCGCTCGTGGCGGTCGGCGTGGATCACGGCGAGGCCGCGGTCGAAGCGCTCCGCCGCCGTGGCGCGCGTCACGTCGACGCCGGCGATGGAGACGGTCCCGTTGGCGGCCGCGACCAGCCCGGCGATCACGTCGACCAGCTCCGCCTGGCCGTTGCCCTCGACTCCGGCGACTCCGACGATCTCTCCCGCGCGGACCTCGAGCGCGTCGATCGAGAGGGCCGCGGCCGACGACCCCGCGCGCGCGACCACCACGCCGCGCAGGGACAGCACCGGCTCGCCCATCTTCCCGCCGGTCGCCGTGCGCGTCGGCAGCTCGACGCGCCCGCCGACCATCGCCTCCGCCAGCGCATCGGCGTCGAGCTCGCCTCGCTTCGACTCCGCCACCTTCTCCCCGCGGCGGAGCACCACCACGCGATCGGCGACCTCCACCACCTCGCCCAGCTTGTGGGTGACCACAACCACCGCGTGCCCGGGCTCCGCCGCCAGCTCCCGGCACAGCGCCAGGAGCCGCGACGACTCCTCCGGCGTGAGCACCGCGGTCGGCTCGTCGAGGACCAGTATCTTCGCGCCGCGGTAGAGCACCTTGAGCACCTCGAGCCGCTGCCGCTCGCCGACGCTCATCTCCTCCACCCGGCGATCGAGGTCGACCTCCAGGCCGTGGCGATCGGCGATGGCGCGCGCGTCGTTGCGCGCGCGAGCGAGGTCGAGCAGGCCGCCGCCGCGCACCGGCTCGCGCCCAAGGATGACGTTCTCCAGCGCCGTCATGTCGGCAGCGAGCATGAAGTGCTGGTGCACCAT
>JBKJLX010000879.1:0-8886 GCA_046596645.1 Polyangiaceae bacterium
GGGCAGGGACCGCGATCGCGAGGACCGTCGTCGCGATGGTGAAGAGGACGACGACGACGGCGCGCCGGAGACGCGGGGCGGAGAGCGCAGGGCGCACGGGGGCCTCCTTCCGCGCGAGGCGCGGGACGGGCGGGCGACGCGCACGCGCCGGGCGGGCACGCGCATCGCGATCGCGACGTGGATCGACGCTCCGCAGCGCCCTCGCGCCGCGGCCGCCGCCGGTCCCGTCGAAATACCCATCGCCAGAGGGGCACCGAGTGTGACGGGCGCCCTCGCGACGGCGCTCGGACTAGGATGCCGGCGGCTTGATCGCGATCGTCGTCGTCACCGCCGTCCTCGCGGCCGCCGCCATGCTCCCCGTCGGGGCGACCGCACACGCGGTCGTGCTCCGCACCGCGGCGCCGGGCACCGATCCCCTCCTGCCCCTCGCGGTCGGTGCAGCCGCCGTCGGCGCCACGGTGGCGCCGCTGGTCGTCGTGGCCGGCCGCCTGGCGCGCCTCGCGCGCGAGGCGCGGGCCCACGGCGCGCGCCCGCTCCGCTCGGAGCTGGCGGCCCTGTTCGCGGCCTCCGTCGCCGGCGCGATCGGCCACGGCACGCTGGCCCCCCTCGCGGACGACATGGCCCACACGACGATCGGCGCCGGGCTGGGGCTGCTCGCGACCAGCGTCGCCATCGGCTCCATCGGCATCGCGCCGCAGCCCACCCGGCGGACGGCCACCCCCTCCGCGGCCGCGCTGGCCGCGCTCGGCCTGTCGCTGGGCGCGCTCCCTGGCGGGTCGTCGATCGGGCTCGCCATCGCGGTCCTCGCCTGGTGCGGCGTGGCCGAGCGCGATGCGGTGGAGCTGGCCGCCGTCCTCGCGGTGCCGGTGCACGCGGTGAGCGCGGCGCGTGCGCTGACCTCCCCCGACCTGGCTCGACTGGCAGACGCTCCCGGGCCGCCGGTGCTCGCGGGCGCGGTGGCGGTCGGCGCTGCGTGCGTGGCCCTGTGGGCTCTTCGCAGCTGGGCCCGCTCACGCTCTGTCGCCGCGGCCGCCGTGTGGACCGGCACCCTCGGCCTCGCGCTGCTCGGACACGCGTACGTGGCCGCGCCGTGAGGCGACGCAGCAGCCGCCGCGGTTCGACGCGAGTCGGCCGCTGCGGTAGTCGGGAGCGATGAAGGGTGTCCACGTGGTGGTGCTCGCAGGCGGTGCGGGCACCCGCTTCTGGCCCGCGTCCCGCGCGGCGCGACCGAAGCAGCTCCTGCCGCTGTGCGGACCGGCGCCGATGATCGCGGACACGGTGCGCCGCGTGCGGCCGCTGGTGTCGGGTCGCGACATGATCTGGGTGGCGACCGGCGGTGGGCTGGCGGAGTCGACGCGCGGTGTCCTCCCCGACGTGCTCCCCGATCGGGTGCTGCTCGAGCCGGCGGCGCGCAACACCGCGCCCTGCATCGCGTGGGCGTCGGCGACCATCGAGCGGCGCGACCCCGAGGCGGTGGTGGTCGTCCTGCCGAGCGACCATCACGTCGCCGACGAGGCGGCGTTCCTGGCGGTCCTCGAGCGCGCGGTGCTGTCGGCGCGCCGCGGCGTCATCACCACCATCGGCATCCGGCCGACGCGCGCGGAGACCGGCTTCGGCTACATCGAGGTCGGCGAGGAGGACGGTCCGGCGCGACGCGGCGTGCGCTTCGTGGAGAAGCCCGATCGCGCGCGGGCCGAGGCGTTCGTCGAGGGCGGCGCGCACCTGTGGAACGCCGGCATGTTCGTCTTCCGCGTGGAGGACCTGCGCGCAGCGGTCCGCGCGCACGCGCCCGAGATCGCCGAGGCGCTCGACGCGTTCGACCGCGCCGCCGCCACCGGCGGTGAGCCGGAGGAGGTCGCGGCGCGCTTTCCCGCACTGCCCAGCGTGAGCTTCGACGTCGCGATCATGGAGAGGCTTTCGAGCTTCGCGGTGGTGCCCGGTGACTTTGGCTGGAGCGACGTCGGCAGCTGGCAGGCAGCCTGGGAGCTGGCGAAGAAGGGCGAGAGCGACAACCACGGCCCCGATCACGCGGTGTTCGTCGCGGCGAAGGGCAACCACGTGGTCGATCTGCGGTCGGACGCGACGACCGCGCGGCGGAGCATCGCCATCGTGGGGGTCGACGACCTGGTGGTCGTCGAGACGGACGATGGCCTCCTTGTGGTGCCGCGCACCCGCGCGCAGGACGTGCGACTCGCGGTCGAAGCGCTGCGCGCTGCGGGCAAAACAGACCTGATCTGAAGCGGTTGTAGCCGGCGCGCATTCGCGCCTCGGGGGGCGTGGTCGATCGCCGCATGGTCATCGTGCGGGGTGATGCGCCACACTGCCGTACGCGGCGCAGGCACGAAATCGTCAGCCGACGTTTTGCCTGGGCGCCCCCGGCGTCGCGTGTACGATGCAACGCGATGCTGCCCATCGATCGCTCTCGCCGAACTTCCCTCCTCGACAACGCGCCGCACTCGCGGTCCCTCTCGCGCTTCGTCGCCGTGTCCACTCTCGCGCTGGCCGCCAGCGCGGCGAGCGCGGGCTGTGGTGACGACAACACGACGACGACCTCGTCGTCGGACAGCGGCGGCGGGACGCCGACTTCCTCGACGACGACTTCGTCGACGACGGCGAGCGGCTCACCCACCGTCACCGTCAACAGCTCGAGCGGCAGCCAGGGCACTGGCGGCGAGGGCGCGTCGAGCCAGAGCGGCGGCGGGGGCTCGGCGAGCACCAGCTCGAACCAGGGCGGCGCGGGCCAGGGCGGCGACACCAGCGCCGGCGGCAGCGGCCAGGGCGGTGCGACCACCGGCGGCGCGGGCGGCCAGGGCGGTGCGACCGGCACCGGCAGCGCGGGCGGCCAGGGCGGTGCGACCGGCACCAGCGGCGCGGGCGGCCAGGGCGGCTCGCCCTTCGTCTGCACCCTGCCCGAGGAGTGCGACGACGGCCTCTCCTGCACCGTCGACGCCTGTGACAACGGCACCTGCGTCAACACGCCGGACCACGCCGCCTGCGAGGACCCGCTGTTCTGCAACGGCGTCGAGCTGTGCGACCCGGTCAACGGCGCCGATGTCACCGGCTGCGCCCCCAGCTCCGGCTCCGATTTCTGTGATGACGGGCTCCCCTGCACCACCGACACCTGCGACGACATCGCCAACGAATGCGGTCACGTCGCGGTCGACTCGGTGTGCGACGACGGCATCGCCTGCAACGGCACCGACTCCTGCAGCCTGGTTCTCGGCTGCGTCTTCAACGACGACGCCGACGCCTGCGACGACGGCCTCTCCTGCACCGACGACGTGTGCAGCAGCGTGACCGGCGCCTGCGAGCACATCCCGCAGTCGAACCAGTGCGACAACGGTCAGTTCTGCGACGGCGTCGAGCAGTGCAACCCCGCCGCGACCCCCGGCGGCACCGGCTGCGAGGACGGCGCCAACCCGAGCTGCAACGACGGCTTCAGCTGCACCACCGACTCGTGCAACGAGGCGACCGACGGCTGTACCTTCGCCGCCAACGACGCCGCCTGCAGCGACAGCAACGTCTGCGACGGCATCGAGGCGTGCGACCCGCTGAACGGCGGCGCCGCGGTGACGGGCTGCCGCGAGGCGCCGCAAGGTCTCAGCTGCAACGACAACGTCGACTGCACCGTCGACACCTGTGACGCGCAGAGCGGCTGCGCCAACGCGCCGAACGACGCCGCCTGCGGCGACGGCACGAACTGCGACGGCATCAACACCTGCGACGCGGTCCAGGGTTGCGTGGAGTCGGCCGCGACGATCTGTCCGAACACCGACAACATCGCCTGCACGGTCGAGGCCTGCGTCGAGCCGAACCGCAACTGCGCCAGCACCCCCACCAACGCGGCGTGCCCGGCCGGTCAGTTCTGCATCGCCGGCCAGGGCTGCGTCGCGGGTGTCCCCTGCGACCTCGACTCCGACTGCGACGACGGCAACGCCTGCAACGGCGACGAGTTCTGCGACGGCGTCTGCCAGTCCGGCATCGAGGTCACGTGCGACGACGGCGTCGCCTGCACCTTCGACTCCTGCGTCCCGGCGACCGGCGCCTGCACCTTCGCTCCCAACAACGACGAGTGCTCGGACGGCAACGCCTGCAACGGCACCGAGACCTGCAACGCGCAGACGGGCTGCACCAACCCGCCGGACGTCGTCTGTGACGACAGCAAGAGCTGCACGGCGAACTCGTGCAACCCGGCCACCGGCGCCTGCGTGTTCGCGCCGAACAACGCGGCCTGCAGCGACGGCAACGTGTGCAACGGCACCGAGGTGTGCAGCACCAACGGCCCGGGTGCGACCGGCTGCGCCGGCGGTACGCCGCTGGTCTGCCCGAACACCGACGGCATCGCCTGCACCGTCGAGACCTGCGAGCCCGGCGTGGGCTGCGTGCCCGAGCCGAATGACAGCCTGTGCCCTTGCGGGCAGACCTGCAGCGCTGCCGGCTGCGGCAACTTCTGCCAGATCGGCACCTGCCAGGGGAAGGTCTACCAGTGCGGTGACTGCGTCGACAACGACGGCGACTGCCGCATCGACTCCGGCGACACGCAGTGCCTCGGCACCTGCGACAACACCGAGAACAGCTTCTTCGGCGGCATCCCCGGTCAGAACAACTCGCCCTGCAAGAGCGACTGTTACTTCGACCAGGACACCGGCGCCGGCAACGACGAGTGCTACTGGAGCCACAAGTGCGACCCGCTCGAGGTTGCGCCGAACTACCCGCCCGAGGGTAGCCAGTGCGAGTACAGCCCGAACGCGAACATCCCGGGCTACAACGGCACCTGCGCCCAGGCGTTCGTCACCCAGTCGGCCCAGTGCGCCGACTACTGCGGGCCGCTCACCCCGAACGGCTGCGACTGCTTCGGCTGCTGCGCCATCCCCGGGGCGCCCACCACGGTGTGGCTGGGCTCCGAGGTCGGTGGCAACGGCAGCTGCAACATCAACACGCTGGCCAACCCGTCCCAGTGCAAGCCGTGCACGCAGGTCCCCGCGTGCCTCAACACCTGCGAGACCTGCGAGATCTGCGTGGGCAAGCCGGAGCTGCCGCCGGAGTGCGGTGGCCAGCAGCAGTGCCCGGCCGGCATCCAGGCCTGCGGTCTGGCCGGTCAGGCGCAGTGCCCCGCGTTCGAGTACTGCGTGACCGGCTGCTGCCAGCCCGTCGCCGACTGAGCTGGCTGGGGGGACCCTTCGGTCCCCCCCTCAGCCGTGCTCCGCAACGGCTGAGCCTCCCCCCCGACGCACGCTACGGCGCGAGTCTCCGATGCGGCAGGTGCCGCCGGAGCCGCGCCGGTGGCGTTTTGTGCGAAGAGCTGGCGCATCGGAGCCTGGCGCCTGCGCGTGCTCGCTTCGCTCGCGGAATGCACGGTGCTTCGGGTTTGGGGCTCGCTTCGCTCGCGGATTGCGATGTGCGTCAGCCCGGGTGGCCTCTCGCCCGGGTGGCGGGTCGCTTCGCTCGCGGCGGGTCAGCAGCTCGGTGGGCCAGGGCCGCCGACGGGGTCGCTCATCGTCCGTAGGTCATGGCGCCGGCGGGCCTGGGGGGGACCTGCCAGATCGAGCCGCTGAAGAAGATGAAGAACGGGGCCCGGTAGGTCACCTGCGTCGCGCAGCCCGGCATCACCTGCACCTGGCCGAGGTGAGCGGCGCCGGCCTGGCTCATGAGCCCGTACTGGAACGAGATGGTGAGCTGGTAGACGCCAGCGGGCAGCGGGATCTGGTGCTTGCCCCACGGCCGCCGCTCCATCGCGCCGTTGATGACGACCTTCGGGGTGCAGAAGTAGAGCATCCACAGGAGCGGGAAGAACCCGAGGTCGAGCTCGACGACCCCCTGGCCCCCCTGCTGCACCATCGCACCCGGAGTTGCGTACCCACCCGGTCCCTGCTGCACATGGGGACCGCCCCATCCCTGATTCATCGGGCGATCCTAGCCGTGCGCTAGAGCTTGATCGACTTCCACGAACCGCCGCGGAACTTCCAGATCATGATCGCGGCGAGCAGCACGACGTAGACCAGCGCCGAGTACCACAGCCCGTCGAGGCCCATGTCGTAGTGGACGCCGAGAAGCCAGGCGAGCGGCACCAGGGAGGTGAAGTGGAGCACCAGCTCGACCACCATGACGAAGCGCGAGTTGCCGGCGCCGAAGAGGGCCTGCGTCAGGATCATGCCGACGGCGATCAGCGGCGTGCAGAAGCCCATGATCCGCAGCGGGACCAGCGCCGCCTCCTGGACGAGCTGGCTCTTCGAGGCAAAGGCGAGGAGGGGCTCGGCGAAGATGGCCTGGGCCAGCCCGACGACGCCGAAGATGAGGAGGGCGAGCTTCACGCTGGCCCAGCCGAAGCGCTCGGCCTTCTCGGGGTCGTTCTGGCCGAGGGACTGCGACACCAGGGTCGCGGTGGCGGTACCGAAGGCGAGGCACGCAGAGAAGGTGAGCTTGAGGATGCCGACGATGACGGTGGTGGCGGCCATGTTCACCGGCTCGCCGTCGCCGCCGGGACACTGCGCGCTCACGACGCCGAGCGGGCGGAGCTCGTCGAGCCTGCTCGCGATGCTCGCGAAGAACGCGAACCCGGTCATCACCGCGATGGTGGCGACGCCGCCCGGGATCGACAGGCGGAGGATGCTCTTCATGAGCGTGCCGTCGAGCTTCTTCAGCGAGAACGGCCGGAAGTGCTGGCGGTACTCGGGCTTCAGCGCGTACCCGATCATGATCGCCAGGCCCACGTAGGTGGACACGAAGCCGGCGATGCCAGCGCCGGCGATGCCCATCTTCGGGATACCCAGGTCCGAGTTGCCGAAGACGAGGACGATGCAGAGCGCGATGTTGATCGCGTTCATCACCAGCGCCGACACCAGGTGGATGTACGTCTTGCCGAGGCCGTCGAAGAAGGCCTTGAAGGCGAAGGTCGCCGCCATGCTGAGGATGCCGAGGAGCCGCCACTTCAGGTAGGCCTCGGCCGCGAGGCGCGCGCCCTCGGTCTTGATGAGGACCGGCAAGATGTAGGGCGCGGCGACGTAGCCCAGCGCGGAGAATGCCGCGCCGGCGATGACCGCGAACGCAAAGGCGTTGGCGAGGACGGCGCCCGCCGCTTCCTTGTCCCCCTCGGCGAAGCGGCGCGCGGTGAAGGCCTGGGTGCCGACGCCGATGGCGGACAGAGAGCCGCCGAAGAGCCACAGCAGGATGAGCGACGGCAGGAGCGCCGCCTGGGCGTTCGACGACTCCGGGCAGGGCAGGCGCGCGAAGAAGAGGATGTCGATCTCGTTGACGATGCTCTGCGTGAGCATCGCCGCGACCGTCGGCAGCGCCAGCCGGAGGATCGCCCGGTGGGGCGGACCCGAGGTGACGACGTTGGCCGTCGAGACTTTGAGGGAGCTGAGATCAGCCATGCAGGGTCATTCGATCCGGGGCACGCGAACGGCGGGAAAGCTGTTCGAGATCTCGTCGGCGAGGGCGCGTGGAGCGCGACCTTCCAGCATCATCCCGTCCGCCGTCACCGCTGTGCAGAGGCCGACGTCGACGAACAGAGACACGATGGGAGAGGTGATCGAGGCGTCTCCCCAGGCGGGGAGCCAGCCGGCCTCGCTGCGCACCACGATCTCCCCGGCGGTGGCGGCCCAGGCGCGCCCGAAGGGGTCGAGCGCACACGCGGAGAGGAAGCCTTCACCGGGAACCACCTCGTGGCGGGTGACCGCCCCCTCGCGCACCAGGACGCTGCCCCTGGCGCCGACGGCGATGGCGAACTCGCGGCGCGGGTTGGACGCGCTGGCGAGGAAGGCCGGGCCGTCCTCCGGGGTGTCGACCTCGTCGATCTCCCAGTCGAGCGCGGAGTAGAGGGCGGCGAAGGCACCCCCCTCCTTCTTGCGACCCACGATCAGCCAGCGCGACTCGTCGAAGCGCGAGACCGAGGTCAGCATCCCCACGCCCGGCAATGGCAGCGACTTCAGCCAGCGGCCGGTGACGTAGGTGGTGAGGCACGGCACGTCGGCCTCGTTGGTCGAGACCAGGACCGTCACGTCCTCCAGATCTCCCGCCAGCGCGGTCATCGACTTCGTCCCTCGCGGCCCCTCGATCGAGACGTCGATCCCCTTGTCGCCGAAGAGGACCAGCTGCGGCTCGTCGCCCCCGACGATCCAGCGGCCGGCGCCGATGCGGCGGGCGAAGCGGAAGCCGGGGCTGGTGGCGACGCCCTCCTGGGCGATGCGGCGCCAGTCTCGCCCGTCCCAGAAGGCCAGGCCGTCGCTGGTGGCGGCGAGCGAGCGGCCGTACCCATCCCAGGCGACGCTGCGCACCACGAGATCGGCGGCCGGCTTCTTCAGCACCGACCACGACCATCGAGCGTCGCTCTGCGCCGTCACCTCGGGGCGCGGCGGCATGTACGAGCGCATGGGCTGCGGCGGCTTCGCGCGCTGGCCTTGGAGGTGGGGGAGCACCATGGCGGAGACCGCCAGCGGCTCGGTGAGGCGCGCGTCGACGCGGCCCGCGGTGGCCCAGCCGATGACGACGTCGATGCCCTTGCACGCCTTCTCGTTGGCGCGGAGCTCGGGCGCCAGGCGCCTGGCGTCGCGGATGCTACGGCGGGTGGGCGTCTCCAGCGTGCGCATCACCTCGCCGCGGCTCGCGAACAGCAGCTCGCCGGTGAGGATGAAGAAGAGCGTGGCCCCGAGGCTGAAGACGTCGGTCCACGGGCCGAGGTTCCCGTCGTCACCGGAGGCGCTCTCGGGAGCGGCGAAGCCAGGCGTTCCCAGCACCTGCCCGTCGATGTCGCCGCCCACGCCGTCGGGTCGGGCCACGCCGAAATCGGCGATCTTGAAGAGCTCGTCGGGGCCCACGCCGGTGCACAGGACGTTGGAGGGCGTGATGTCGCGGTGGATGACGCCGACCTCGTGCACCGCGGCCAGG
>JBKJLX010000559.1:0-6115 GCA_046596645.1 Polyangiaceae bacterium
ATCGGCGGCTTCGTGAAGGGGCTCGCCGGCAACACCCAGGGGCTACAAACCGGTGGCTTCGGCGGAGGGAGCGTGCCGGGCTACGAGTACCAATCCGGCGGCGCGCAAGCAGAGGTCGTTCCCGCGGCGAGCAACCCGTGGCCGGCGCCGGTGCAAGCCGTCGCGCCCGCTGTCGCGCCCGCGGCGTCGGCGGAGGCCACGGTGGGAACGACAACGGTGCCCATCCCTCCGCCGCCGATGTTCGACGGCGGCGGGGGCAACCCGACCGCGCCTGCGGTCCCGCCGACCGAGGCCGAGAACAAGGCGGCGATGCTGCTCGTGCGCGCGATGGTCGCGGCGGCCAACGCCGACGGCGCGATCGACGCCGAGGAGCGCAAGCAGATCCTCGGGCGCCTCGAGGCAACGGGCCTGGGCGTGGAGGAGCGGGCCGCGCTGGCCCAGGAGCTCGATCGGCCGCGACCGATCTCGGCGCTGGTGGCCGAGGTCGACTCGCCGGAGCTCGCGAAGCAGCTCTACGCGGTGTCCCTCCTCGCGGTGAACGTCGACAACGCCGCGGAGAAGCTGCATCTGCAGGTGCTACCCGCGATGCTGAAGCTGTCGGCGGAGGACGTGGCGAAGATCCACGCCGACCTCGGCGTTCCCGCCACCTGACGGTTCGAGCCGGACCGCGCCGCCCCGCTCGGGCGGCAGGCGGGCCCGCTTCAGACCACGACCTCGCCGCGCGCCAGGTTCGAGGTCTTCACCTCGCCCGAGGCGGTGCCGACGAAGATCTGCTGGTTCACGACCAGGATGATCTTGGGCTCACCGCCGACGTCGACCACGTGCTTCGCCTCGATCGAGAGCGACGTCGCGTTCGCGATCGCCTCCTTGTCGAACAGGTGCACGCGGCCGTCGCCGGGGCCGACCAGCAGGCTCGTCTCCGCGACGGCGACCGAGGTGGCTGGCGCGTCGAGGCGCAGCGTCTTGGCGTCCACCCGGTTACCGGCGCGGCTGAAGCCGATGATCTCCTGAGATCCGTACGCCCACGCTGCGCTGAAGAACTTTCCTCCAGCGAGGCGGTCGAGCTTCTTGCCAGCGGCCGGCATCGTGGTCTTCGAGGTCGATCCAGGCTCGGGCGTGGCGCCGGGGTGGATGCGGAACTCGCCGTCCCCTTCGTCGGCGACGACGTAGCACTCACCCTCGCCGATGAACGACGAGCGGATGCCGGAGCGCAGGGCGAACGGGCGCGCAACCACGTCGTTGCCCTTGACCGCGAGCTCGGTGGCATTGCCACCCCAGCCGAGGATGAGGGCCGTCTGACCGGTCGGACGGAACGCGAGCGAGCGCACGTCGTCGGTGACGCGGTCCATCTTCGCCGTGTGCGCGATGCCGAGGAGCGCCCACGCGTCGTTGCCGCTGCGGACGACCGCGACGTCGCGCGAGAGCAGGCCGAGGTCATCGACCTCGGGGAGGCCCGCCTTGGAGACCTTCGCGTTCTTGCCGTCGAGCCCGGCGAACCACAGCTGGGAGGGGTCGCTCGAGCAGAGGGCGACGAGGCCCTCCTTCTTCAGCCAGGCGCCGGCACGCACCTCGCCGTCGAGGGTCACCAGGGTCTTCGGTTGAGAGATGTTCTTGAAGGGCATGGGTCACCGTCTGCTACGCGCGCCGAAGGCGCGCCAGAGGCATCAAGGCGGTCGAGCGACGCGAAGGTACACGAAACCACGTCCGCTTGGCGCCTTGGCCCTCACGGCACGTCGCAGCGCCCTGCTCTTGGCGCCAGCGGCGCTCGGGCCTAGAGGCCGGCCATGGCTGAACCTGCGGGCGCCGTCCTCCCTCGCGTCTCGGACCGCGCGTTCTTCGTGTTCAACGCGGTCGTCTCCACCGCGGCCCTGAGCCTGCTTGCGTACCTGCTGCTCATCCGCCGTGGCGACGCGGGGAGCGGCCTCGATCTGCGCTTCATGCCCGCGGTGAACGCGGCCCTCAACGCCACGGCGGCGGCCTTGCTCGCCGCCGGGTGGGCGGCCATCCGCAGGGGGCGGCCCGACCTCCACAAGTACCTGGTGGTGGGAGCGTTCGCCGCGAGCTCTCTCTTTCTCGTCGGGTACCTCGCCTACCACTACGTGCATGGCGACACGAAGTACCAGGGCACCGGCGCGATGCGGCTCGTCTACTTCGGCGTCCTCGTCTCGCACATCCTCCTGTCGATCGTCGTCGTGCCCGGCGCGCTCGCGGCCTTCTGGTTCGCCGCTCGCCGACAGTTCGCCACGCACAAGAGGGTGACGCGATGGCTGATGCCGATCTGGCTGTACGTGTCGGTCACCGGCGTTGCGATCTTCTTCATGCTCCGCGGCAGCCTGCCCAGCGCGCCCTAGCTCCGCGCCCCCCTACTTCCTCGTGTGGAAGAGGGCGAAGGCGTAGCGGTCGGCGTTCTTCTCCACCTCGGCCTTGCGCATGTCGGCGCCGCCGTGGCCGCTGTTGCGCTCGACGCGGAGCAGCGCGGGGCCGCCGCTGGAGCGGGCCTGGACCATCGCGGCGAACTTGCGGGCGTGCATGGGGTCGACGCGATCGTCGCTGTCGGCGCCCAGGAGCAGCAGCGGCGGGTAGACCACGCCGGGCTTCACGTGGTGGTAGGGCGAGTACGCGTGGAGGACCTTGAACAGCGCCGGGTCCTCGGCGCTGCCGTACTCGCTGGCCCAGGTGCGGCCGGAGCCGAACTTCTCGTAGCGGACCATGTCGAGCAGCGGCACGCCGCACAGCACGGCCCCGAAGAGATCGGGCCGCTGGGTCATCGCCGCGCCGACCAGCAGGCCGCCGTTGGAGCCGCCGGTGATGGCGATGCGCGACGGCCTGGTCCACCCGTCCTTCACCAGGAACTCGGCGGCGCCAATGAAGTCGTCGAACACGTTCTGCTTCTTCGCGAGCATCCCGTCCTCGTGCCACTGCTCGCCGTACTCGGCGCCGCCGCGGAGGTTGGTGACGACGTAGATGCCGCCGCGTTCGAGCCAGGGGTAGATGCTGGGCGCGAAGAACGGGCTCTCCACCCCCTGGAAGCCGCCGTAGCCGTAGATCATCGTGCGGGCGTCGCCGTTCTTCGGCTGGTTCTTCCCGCGCACCACGAACATCGTGACCTTCGTGCCGTCCTTCGACGGGTAGGTCAGCTGCTCGACGACGTACTTGGTCGGATCGATGGGCGCCTGGATGCCGCTGCTCTTCTCGGTCTTGCCGGTCTTCACGTCGAGGCGGTGGATCTCGGTGGGGAGCGTGAAGGACTCGACCGCGAAGTAGACCTCGTCGTCGCCCGGCTGCCCGGTGAGCGCGCCCAGGGTGACGATGCCGGGGAGCTTCACGTCGTATGCGGGCTTGCCGTCGAGCGCGCGCACCTCGAGGCGGCTCGCCGCCTTCTCCAGCCAGTGGATGGCCAGCTTGTCGCCAACCAGCTGGAAGCTGGAGAGCGTCGCGGTCGGGTGCTCGGGGATGATCTCCTTCCACGCCGCGCGATCGAGCTTATTCGCGTCGACCGCGAAGAGCCGCCCGCGCGAGCCGCCCTCGTCGGTCTTCACCCACAGCGTGCCGGCGTGCGGCGTCACCTCGTACGTCTGCTTCTTGCCGACCGCGACGGGCACGAACGCGCCCGCCCTGGCGGTGCCGAGCAGCGCGCCGCCGCCGCCGCGCAGGTCCTGCACATACACGTCGCTCGACGCCCAACCGTTCCAGATGGTGACGACCAGCAGGCTGCCGTCCTTGGCAACCTCGGCCGACACGAACTTCGTCGGGTCCCCGGTCTTGGGGTGGACCATCGGATCCAACTTGGGATCCTTGCCTAGCCTGTGGAAGCGCACCTCGGCGAAGCCCGGGCGATCGGGGATGGGGACCGCCTTGTCGGTGGGGAGCCACGTGTAATAGAAGCCGTCGGATCGGGGCGTCCACGAGGGGGACGCGTATTTCGCGCCCTCGATCACGTCGACCTCGGAGCGCGCGCCGGTGGCGACGTCGATGACGTAGAGCGTCGCCTCGTCGGAGTTGTTCTTCTTGACGGTGTACGCGACCTTCTTGCCGTCCCAGCTGGGCGCGTAGACGCCGAGGCTGGTGCTGCCGTCGGTGCTCCATCCGTTGGGATCGAGCAGCACCTTCGCCTGGCCGCGCTCCCCAGAGGCAGCCCCCTTCGTCCTGACGCCGCGCGGGGCCTCGCTCCAGTAGACGATCCCCTTCTCCTTGTCGGCGTGCCGGCGCGTCCAGAAAGTGCGGTCGCCGCGCTTGGTCGGGGCGGAGAGGATGTCGAGGTAGAGCAGCTCCCGGAAGCGCGACGCCAGGGCATCGCGCTCGGGGAGCTTCGCCAGCTCGGCGCGCGCCAGATCGCTCTGCGCCGTGACCCACTCCTGGACTGCCGGCGCCTTCTCGTCCTCCAGCCAGCGGTAGGGATCGGCCACGGGCACGCCGTGCAGCACGTCGACGGTGCCGCCCGCCTGCGTCGAGGGGTACTGGAGGGCTGGCTTCACGGGGGGATCCTGGTCGGAGCGCGCGACGCCGAGGGGCTCGGTGGGAGCGGGCGGGGTCGCGGCGGGGGGCTCGGCGCTGCCCGAGCACGAGGGGGTCAGGGCGACGACGAGAATCAGGGCACCGAGGGCGAGGAGGGGGTGGTTCTCGGGGCGGCGCACGGCGCGGAGCAGAGCGCGGCCACGGCCCAGCGACAAGAGCCGGACCGGCGCGGCGGTGGTGCGCGTCGAGGCGTGCGATGCTCGCCGCGTGAAGGCCCTCTCGTCGCCCGCCGCCGACCGCAACAAGGGCCCGATCGCCGACGAACTGGCCGAGGTCCTCCCGGAAGAGGGCACGGTGCTGGAGCTCGCCAGCGGGTCCGGGCAACACGCGGAGCACTTCGCGGTGCGCTTCCCGAAGCTGGCCTTCCAGCCGAGCGATCCGACCGAGGACGCGCGGGTCAGCATCGAGGCCCGGCGCGTCGCCCTGGGGGCGCGCAACCTGCGCGCGCCGCTTTCGATCGACGTCCTCGACCCGACCTGGCCCTCTGCCCTGGCCGGCCAGCCGGTGGCGGCGATCGTGTGCATCAACATGATCCACATCGCACCTGCCGGCTCGACGCCGGCCCTCTTCGACGGGGCGGCGCAGGTGCTGACCGCCGGCGCGCCCTGCGTCCTCTACGGGCCGTACCGCTTCGGGGGACGTTTCCTCGCCGACAGCAACGCGGCCTTCGATATCGATCTTCGCGGGCGCAACCCCGAATGGGGCGTGCGCGACATCGACGACGTCACCGCCGCGGCGGACGCCGCCGGCTTCGCGCGCAAGGCGATCGTCGACATGCCGGCGAACAACCACATCCTGGTGTTCAGGCGGCGCTGAGCCAGGAAGGTTCGAGCCAGACGGCGCCGGGTCAGACGGCTCCGAGCCAGGCGGCCTCCAGCAGCGTGCGCACCGCTTCCGCGTAGGCGCCGGGGTCGCGGCGCAGATGGTTCACGTGCCCGGAGCCGGTGACCCTCAGTGCGTCGACCGGATGGCCGCGCTCCCGCAGCGCGGCGACGAACGCCAGCGACTCCGCCTCGGGGACGATGGCGTCGCCGGGGCCGCACACCGCCAGGTGGGGCAGGGGCGCCGGCAGCGCGGCGAGCACGCGATCGATGGCGCCGGTCATCAGCGCGATCGATCGCGGCAGCGCCCGGTGCACGCCGCGGAAGGCGAGATCGATCACCGGCGTCACCAGCGGGTGCACCTCCACCGGCGGCCGGCCGAGCGCGCGCAGCGCCGACGGCGTGAGGCCTCGCCCGAAGGCCGCCGCGAACCCCCGGCGGGTGCGCCAGCGCGCGATCCCTGGGCAGGAGTCGAGCACCACCGCGCGCGGCAGCGGCGCCCCGCGCGCCTGCAGCGCCTCCAGCACCAGCGACCACGTGATGAAGCCATTGTCGCTGAGCGCGTGGACGACGTCGGGCGACCGCTCCGCGAGCGCCGTCGCCTGCCGCCGGAATTGCGCCGGATCGACCAACGACCTCATCGTGGTCGGGACGAAGAGGGTCGGCGCCGCGCCCAGCCCCCGCCACATCGCCTCGAAGGGGCGCAGCTGGCGCTCCGTGGAGTTGCCCCACCCGAGGACGAGCACCGTGAGGCCGGGCGCTCCCGGGCTCTCGATCGG
>JBKJLX010000223.1:0-3338 GCA_046596645.1 Polyangiaceae bacterium
ACCGCGCGCGGCGCCAAGAAGTCGCCGCTGCACGAGCGGCTGGTCGCGCAGCGCGCGTATTTCAAGGACGTGAGCGGCTGGGAGGGCGCCGACTGGTACGCGCCCGAGGGGCATGAGCCGAAGATCGACGGCCTCTCCTGGGGGCGGCAGGCCTGGTTCCGCTGGTGGGCGGAGGAGCACCAGGCCGCGCGCGAGGGCGTGATCCTGATGGACATGTCCTTCATGGCGAAGTTCCAGGTCCAGGGGCGCGACGCAGGGACCATCCTCGACGCGATCTCGGGAGGCGCCGTGAACGGTGAGAGCGGCCGGGTGACCTACACCCAGTGGCTCAACCCCGGCGGCACGCTGGAGGCGGACCTCACGGTGACCAAGCTCGACGACGAGCGCTTCTGGGTCGTCGCATCCGACACCGCGCAGCGCCACGTGGAGACGTGGATGCGCCGCGCCATCGGCGATGCGCATGCGTTCGTCACCGACGTCACCTCGGGCTGGGCGCAGATCAACGTGCAAGGCCCGCGCTCGCGCGAGCTGCTGAAGATGGTGACCACGGCGGACCTCTCGAACGAGGCGTTCCCCTTCCGCACCGCGCGCGACATCGACATCGGCTTCGCTCGCGTGCTCTGCCTGCGCATCACCTACCTGGGCGAGCTCGGCTACGAGCTGTACGTGCCGGCCGAGCAGGCCACGCACGTGTACGACCGGCTGGTCGAGGCGGGCGCGTCGGTCGGGCTGCGCCACGCCGGGCTCAAGGCCCTGGCCAGCCTGCGCATGGAGAAGGGCTACCGGGACTACGGCCACGACATCGACAACACCGACTCGGTGCTGGAGGCCGGCCTCGGATTCGCGGTGGACCTGGAGAAGCCCGGCGGCTTCGTGGGCAAGGAGGCGGTGCTGGCGAAGAAGGCGGCCGGGCCGCTCACCCGCCGCCTGCTGCAGGTGAAATTGCTCGATCCCGGGCCGCTCATGTTCCACGCCGAGGTGGTGCGCCGGAACGGCCAGGCGGTCGGCTACGTGCGCGCTGCCTCCTACGGGCACACGCTGGGCGGCGCGGTCGGGCTCGCCATGATCGAGGCGGGCGAACCGCTCACCCAGAAGTGGATCGACGCCGGTCGCTGGGCGGTCGAGATCGCCGGCGAGACCGTGCCGGCGGAAGCCTCGATCAAGCCGTTCTACGACCCCACCTCGAGCCGGGTGAAGGGCTGAGCCACCGATGACGAGCGCCGCCGAGGACGCCTACGCGGCGCAGTACATGCGGCCGGGCGAGGCCGTGGTGTGGCGGGAGAAGGTGGTCTCGCGCGCGGCGTTCGTGGTCTCGGTGATCTTCGCCGTCGCGTTCGGGGGAGCGGGGCTGCTCGTCGCCGGCTCGGTGTTGTTCGGTGCGCCGGCACCCCTCCTCGCGGCGGCCGCGGTGCTGACGCTGTTCGCGACCTTCATGGCGGTGGCCGGGGCGGCGTTCTCGGTGTTTCGCACCCTGGTGACGGCGAGCCACCTCCACGTGCACTTCGGGTGGGCGAAGCGGAAGATCCCGATGGATGCGATCGACGACGTGTCGGCGGTGAAGCTGAAGGGATTCAAGCAGGGCAAGGTGTCGATGGGGTTCGACGGCGTGGTGCGCACGTGGGTCGGCCAGTCGGCGTCGGGACGCGGAGTGGAGATCGCGTACCGCGACGGCAAGCGCCGGCACGTGCTCACGGTGGGGACGGACGATGCCGAGGGGTTCGTCGCTGCCGTCCAGGCGGGCCGAGCGACCACGGCGGCGGCCGACGAGGCGGGGCGCCGGTCGCGTCGACCCGCAACGCGACGGCCGGGTCACCTCGTGCCGGGCGCGGGCCAGAGGCTGCCCCTCATCCCCATCCGGCGAGGACTCGACCGCGGACGCGCTCCACCGGGATTACGCTCTCGACATGTCGCGCCCTCTCGAGCCCATCCCGATAGACCTCACGGGCAAGGTCTGCGTCGTCACCGGCGCCACTGCAGGCATCGGCAAGGAGGCCGCCTGGGGCCTGGCGCGCCTCGGCGCCCACGTGGTGATGGTCGGCCGCAACGCGGCGCGCGCCAGCGCGGCGCGCGAGGAGCTGATCGCGCGCGGCGCCGCGGCCGAGCGGCTCTCCGTCGCCACCGCCGACCTGGCCTGCGTCCGCGCCGTCGCCGCGCTCGCCGACGAGCTCGCCCGTAGCCACCCTCGCATCGACGTACTGCTCAACAACGCCGGCTGCTACCCCGGCGAGCGCGTTCTCACGCCGGAGGGCTTCGAGGAGTGCTGGGCCACCAACGTCCTCGCCTACGAGGTGCTCACGTCGCGGCTCCTGGCGCAGCTCGAGGCCGCGAAGGGCCGCGTGGTGCTGGTCGCCTCGACACGCGCCGGCGATCTCGACGAGGGCGACCTCGATTTCACGCGGCGTCGCTGGAGCGGAGTCACCGCGTACGGCCAGTCCAAGCAGGCGAACCGCATGCTGGGCTGGGCCTGGGCGCGCCGCCTCGCGGGCACCGGCGTCACGGTGAACGTGGCTCACCCCGGCGGCGTCGCGACGAACATCGCCGGCCGGCAGACCGGCGTGTGGGGTGTCCTGGCGCGACTCGCCTTCCGCACCCAGCGCACGCCGGAGCGCGGCGCCGACACGCTGCTGTGGCTCGCCGCCAGCGCCGAGGTGCGCGACGAGACTGGCGGCTTCTACAAGGACCGCAAGCGCATCCCCTGCCGCTGGCGGGACGAGATCGCCGCCTGCGACGCCCTCCTGCAGCGCTGCCAGCTGCAGATCGACGGCGTCCTCGGCGCCAGCCCGTAGCCGCGCCCGCCGTGTCCACTCGACCTCGGGCTCAGAGGCCCTTCGGCACGCGGTCCAGATCGACGGTCGACAGCGCGTGGCGGATGAGCGCGCTGCGGTTGGCCTTGGTGAGCCCACGGGCCTTGAGCTTCTCGACCATCCCGTCGAGCTGCTCGAGATCGGTGTTGTAGAGCGAGATGCAGATGACCTTGTAGTGGTCGGGCTTGGGCGCCGGGGGCTTGCCTGACTTGCTCCTGCCGCGGCTGCTGTCGGGGGCCGCGGTGTAGAAGGCCCCGGTGAGCACGCCCTGCACCTCGTCGGGGTCGAGCAGCTGCTGGGCCGAGTCGCGGTAGTCGTCGTTCTTCATGGTGTTTCCCCTTGGATAAAGCCGAGGCCGCGGCCGACACAGGCTCGTGGTCAGAAGCAGCGGGCGTGCCCTGCGCCAGCGGGATCTCGCCGAGCACGCAGCCGACGAGGTACTGGTAGTCCTCGGCGGGCGCGGTGCCGGGGGCGTACTCGAAGATGGTCTGCCCTTGCGCGGGCGCCTCTTTGACCTTGATCGCCTGCCGTACG
>JBKJLX010000225.1:0-2950 GCA_046596645.1 Polyangiaceae bacterium
TGGCTCGGAGGGCCCACGTCGGCTCTGGGAAGTCGGTTTCTTTTTCTCAGCACCTGACGGTGCTGAAAAGGGGGATGACGTCTAGGAGGGCCGCCGCACCTGGTCAAGTGCTCAGACGCGGAAGCTGCGGGCAAGGGGCGGTGGAGGGAGGCGGTCCCACCCGCAAGGCCCGCCGATGCCCTTGGCACGCTGAGCACCTCGGTGTACGGAGCGACGCCCCAGCCGGGCCGTCCCGTCCGACGGACGGATCGCCTGTCCAGACGCTCCCCAGAATGCCCCGCCCCTCGCGCCTCCGGCCGTCGTGCCCTGCGGCCTCTGCCGTTCACGCGCGGCCGCGTGAGCGTCGCTTCCGTGAGTGGGATCGCTGGCTTGCCGTCCTCTTCGCCTTCGTCGTCGGGCTCCTGGTGCCCCTCCGGCCGGCCCTCGCCCAGCCGGCCGCGCCACCGCCCGCCGCCGCGCCACCGCCCGCCGCAGCCCCGCCGGCCCTTCAGCCCGCGCCGGCCCCGCAGCCAGGCCCCCCGCCGACCGCCCAGCCGGGGGCGGTCCCCGGCCCGCGCGGCGTGGCCGCCGACACGCTGCCGCCGGTGCCCACCTCGGAGGCCGAGGCCGCGCGCGGGCTCCCCATCGTCGAGGTCGCCGTCGCCGGCAACCAGCGCATCCCGGTGGAGGACATCCAGGGGTACCTGCAGACCCTCCGCCCGGGGCAGCCCTTCTCCCCGGAGGGGATGACCCGCGACATCCGCGAGGTGTGGCGGTCGCTCTACTTCGAGGACGTCCAGGTCGACATGACCCGCGGCGAGGACGGCGTGCGCCTGCGCGTGCTGGTCCGCGAGCGGCCGTCGATCAAGGCGGTCGAGTTCACCGGCAACACCGAGATCGACTCCGACGACCTCACCGAGGCCCTCAGCGTCGAGGTGCGCGTCAACTCGATCCTCTCCTACTCGGCGGTGCGCCGAGGCGTGCAGAAGATCCGCGACAAGTACGCGGAGGAGGGCTTCTTCCTCGCCGAGGCCGAGTTCGAGATCGTCCCTCAGAAAGACAACCAGGTCGTCATCAAGTTCAAGGTGAAGGAGCACGAACAGGTCACCGTTCGTCGCATCACCTTCACCGGCAATCACGCCATCGAGGACGACGAGCTGCGCGACATCATGCTCACCGGCCAGTCGAGCTTCTTCGAGTTCGGCTCCGGCGGCAGCTTCCGCCAGGACGCGTTCGAGCGCGATGTGCTGGTGCTGTCGGCCTACTACTACGATCGCGGCTTCCTCCAGGTTCAGATCGGGACGCCGCGGGTCATGCTGACGCCCGATCGCAGCGGCATCGAGATCGCGATCACCATCAACGAGGGGCCCCGGTACAAGGTCCGCTCCATCCGCATCTACGAGCGCGACGCCGACGGCCGCGAGGTGGAGCCGATCGGCGGCCGGCGTGGCCTGCGCGAGCTGGTGACCGCGCGCCCGGGCGACTGGTTCAACCGCGCCGAGCTGGCCAGGGACCTGGGCCGCGTGCAGACGCTTTACCGCGACCACGGCTACGCCAACGTGGAGGCGCCGCCGGAGACCGATCTCGACGCCGAGAAGCGCGAGGTCGACATCCGCGTCGCCATCAAGCGCAACGAGCTCGTCTACTTCGGGCGCATCGAGGTCAATGGCAACACCAAGACGCGCGACAAGGTCATCCGCCGCGAGCTGGAGATCGAGGAGCGCGAGCTGTTCACCGAGACCGGTCTGGAGAAGTCGCGCCGCCGCGTGACCCAGCTCGGCTACTTCGAGCGCGTCGACGTCTCCACCGAGCAGGGGAGCGACCCCGGCACCGTCGACGTGAACATCGAGGTGGTGGAGAAGCCCACCGGCACGTTCCAGGTCGGCGCCGGCTTCTCCAGCATCGAGAACTTCATCGCGACGGCGCAGGTCCAGCAGGCCAACCTCTTCGGCAACGGCCAGAGCCTCGGCCTCTCCGCGCAGATCTCGGGCCTCCGCCAGGAGATCGATCTCCGCCTCACCGAGCCCTATCTGTTCGACTCGCCGTTCTCGGGGTCGGGCAACGTCTACGACCGGCTGCGGGTCTACAACAATTTCTCCCAGAACTCGGTCGGTGGCTCGCTCACCGTGGGCTACCCGCTCATCCGCCCGGAGCTTCGCCTCAGCCTGACGTACACCATCGAGCAGAACGACATCTCGACCTCGACCACGTCGACGTTCTTCGGCACCGCGAGCGCGGTCAGCGTCTACCGGCGGCTGCCGCTGTCGAACCTGTTCAACGACGGGCTGACCTCGAGCCTGCGGCCCGCGCTGACCTACGACACGCGCAACAACCAGCTCTTCCCCACCGCCGGTGTCTACCTGCAGGGCTCGGTGGAGGCGGCGCCGACGTTCCTCGGCAGCGACAACCAGTTTCTCCGCTACCGGGCGACGGGTCGCTACTACTACCCGCTGACCGACTCGATCGTCATCAAGCTCAACCAGGAGGCGGGCGTCGTCACCAGCCCCGACGCCGAGGGCGTGCCGATCTTCGCGCGCTTCTTCCTCGGCGGCATCTACGACCTCCGCGGCTTCCCGCTGCGCTCGGTCGGTGCGCGCCTGCCGCTGCGCGACAGCCTGGACGAGAACGCTGCCCCCATCGTCGACGGGGCGACGATCGGCGGGAACATGATGTACTACCAGAACCTCGAGCTCGAGTTCCCCATCATCGAGGCGGTCCAGATTCGCGGCGTTGTCTTCACCGACCTCGGCAACGCGTGGAACCTCGAGGAGCTCTACTGCGACGCGGCCCCCGCCTCGCCCTTCGACGTGACCAACCCCTGCTTCGACGCCGGTCGCCTGTTCGACGTGCGCACCAGCTGGGGCTTCGGCATCCGGTGGATCTCGCCCCTGGGACCGCTCCGATTCGAGTGGGGCTTCCCCTTCAAGCCGTTGCCGTACGAGGAGAGCAGTCTCTTCGAGTTCACCATCGG
>JBKJLX010000331.1:0-12539 GCA_046596645.1 Polyangiaceae bacterium
CGCCGAATGCGCGCGACCAGTCGAGCGGCATCTCGGTGAAGGGGATGGGCGGGCTTACACTGCCACCCTGCCAGACGCGATCACCGAAGACCGCGATCTTCTTGTCGACGGTGCCGATGCGCGCGCGCACCACGGTCGCCGTCGCCGGCTTGCCGCCGCGGGTGAATGCCTTGCCGGCGATCAGCACCTCGCCCACGCTCTTGGGGAAGGACTCGTCGAGGATGCCTCCCTCGGGCGCGAGCTCCTCCGCGGCGACCTTCCACACCCCGACCTCGGAGACGATCGTCTTCGGGTTGCGCAGCGCCGTGCCCACCAGGACGCCGATGGCGAGGAAGCACCGCTGATCGTTCTCGAAGACGCGGTGGAGGATTCCCAGCTTGTCGGGCTTGATGGTCTTCACAGGAGCACGACCAGACCGAAGGTGCCGATGTCCTTGCCGTACTCCTGCACGCCCTCGGTCCCCAGCTCGATGCCGAGGCCGAGCGCCTCCACCAGGATCAGGTTGCGCTCCGCCTTGAGGGGCGTGACCGCCACCGCGAACGGGTTGCCCTCGAGCTTGATGCCGAACTGCTCGGTGCGGAAACCCTCCACCTCGAGCTTCATGTTCGTGATCTCGGTGTGGACCGTGCCGAGCCACCCCTGACCCGGGCTGTCGATGGTGACGTTGGTGCCGACGTGGATGACACCGCCGGGGATCTTCACGTCCAGGTTGGCGATGGTGGCCGTGGTGGCGCCCCACTTCTGCAGCACCGCCGAGCCGTAGGTGAGCGTGGTCGGTCCGCCCGACACCGTGGTGGAGAGGGCGCCGCCGATGCCCTGGACCGTGGGGCCGTTCACGATCTTGGTCATCCCGCCGGCGACCTTCTCCTCGATGGCGCCGCTGACCAGGGTGAGCTGACCGCCGTCGAACGTCTCCTTCCGGCCGGCCGCGTTCACGTCGGTGTCCTGCTTGGCGCCGTAGAGCTCGAGGACCGCACCCTGGGTGTGCGTGGTCTGGGTGTCGCCGTAGATCTCCTCCACGTCGCTCGAGACGATGGTGATCTGCGGGCCGTCGACGAAGGTGTCCATGGAGGTGTCGTAGGTCTCGAGGACGGCACCCTTCACCTGCTCGAACAGCTTCGCGCCGACGCGCACGTCCTGATTGGTGCCGACGTCGTAGAAGGCGTTGCCGTCGGTGTGGGCGACGACGTGGTGGGTCGGCTTCGAGGGGGCGCCCCAGTAGAGGTACGTGTCCTCCACCGGCGTCCACAGCCACGCCCATTGTGACCCTTCCTGGTCCTCGATCTCGAGGCGCGTCGTGCCGCCCGTGCGCAGCACGTCCTTCGTGCCGTTGGCGCTGGTCACGGCGCTCGGGGTGAGCGGGTTGGCGACCGCACCCAGCAGCAGCGGGCGGTCGGGATCGCCGTGGAGGAAGGTGGTGACCACCTCGGTCTCCTTCCGCAGCGGGAAGTGCCAGCCCTCGGGCGCGCCGGCGTGGGGCTGCGCCATGCGAATGCGCGTGGAGGCCTTGCCGGGGTCGTTGCTGGCGCCATCGAAGCGGAAGCGCACGACGTAGCGGCCCTCGGCGTCGAGCTGGGCGTAGTCGCCGCCGCCCTCGCCGTCGACGAACGCCGGCTCCAGCCCGGCGACGTGCGCCCACGGCGTGCGCTGCGGCGCGCGGAACGGCTTGCCCTCGCCGATGGCGACCACCTTCGACCAGAAGCGCTTCGCAGGCAGACCCAGCCGCGCCGAGAGCTCGCCGTTCTGCCAGTGCTCGTTCCACACGCCGGAGGCGGCGGTCACCCGGTAGCGCGCGTCGAGGCGGGGGATGGTGTGACCCGTGAGGCCGAAGGTCGACCCGGGGCGGACCCCGAGCGCGCCGCCCTCGCCCACGAACACGTGGCGCTCGGCGTCGAGCGCCTCGGCGGCGAACCGAGCCAGGTCGGCGGCGCGGCCGTCATCGAACACTCGCTGGCCGAAGCGGCGGAGCGTGCTGCGGCCCTTCGCCTCCTTCAGCTCGCTCTCGCCCGCGACCGGGGCAGGGGCGGGGTACTCGACGCGGTCGGCGATCGCGACGAGCTTCGGACCCATGGAGAGTCGCTCGCCGAAGCGGTGGAACGCCTCGGCGGCGGTCGCGTCCTCCCCCCCTCCGGAGGAACCGAGCGTGCCGTGGAAGCGGAAGGTGCCGGCGTCGACGTCGTGCTGGCCCCAGTCGTCGCAGAGGACGAGCTTGTCGACGCCGTCCTGGTGCCGGAAGAGGAAGTAGATGCCCTCGCGCTCCGCCCAGCGGCACAGGAAGGTGTAGTCGCTTTCCCGGTACTGCGTGATCTGGTCCTCGGCCTCGCGGTCGTCGAAGGCGAGCTCCACCTCGCTGCCGCCCTTCAGGCCCGCGCGGTCGAACACGTCCTTCAGGACCTCGCCCAGCGTCCGCGTCGTCCACACCCGGCTGTCCTGCGTCTCGACCAGGCGGGCGGCGCGGGGGACGATCACGAAGCGGTAGTAGGTGCCGGCCGAGCCGATGACGTCGTCCTGGACGCCAGCGACCGAGAACACCTCCTCGCAGCGGCCGACCACGCCGTAGAACGGCGCCTCGCCGCGCGGGGTGTCGATGATGAACGCGGCCTCCAGCCACAGCGCGTCCTCGATCTCGAAGGCCTCCGCCGCGGGCACCGCGACGAACACCTCGACCTCGAACAGCTCCGACAGCCCCTCCGACCAGCGGGCGCCGACCAGCCGGTGGCCGGACTGGAGCACGCCGCACTCGACCTTGAACACGCGAACCTCCCCGGCCTCAGTTGATCTTCTGGAAGCCCGCGCTGTACGTCTTGCCGGCGGCGCGCGTCTCGAAGGCGAGCCCCACCACCTTGAAGTGGGCGAGCGCCGCGAGGATCTTCGGCCCGCTCGCCTCCGCCTTGAGGCCGGTCACCTCGCCGAGGACGCCCAGCTGCTCCGCCTTGAGCACGATGGTGATCGCCATCCCGATGGTGCCCACCACGGTGGAGGTCGAGCGCACCGCGTCGGCCATCACGTCGTTCGACATGTGGACCGAGCCGATCTCGATCCAGGAGGGCGTGGTGATGGTGGCGGTCCCCGCGATGTTGAAGGTCATCGAGTCCTGGATCCACACCGTGGGAGCGAAGCTGGTGGTGACCGGCCCGGCGAAGGTCTGGGTGGTGGAGCCGCCCACCGCCTGGATGAGCGGGCCGTTGTAGCTCTCCGTCACCTTGCCAGAGACTTCCTTGGTCTGCGCGCCGGCGTAGAGCTCGATGACGAAGCTCTTGGTCTCGTTCTGGTGGCCGCCCACGTAGGTCTCGTCGCGCGGGCCGGCGACGGCGGTCAGCTGGACGGCGTCGTACGTCTCCTTGGTCAGCTTCGTGACCTCGGTGGTCTGCGTGGCGCCGTAGAGCTCGATGACGGGCCCGGTGACGTGCGTGGTCTGAGGGCCCGTGATCTCCGTGGTGAGGGAGGTCTTGTAGATCTCCATCACCGAGTCCTCGACGATCTCCCACAGCTTGGCGCCGACGTAGACGTCCTGGTCGCCGCCGAAGTCGAAGAGGCAGTCGCCGTCGGTCGTCTCCACGAAGTGGTGGGTGAAGCTGCCCTGGAAGGACGAGCCGTGCGGCTTGCCCATGTGCCAGCGGGTGGTCATCGGCGGCGCGGAGAGCGCGATGAACTGGTCGCCCTTCTGGTCCTCGATCTCGAGGCGGGTGTCGCTCCCTGTGTGGACGACGTTGAGGGTGCCGTTGGCGCTGGTCACGGGGCTGGGGTGGTGGGCGTCGGGGGCGGCGCCGACGATGGTGGGCCGATCGGGGTCGCCGCCCATGAAGGCCACCAGCACCGCGGTGCCCTTGCGCAGCGGAAAATGCATGCCCTCCGGGTTTCCGGCGTGCATCTGCATCATGCGCACCGCGACCGAGGCCTTGCCGGCGGCGCCGTCCCCCTCGTCGAAGTCGAAGCGCACCCGGTAGCGGCCGACGTCGTCGATCTGAGCGTAGTGGTGGCCGGCGGGGCCGTCGACGATGGCGCGCTCCAGGCCGGTGGCCTGCGGCCGCGGCGTGCGCAGCGGCGGGTGATGGCGCGCCCCCGCGCGGACGGCCTGCACCCGGGCCTCGTAGAGGCGGCCGTCCCCCAGGTGGAGGCCGAAGCGGCGCACCAGCGGGCCGCTGAGGATGCTGGTGGTCCCCTCGTGCTCGACGCGCAGCGCGAGCAGCTCGCCGTTCATCGCCTCGCGCGGGTGCTCCTCCACCTCGAAGGAGAAGCCGGCGCGCAGGCCGCCCACGTCGCCCGCGGCCTCGAACGTCTCGCCGCCGCTGGCCCACATCGCGGCCCGGCGCGCCGCGGTGGGCGCCAGGTACTCAGGGGTGACCGCGCGCTCGCCGAAGATGCGGACGCGCCCCAGCCCGTCGCGGGAGACGGTCTTTCGCTCCGGGGCCGCCAGCGTGGGGTTACCGTAATCGTGGTCGTCCACCTCGACCGAGGCAGGTCGGGTGCGCCGGGTGCTGCGGAAGCGTCGAAACACCTCGCCCGCGCTGCCGTCGCCGTCGCCCCCGCCGCCGAAGGTGCGCACCGGCTTGTCGCGCAGCGTCGGGTCCACCGTGGCGTCGGAGATGACCATGACGTCGCCGTCGTCGCCGTGCTCGAACCAGAAGCGGACGCCGTGGTGCTCCAGCCATCGCGAGAGGAAGTCGAGATCGCTCTCCCGGTACTGGGTGACCTGCTCCTCGTCCGGGTAGCTTCCCTGGAGCTGGAGCTTCACGTCCTTCCCCGCCGCGAGGCCGCAGCGTTGCAGCAGGTCCTCCACCAGGGCCTCGAGCGGCTTGCCGGTGAAGACGCGCGAGTGCCGGGAGAGCGCGAGCTTCGGGTACACCGCGGGGACGACCGTCACCTGCCACAGGCGACCCTCGATCGCCGACGTCGCCTCCAGCAGGCGCACCGCGCGCACCACGCCGTGCCACGCCATGACGCCGTCGGGCGCCCCGTCGTGGCGCAGCTCGAGCTTGGCCTTCGACCACAGCATCTCCGGCTCGTCGAGCACCACCATCGGCGGCGTGCGGACGAAGATCTCGAAGCGGAAGAGGCGCGAAATCTCCTCCACGCCGCGAAAGGCGACCAGCGTGGCGAGCGGCGCGGCCTCGAGGCTGATCGTGTGAAGGTCCATGGGTCTCGCCTCTCGACTCAGGTGGCCTTGGCCGGCGGCCCGGAGACCATGACGTGCAGGCCGTGCAGCTCGAGGTGCACGCCGCCGTAGGTGTGGTTCGGCCCCGCCTGCAGCGAGAGCGAGAACCCGGTCGCGTCGCCCTTGGCGCCGACCTGGCAGATGTGTCGGGCCTGGTACTCGATCTTCCCCGCGCCCCAGGCGTACGGCTTGTACCCGGCCTGATCGGGGCGCACCCACATGAAGCCGCCCCATTGAAAGGAGAGCGCGGTCTTGGTGAGCTGGAAGAGATCGATGCGCGGCACCGTGTAGTGGACGTTCGCCGGGACCACCCACAGCAGCGACGCGTAGGTGGCGTCGGTCGCGCCCCAGTCGAGCGTGACGTCCGACCCCCACGTCTGCAGGACCGGCCCCGCGACCTTGCGCTCGAGGCCGGTGGTGTACGTCTGCGTGACGGCGGAGGTGATCGCCTTGACGTGAGGGCCGGTGTACGTCTCCTTCACGCCGCCGGTGACGTCGGTCTTGTGCCCGCTCGCATAGAGCTCGAGCTTGGTGCCGGTCACCTTCGACTCGTGGCCGAGCTTGTACGTCTCCTTCACGTCGCTCGCGACCATCGTCAACTGCAGGGCGTCGTAGTCCTCCTTCACCGCGCCCGAGGTGTGGGTGGTCTGCGGGCCGAGCACGATGGTGAGCTGCGACGTGTTGTAGTCCTCGTCGACCGGGCCCGAGACCCACTCGCGCAGCTCGCCGCCGACCGTCACGTCCTGGTTCGTCCCGATGCGGAACAGCAGGTCGGCGTCGGTGTGCTTGACGATGTTGTGCGCGTCCGACCCCTCGTGCGCGCCGAGGTGAATGTAGGTCGTCTCCGTCGGGGTCAGCCAGTGCAGCCACTCGGTGCCGGCCTGGTCCTCGATCTCCAGGCGGTTGTCGCTGCCGGTGTGGAAGACGTTCTTCGTCGCGTTGGCGCTGGTGACCTTGCTGGGGTGCTTGCCGTCTGGCACCGCGCCGACGATCACCGGGCGATCGACGTCACCGTCCTCGAAGGCGACCAGCACCTCGGTGGTCGGTCGCAGGGGCAGGTGCCAGCCCTCGGGGTTGCCGGCGTGGGGCTGCCCGCTGCGCACGCGGGTCGAGTGCCGGCCGGACTCTTCAGCGCGCGCGTCGAAGTGGAAGCGCACCTGGTAGCGGCCCTGATCGTCGAGGTCGGCGTAGTCCGCGTCGTCGCCGTCGATCACCGCCGTCTCCACCCCGAGCACGCGCGGCCACGGCGTGACCAGCGGGGCGCGGTACGCGGTGCCCGCCGGGATGGCGGAGATGCGCGAGACGTGACCGTCGTCCGACGCGGAGGGCGCGGACCACGATGCGTCCTCCCCCAGGGCGCCCGACAGCGGAAAGAGCGACTCCAGCTCCTTGGTCCACCGGACGTTCCAGCCGACGGTCTCGACGCGCGTCGCCACCACCTTGCCGTTGCGCTCGGCGTCGGGGTGCCCCTCGAGCTCGAAGGAGTAGCCAGCGTGTACGGGCGCGGAGCGGGCGAGGATCTCGATGGTCCTGGTCCGCGCGAGCTGGGCCTCGGCGACCACCCGGGCAAGCTCGCCGCCGGCGCCAGGCTCGAAGAAGCGGCGGCCGTGGTGGACCCACTCGCCCTCGCCGCGATCGTCGGCGTCGGCCTCGCCGCTGACGTCGAGGGAGGGGTTGGCATAGTCGCCGTCGCGCAGGCGGATCTTGCCCACGCGCCCGCTGCGCGCGAAGCGGACGTCGAAGGCGCTGCGGCCGGCCGACGCGTCGTCGGCGGCCTTGGGATCGATGGGGAGGCGCTGAAGCGTCGACTCCGGGTGCTTGCCGGGGTCGGAGAGGAAGACGATCTTCTCCTCGACGCCCGCGTGATCGAAGAGGAACGTCGTGCCCAGGCGCTCCAGCCACCGGGCGATGAAATCCCAGTGCGACTCCTCGTACTGGCAGACGTGCTCCTCGCTCGCCGCGTCGAGCGCGGGGTCGGCGATGAGGGCGGGGCCGGTGACGCCTGCCTCCTCCAGCACGATCTTCACCACGTCGCCGATCGTGGTGTCGGTGAAGACGCGGCTGGTGCGCGCCAGTTGCAAGTGACGCACCCGGGGCGAGAGCTCGAGGCGCATGTAGACGTGCTCGTCGCCGTGCAAGAGCTCGACCGACCACAGCACCCCGTGCACGTCGGCGTTTGCGCCCTCGCGGTCGCGCACGCGCAGCGTCGCCGCCTGGTCGAGAAGCGCCGCCGGGTCCAGGTCCTTCGCGTCGTCGCGCGGCACGCGGATCAGGATGTCGTACGCGTAGCTCGAAGACAGCGCCTCGTGGCCCCGGAAGGCGACGACACGCGAGCTCGACGGCAAGACGGCCGGATCGATAGTCGACAGCTCGAACAGTTCCACGGCCCCTCCTACGTCGACGAGGGTCGGAGGCTACCCGAGGCGGGGCTCCAGGGGCGCATCAGCTTCTCCGAGCTCCCGCGGTTCGGGCGGTGGCCAGGGCGTCCGGTGCGAGCTTGGCGCCCACCAGATCGGCGCCGCGCAGATCGGTGCGCGCGAACACGGTGGCGTCGCAGAGCGCATCGCGCAGCGAGGCCGCGCGCAGCGACGCCTCGCGCAGATCCGCGCGCGTCAGGTCGGCCCCTACCAGGCTGGCGTGCGTCGCCACCGTGCGCACCAGGAGGGCGCCGACGAGCGTCGCGCCGTCGAGCACCGCGTGCGACCACTCGGCGTCATCGAGGCGCGCCTCGCGAAGGCTGGCGCGGGGGAGCTTCGCGCGTTCCCCGCGCGAGCGGGCGAGGTCGGCACCGTCGAGGTGAGCCTCGGTGGCGTCGACGTCCTCCAGCATCGCCTGCCGCATCTTCGCGCCGGTCAGCCGCGCCTTGCGCAGGGTGGCGCCGCGCAGGACCGCGCGTTCCAGCGATGCACCGACGGCCGAGACGTCGTCGAGCTCTGCGCTCTCGAGGATGGCGCCGTCGAGCACGGCGTCGTCGAGCACGGCGCTGCGTAGCACCGCGCGCGCCATACGCGCGGCGCGCAGCGTGGCGCCGGTCAGGTCGGCGCCGGCGAGACCGGCATCCTCCAGGGAGGCGGAGTCGAGGTCCGCGCCGCGCAGCGACGCGCCGTCGAGCTCGGCGCCGTCGAGGCGCGCCGCGCGAAGCCTGGCCCCGTCGAGCTTCGCCCCGCGGAGCCGCGCGCCTCGCAGGTCCCGGCCGACGAGATCGGCGTTCGCGAGCGACGCACCGGAAAAGTCGGCGGTGCGGAGCGCGTCACCGCCGAGGCTGCCGTCCAGGAGGCGGGCGAGATCGCCTGCGGGCGGCCCCACGACGGCCCGCGGCGGTTCCACGACGGGCGCAGGCGCCACGACGGGGGGCACCGCGAGCAGCTCGGCGGCCTCGTCGGGGCCGACCGTGTGCTCGTCGAACATCTGCGGGGCGCGCGTCGACGTCTGCGACCCGCGCAGCTCCTCCAGCGAGCGCGCCGCCGGCACCGGCGTCGCCGCACGGGTCGGCTCGCCGCGGAAAGGCATCGGGTTGCGGGCCCGTGCGATGTCCTCGTCGGTGAGCCTGGGCAACCGTCCGGTCTCCCCGGGCACCGCCTGAGCCGGCGCCGGAACAGGAACCGGAGCCGGGACCGGAGCCCGCGCGGGCGCCGTCGCGGCCGGCGGGGCTGGGATCGGCAGGCGGAGCACGCTCATGCGCATCGTCGCGTCGAGATCGGGCGCGGGCTCGCGCACCGGGCTCGCGGCGATCTCCGCGAGCGCCGGGGGCACCGCTCCGAGCGAGACGGTCACCACCACGTCGCGTGCGGCGACGTCGGGGAACAGGCCGAAGTGGCCGCGCCACAACAGCGTCAGGACGCCCCGATCGGCGTCCACCGCCAGCCCGTCGAGCTTCATGCGCGCCGCGCCGGTCGCTCCGCGCGCGTGCCGCCACGAAGCCCGCGGCGCCAGGCCGGGCAGCTCTGTCGCCGTCCGCGGAGCGTGCGGGTTCATCCCCTCGAGCACCAGGGTCTCGTCGCCCTCCAGCGGGGGCAGCCACTGGTCGAAGGGGGCGTCCTGGTACCAGCGGAAGTCGAACAGGCCGAGCTGGCTGACGTCGCCGCGCTGCCGCACCGCCGAGGCGGCGTACATCGCTGCGCGCGAGGGCCAGCTGGTCGGCACCGGTGCGAAGCAGGCGATGGGGTGCGACGGCGACGAGGGGACGAGGTTGGGCGGGCGGTCGCCCTTGGCGATGGCCCGCCCCACCGGGTTCCACCCGCTGGCCGGCGCGTGCTCGTGCACCAGCGGCATGGCGTGGAACGGCCTCGGCAGATCCGCGGGGGACTCGCGGTCGCCGTAGACGAGGATCGACTTGTCGAGGAGCGTCACCGCGCCCCGCGTGAGGAGGACGCGCGCGTGGGTCATGCCGCGCGCGGGGCCCGCGGGCACGTAAGCGTGGCCGGTGACCGTGATCTGCGCGTGGGGCAGGGCGGGCGCCAGCTCCGAGGTGCCCGGCCGCATCGGCTCGGGCGGCAGCGCCGTCGCCGGGCCGGAGGCGGTGAGGGCGAAGGTCGCCTTGGCCACCACGGTGATCCGGTCTGACGCGCCGATGCGCCACGGCACCGTCTCGAGCGAGAGGCCGGCCGCCCCGGCCGATGCATCGAGCTCGAGGCGCGGCTTCACCGGGCGAGGATGGGGGAAACGACGCCCATCGACAACCCGCGGGCGTTGCCCCACAACGACCCGGCGGTGTTCCCCTCGGCCGACCTCGCGATCCTGGTGCCGATGGGCCTGGCGGCCGGCATCACGACGACCATCGCGGGCCTGGGCGGCGGCTTCCTCCTCCTGGTCTCGATCTCGCTCCTGGCGGACCCGCTGACCGCGCTCGCCGCGACCACGCCCGCGTTGCTCTTCAGCAACCTCCACCGCGGATGGCTATTCCGGCGCCAGGTCCACTGGCCGACCGCGCGCTCGTTCGCCATCGGCGCCGTACCCGGCGGCCTGCTGGGCGGCTTCCTCGCCGGCTCGCTGGCGCCGCAGGCGCTGCACGCGATCATGCTCGCGGTCGCCGTCCTCGGCATCACCCGCGCGGTCGGCTGGTGGACGATGAAGGTGCCGCCGCGGGCGATGATCCCCGCCGGCCTCTTCGTGGGCGCCATGACCGGCACCTCGGGCGGCGCCGGCATCCTCGCCGGGCCGGTGTTTCTTGCCGCGGGGCTGCGTGGCGACGCGTACGTCGCGACCATCGCCACCGCCGCGGTCGCGATGCACTGCGGGCGGCTCATCGCCTACGGCGTGAGCGGCAGCCTCACCGCGCACACCTGGACCATGGCGTGCGTGCTCTTCCTCGCGATGGCCGTCGGCAACCTGGTCGGGCGCCGCATCCGCCGCTGGTTCACCGACGGGACCAAGCTGCGCATCGAGGTCGCCGCGCTGATGATCTGCATCCTGCTCTCCCTGGTCGGCGTGGGCAGGTAAGACCGGCGCGAGATGCGCTCGCGCGGGGATCGCATCCTCGCCCGCGCCCACTGCGCCATCCTCATCCGGGTGGTCGACGGCCAGCTCTGAGGCGACGGGGCGCCCGGGGCGCTACCATCCCCGGCCATGGGGGTGGCGGCGGGTCCTGGCGCGTTCGTCGCCGGGCGGTATCGGCTCGAGGCGCCGCTCGGTGAGGGCGGCTTCGGCGCCGTCTTCCGCGCCACCGACATGACCACCGGCCAGGCGGTCGCGCTGAAGCTCCTCCTCCGTGACGTGGTCGACATGGGGCCACGCTTCCGCCGCGAGGCGGAGCTGGCGATGCGCCTCAGCCACCCCAACACGGTGAGGACGCTGGACGCGGGCGACGACGAGCGGCTCGGCCCCTACATCGCCCTGGAGCTGCTGGAGGGCCAGTCGCTCGACGCCACGCTGCGCATGCAGGGCGCGGTGGCGCCGCGCCGCGCGGCGGAGATCGCGATCGCCGTCCTCTCCTCGCTGGAGGAGGCGCACGGGCTGGGCATCATCCACCGCGACATCAAGCCGGGGAACGTCTTCCTGGTGCGCACGCCCGTGTCCACGGTGAAGGTCCTCGATTTCGGCATCGCGAAGTCGACCAACTCCAACACCCATGCCGGGCTCACCCGCGAGGGACAAACTGTCGGGACGCCGGCCTACATGGCCCCGGAGCAGGTGTCGGGATCCGCCCTGGGGCCGGAGACCGATCTCTACGCCGTGGGGCTCGTCATCGCCGAGACGATGGCCGGTCGGCCCGTCTACGACGGCCAGGAGCCGATGACGGTCCTCATCGAGAAGCTGGAGGGCAAGCCGGTGCCGATCCCGGAGGCGGTGCGAGGCACCCCGCTGGAGCCGATCGTCGCGCGCGCCGTCGCCTACGGTCGGGAGGAGCGCTTCCGCAGCGCCGCGGAGATGCGCCAGGCGGTGGAGCGGGCGCTGGCCGCGCTGCCCGACGACACGTACGGACATGGCGCGCTGCGCGCGTTGCCTCCGCCGCCCTCGGCGACGGGGTGGGACGCGGAGCACTCCGGCCCCCCGGCCACCGACGCGACGGCGGCCACCGACGCGACGGCGGCGGCGATCGTGGTTCCGGTGCCGAACGCGTCGTCGTGGTCGCACGCGTCGACCAGCAGCCCGGCCTGGCCACAGCCCTCGTGGCCCACACCCGAGGTGGTGCCGCCCCCGCCGCGCACCCAGCGCATGCCCAGCGCGTCGAAGCAGTCGACCTCCTCCTGTCTCGTCGGCTGCCTCATCGGCGCCGCGGTCATGGTGGTGGGTGGTGGCCTGGTGATCGCTGGCGGCTTCTGGTTCTTCGGCTCCGAGCTCCTCTCTGGCCCCGATCGCCCGAAGACGGCGGTGGCGCCCGCCCCGCCGCGTGCCAACCCAGCGCCCGTCGCGACGCCGAACCCCGGGGTGCGCTCGTCGCAGGAGCTCCCCTGTCCCGCCCTCTCGCGCCTCGAGCCGACCACGGTGCGCGAGCGCCTCGCGGGAGGCGGCCTCGCGGCGGGGGACTCGAACCTCACCATCGACGAGTCGGGGCTGACGCACACCGACGCCATCGTCCGCGGCGATGTCGACGTCGGCGCCGCGGTCTTCCACCAGGGGACCGGCACCGAAGCCTGGCTCGCCCAGCAGCGGGCGGACGGTCGGGGCGATCTGTGGTTTGCCCGCTCGCCGCAGCGTCTCCTGGTGGTGTGGCTCGCCCCTGGCGACGCGGGCGCCACCTTCGCGCGGGTCTGCACCGCGGTCACCACGCCAGGAGCCGCACCGTGAGCTCGATGCGGCGCAGTGCAACGAGGACCTGGGTCGCGTCGTCGATGGCGGCGCGGGTCGGCTCGTAGCTCCACGCGATCTCGGCGCGGCCGTCGCCGATGCGGACGCGCGGGACGTCGTGCCACGCCAGTCTCACCAGCGCCGCCCGCACGTCGGG
>JBKJLX010000589.1:0-6286 GCA_046596645.1 Polyangiaceae bacterium
CGATCGAGCGCCTCCATTTCCTGTTCTTCCGATTCGGGGCCGGCGGGGCGCTCTTCGGAAACCCGGTCGTCGACTTCCAGGTCGCCGACCTACCGGCGCTCGAGATCGGCTACGCGCACACCGGGGCCGACGGCTTCATCGAGGTCTCGCCGCGCTTCGCCATGGGGGTGAGCCACATGGAGGCCTTCCGCTCGGGTGTGTGGGACCCCGAACCCACCCCGGCCGTCGGCGGTCGCCTGCTCGGCGGTGGTGACACCGTGTGGGGCACGGTCGACTACGAGATCCTGACCGGCGAGCGACCGATGCACGTCGGCGCGCTCACCTTGTGCTACGCGAACAAGTTCTCGATGTGCCTGGACGGGCGGCTGGGCTCGGCGAGCCTCGACTTCGCGGAGCCGGTCGGGACGCAGCGGGTGACCGTGATGTCGGGCGGTCTGTCCTTCGGCCTGGGCGGGGCGGAGATGGAAAACTGAGGCGTCGTGCGCTCCTCCTCGGCCTGGGAGGCCTCGGGAGCGCCGCGCTGACCGGGTGCGGCGCCGGTGCGCGCGCGCCGCGGGCCGGGGACTCGCACGCCACGGGCGATCGGCGCGTGGAACGCGCTTGGCCGCCGGACGACGCGCGCCAGGACCCGCGCGCCGAGGCCGCGGCGCCCCCGCAGAGCCCGCGCGAGGAGGCGCCGCCGTCTCCCCCCGTGCTCGACCTGCCTCCGCGCCAGGAAGGCGCCGAGTCCGGGAGCCAGCTGCTGGAGCGCTGCGAGGGGCTGGGCCGCGCCGCGATGGACGGGGCGGTGGAGGCGGCGATCCTCGCCGGCAACGTCCCCAGCTGGCTTCGAACGCTGGTGCCGCTCACTCTCGAGGAAGGAGGCGTGCGCGCGGTGCTCCACGTGACGTGCGACTACCTGGCGGTCGGCGACGATCGCGACTTCGTGCGCATCCCCATGACCTCCGCCGCGGCGCAGCGGCTCGCGAACAGGCTCGGGGCGGCGCTCCCCACGACCAAGCTGGTCGACGACATCTACCGCGCGGCGACGGTGCGGCTGCCCCCGTGCTGGATCGACGGTGGCCCCACCGAGGGGACGCTCGCCGACTACGCGCTGCACCACCGCAAGCTGGAGGAGCGACGGCGGCGATCCCCGGAGCCGCCCGGTGTCCTCATCGCCGGGCACAAGAAGGACATCGTCCTCTCCACCCGCATGGAGGAGGACCCGCAGCGCGTCGCCATCTACGGCTGGCAGAAGCCGGGCGGCGAGGTGGTGCAGCCGCTCAGCATGCGCCACTCGTGCCGCTACGCCGACTACAGCCACGGTGTCCGCCTGATCGACCAGCACGTGGTGGTGGAGAGCGCCGGCGCCGCGGGCGAGGTCGCGCGCTACGGCGACCTGCTCCGCGATCTCGAGCTGTCGGCCCTCGTCAGCAGCGAGGGGCCGATGACGCTCGTCGCCTACCCGACCGAGCTGCCCCCCTACGAGGGAGGCGCGGCGCCCCGCAAGCGCCGCCGCAGCGGCGCGCGCTAGCGCCGGGACGGTCGCGCGATTCAGCGCGGGAGCTTGGTGCCCAGATCGGTGGCGAGGCGATGGAAGTCGCTGCCGCGCTCGATGAAGCGGACCTCGGTGGTCAGCGTCTCCTGGTGGATGAGCTCGACGAAGGGCACGAACCGCAGCTCCAGCTGACCCGCCGTGCTCACCATGTGCCCGTCGAGCCCCAGCTCGACGATCGCGCGGTGCGCGCCCAGGCCGAGCTGGCAGCCCAGCATGACGTCGAAGGCGTGAGGCGCCGAGCAGCGCGACTCGTAGCCGAGCTGCACGCCGGTGAGCTTCTTGGCGCGGCCGGTCCGCGCCTCGAAGCGCTCGCCGGCGAGCTTCGCCATCACCTTGCCGATGTCGATCTTCCCCAGCGACACGTGGCCGTGCTCGTCGCGCGCGATGCCGCGAAGGTGCGACTCCGGCAGCATCTCCGCCAGGCCCTCGGCCAGGACGATGGTGCCGTAGTGCTTGCCCCGCGCCTCGCGGGCCAGCACCAGGTCGACGATGCGGTCGGCGAGCTTCTCCACGTCGAGCTTGAGCTCCGTTCGGGTGCCGCCGCCCTCCTCCTTCACCTCTTCGGGCTTGGCGAGGTCGCCCACGACGTCCTCCACCCCCACGACCATGTGCGCCTCGCCGGCGATCGCGACGCCGTAGGAGAGCCAGCCCGCCTTGCGGCCCATGGTCTCCACCACGAAGTAGCTGCGCGTGGCCTTGGCGTCGGCGCGCAGGTTGAGCAGCTCCTTCGCCATCACGTCGACCGCGGTGAAGAAGCCGAAGGTGAAGTCGATGCCGCGGTAGTCGTTGTCGATGGTCTTGGGCACGTGGACCACGCGCACCCGCGGCGAGCCCGCTGGCAGGTGATCCTGCACCAGGTGGAGGAAGTTGGCGGTCTTCAGGGTGTCGTCGCCGCCGATCGACACCAGCGCCTCGACGCCCAGCGACACCAGGGCGGCGTGCACCCGCCGCAGCGTCGCGTTCTTCTTCGGGTCGGCGAGGTCGGCCCGGCTCTTCACGCCCTTGCCGGGGTTGGCGCGCGCGGTGCCGATGGTGATGCCGCGCTCGTTGCGGAGCCCCTGGAGGTCGGTGTCACTGAACAGGCGATAGTCCTGCCCCTCGACGAGCGGCCGCGTGCCCTCCTCGTACTCGACCAGGCCGGCGTAGCCGTGGAGGAAGCCGACCACCTCGGTGCCGCCGCGCCGGAAGGCGGTCGCCGCGGCGGAGATGACCGAGTTCGCCGCCGGCGCCGGGCCGCCGGAGAAGAGGATGCCGACGCGCCTGGGAGCTTCTTGGGCCATGACGCCGCGAACCCTAGTCCAAGTCCCGGGGACCGACACGCTGTCGTCCGGTTGGGCGTGAGGCCCAGGATCCCGTAGGATCGGGGGGCGTCCGGTCCGCCGGCGCAGCGCCACCCCATGCCCGAGCCGGGAGAGATCTTCGCGCAGCGCTACCGCCTGGAGCGGCTGCTGGCGCGTGGCGGAATGGGGAGCGTGTGGATTGCCCACGACGAGCGGCTGTCGAGGGCGGTCGCCATCAAGTTCATGGACCCGGAGCTGGCCGCCTCGGAGGAGCTCCGGCAGCGCTTCGAGCGCGAGGCCCGGGCCGCGGGCGCCCTGAAGACGAGGCACGTCGTCCAGGTCCACGACTTCGGGGTCATCGACGAGGTCGGCTACATCGTCATGGAGCTGCTGGAGGGCGAGGACCTCGGCGCTCGACTTTCCCGCGTCAGGCGGATGGGGCTCCGCGACACCGCCGCCATCGGCGTGCAGATCGCGCGCGGCCTCCGCCACGCCCACGAGGCGGGGATCGTTCATCGCAACTCAAGCCGCAAAACCTCTTCATCACCCGCGAGGACGACGGCGAGGTCGTGAAGATCCTCGACTTCGGCGTGGCCAAGCGCACCGCGCTGGGCGGGGCGCTCGGCGACGCGACGACGACCAAGCAGCTCCTCGGCTCGCCGACCTTCATGAGCCCCGAGCAGACGCGCGCGCGAGGCGTCGACCACCGCAGCGACGTGTGGGCGCTGGGCGTCATCCTTTACCGCATGCTGACCGGGCAGCTCCCGTTCAGCAGCGAGCACCTGGTCGACCTCATGGTGCGGATCCAGTTCGACCCTCACCCGCCGCCTTCCAGCCTGGATCCCGCGCTGGCGCCCCTCGATCCCCTGTTCGACAAGGCGCTGGCGAAGGACCCCGACCAGCGCTTCCAGTCGGCGATCGAGCTGGCGACCGCGCTGTCCGAGCACCTGGCCGCGGCAGGCGGGTCGCCTCCCATCCTCGAGCCGACGCCCGTGCCGCTCCACTCCGGCGCCTTCCCCATGCCCTCGCTGGGGGCGGTGCCGATGCCGCTCTCGGGGAGCGGCGCCGGCCTCGGTAACACCCCGGCGCCGACGCCGGCGCCCCGATCGGGCGCGACGCCCATGGGCCCGTCCATGTACGGCGTTTCACCTCCGTCGGTCATGCCGAGCGGCCTGCCGCGCTTCCGTCCCGCGGCGCTGCTGGCAGCGGCCATCCTGATCACCGCGCTGGTGACGATCGTCGCGATCGTCGCCCTGTCCGGCGGGGACGGGGATGGCCCCCCCGCGGCCGCCGCGCGGCCGCGCGTCGCGTCGACGCCGGCGACGCCAGCCGAGACGGACCAGGTGGCGGCGCCGAGCGCGGCAGCGACGGAGGTCGCGCCTCCACCGGCCGTCAGCGCCGCGACCGAGCCCCCTGCCAGCGCTGCGCCGCGCGCGTCGTCGAGCCCCGCGGTCCGCGCCTCGAGCGCGGCGAAGGCGCCGGCGCCGAAGGGCTCCGGCGAGAAGAAGCTCCTGCTAACGTACTGAGCCGATGGCCGAGCGCCGCACCCCCCTGCGCCGCACCTCGGCGCTGATGGCCGCCTCGCTCATCGCCGCGCTCGCCGCGCCGGCGTGGGCCGAGGACGCCCGCGCCCGCGCCAAGGGCATCGCCGCTGCCGGCATCGCTGCCTACGAGGCCGGCGACTTCCGGGGCGCCATCGAGAAGCTGCGCCAGGCGGACGCCATCTTCGACGCCCCGCACCACGACGTCTACATCGCCCGGTCCCTCAAGCAGCTCGGTCACTGGCTCGATGCGCGCGAGGCCTACCGCGCGGCGATCGGCGCCCCGCCGGATCGCCCCGGCTTCGCCGACGCGCGAGCGCTCGCCGAGGAGGAGCTGGCGCAGCTGGAGGCGGCGCTCCCCTCGATCGAGGTGGCGGCGGTCGGCGCCGAGGTGGCGCGCGTGTCGGTCGACGATCGCGCCGACCCGCCCAGCCCCGACGGCTCGATCGACGCCGACCCCGGTCGTCACGTGGTGCGCGTGACCACGAAGGACGGCCGCCGCGACGAGAAGACGGTGGAGCTCGCGGAGCGCGGCAGCGTGCGGCTGGTCTTCTCCTTCGGCGCCGCGGACGCGCCGGGCGACGCGCCCGGCAGCGGCGGCGGCTCGCGCAGCTGGGTCGCGCCCGGCATCGCCTTTGGCGTCGGCGGCGTGGGGCTCGCGCTGGGCACGGTGACCGGCATCCTCTCCACGGCCTACGTGGGCGACCTGGAAGAAGCCTGTCCCGATCCCACGAGCTGCCCCGCCTCCGAGCAGGAGACCATCGACTCCGCCGGCACCCTGGCCAACGTGTCCAACGTCGGCTTCGTCGTCGTGGCGGTCGGGGTGGCCGTCGGCGTGGTGCTGATCCTCGTCACCGGTGACGATGACGCCGCGGCCGGCGCGGTGACGACGGCGCTCACTCCCGGCCGCGGTGGCGGCACCTTCCGCGCATCGTTCTGACGCGCGGGGACGCGCCGAGACGCGCCGGTCACACCACACGGGGCAGTGCAGGACACCAGGGCAGGGGAGGGACGACGATGCTCGGACGCATGATGAACGAGCCGCTCTTGATCTCGCGGCAGATCGAGTTTGCGGAGCGCTTTCACGGATCCATCGAGGTCATCACGCGCACCGTGGAGGGGCCCATCGTCCGCTCCACCTGGGGCGAGGTCGCGAGGCGCTCTCGCCGCCTCGCGCGCGCGCTCCTCGCCATGGGCATCCAGCCCGGCGATCGGGTGGCGACCATCGCTTGGAACACCCAGCGGCACCTGGAGCTCTACTTCGCGGTGTCCGGCATCGGGGCCGTTCTCCACACCATCAATCCGCGGCTGCCGCTCGACCAGCTCCGCTACGTCGTCGACCACGCGGAGGACGTGGCGCTGTTCGTCGACAGCACCTTCCTCAAGCTGGCGCAGTACCTCGCCGGCCAGGGCACGTCGCTCCGCCAGTTCGTGATCCTCACCTCGAAGGACGCGATGCCCGAGGGCCACGGCCTGCCGGGCGCGGTCGACTACGAGTCCCTGATCGCCCCGCACGACGACAGCTACGCCTGGCCCACCCTCGACGAGAACACCGCGTCGTCGCTCTGCTACACCTCGGGCACCGCCGGCCACCCCAAGGGCGTCCTCTACTCGCACCGATCGTCGGTGCTGCACTCGTACGCCGCCGCGACGGTCGACGCGCTCGCCATCTCGTCGAGCGACGTGACGCTGCCGGTGGTGCCGATGTTCCACGTCAACGCCTGGGGCGTCCCCTACGCGGCGGCGATGGTCGGCTCGAAGCTGGTGCTCCCCGGGCCGGGCCTCGACGGCAAGAGCCTGCTCGAGCTGATCGAGGCCGAGGGCGTGACCAGCCTCCTCGGCGTGCCCACGGTGTGGATGGCGCTCCTCAACCACCTCCGCTCCCTCGACCGCAAGCTGACCACCGTGCGCAAGGTGGTCATCGGCGG
>JBKJLX010000390.1:0-7258 GCA_046596645.1 Polyangiaceae bacterium
GGGGGTGGGGGCGGCGCGCGCCACGGGAAGCCGCCGCCGTAGGTTGCGCGCAACGCGGCGACGTGCTCCTCCGAGAGCGCCGTCGTCGAGCCGACGTCGGCAGCAGCCCGCCGAGAAACGGGCGCACTGGCAGGAAGAGACGGCGCGGCACCCTCGCGAAACGGCACCGCGCCGCCCACCATGGCGCGCAGCGCGGCCGCGTCGGCGGCCGAGATCGCGGCGGTCGCGCCCGGCGCCGGCTCCGACGTGGAGACAGACGGAGCCTCGACGCGAGCGGTCTCCGGCGCGGGGATGGCCGCGTCCCGCACGGCGAATGGCACGCCGCCCCCGTAGGCGGCGCGGATCGCGGCCACCTCGCCAGGATCGATGGCAGCCGTCGCCCCCGCATGCGACGCCTGCTCGTTCGCTGGCGGCGACAGAGGCGGTGGCGACGCGCCGGCGACCTCAGCGCGAAAGGGTGTCGCGAACTGCGCGCGCAGCGCGGCGACCGCGCCCGCGTCGAGGAACGCGGTGGACGACGACACCGGCCGCAGGGCGGCCGCCGTGGCGCCGAGGTGCACCGCCCGGATCGACATCTCGTCGACGCGCAGGATGCTGCGAAAGAGGCGCACCACACGGCGGCGGTCGAGGTCGATCGCGACCACGAAGGGCTCGAGCGGCGTCGGATCGGTGAGACCGTCGCCATGGTCGATCGCCAGCATGGGAGCGTCGCCGGGCAGCACCAGCTTGAGCGTGGCGCCGTCGCCGACCAGGCCCACGAGGTGGACGACGTCCCCTGCCTGCAGCGCGTCGAGCTGGAGCGCGGGCGGCGCCGCGACGAAGTACCGTGCGTCGAGGTCGTCGGGCACGTGCGGCTCCTCGGCCTCGAGCATCGAAGCATCCAGCCGACCGAGCCAGCGCGCGCGCACCGGGAACCGCCTGGCCAATGGGGCGAGGAGCGGCGGCACGAACGCCGATGGGCCCACCTCGGGCGGGATCGTCTGCGACACGTCGACGAGCAGCACTGCGCCACGCGCCAGGCGCAGGCGGCCACCGCGGGGCGCTCCGGCCCAGCCGCTCGCGGCAGGGATGCGGCCGAGCACGAACAGCTCCGCCACCGGAGTCAGGGGCGCGATCTCGGCCGGAAGGACGAGCCCGCCCGGGTGGAGCTCGTCGCTTCGCCGCACGGGCTCGGGGGGGCACGAGGAGAGCGCCCCGGCGGCGTCCACCGCCACGACCTGCTTCGCCACGACGGTGAGCCAACGCGCGCCACGACCGCTCCAGCGGAGGGCCGCCCCGCTGTAGGGGTGCGACGCGTGGACGGGGATCGCTGCCATCGACCCGTCACGGTACCGCCACCGCGTCCGCTCCGGGCGGGTTGTCGCGGATGGCGCGCACCCCCGTCGTGCGCGTCGCGCACGCCCTCGCGGGCGCGGCAGCGGCCCGCCGCATAGGACTTTCTTCCGCTCGCTGCCTCGGAGCTTGTTGCTGCTGCGGCCTTCGGCGAGCCTGCGTGCTCCCCGAACCAGCCATCCCGCCATGCTTGACCTCGTCAACAAGACACCCTTCGTCGCGTCCCTGCTGCCCGGTCTGGACAAGGACGGGCTCGAGTACCTGGTCGTGGCGATCAAAGCGACGTTCACAGTCACGAGCTCCGGCGCCACGACGGTCGCGACCGAGCAGGTGCCGGTCGTCCTCGCCGACGTGCACAGCGGCGAGCCCGGCGTCAGCAGCGTCCTGTACGAGTCCGACGGGGCGCTCCGCAAGCCTGGCGTGGACGTCGTCCTCGTCGGCTCGGCCCACGGTCCCGCATCGGCCGCCGCGTCGGTCGACGTCGAGCTCCGGATCGGCGCCGCGCGGAAGACGGTGCGCGTCTTCGGCGCGCGCGTGTGGAAGGGCGCTGGCGCCGCCTGTCGGCCGTCGCAGCCCGGGCGCGTCACGACGGCTCGACGGCTCTTCACCATGCGTCGGAGGCATCGGCGATCGGGCGGATGCGCTGCTGGCGATGCCGGAGGAGATCTTCGCCGCGAAGGCCGCGCGAGCGCGCGGTCTCCTCCTCGCCGTACATCGCGCCGATGAAGCGGCCGCCCTCGAGAGCCAGCGCGGGCTGGGTGTCCTCCGCGTCGCGGAACTTGCGGCGGCCATGGGCGTTGCACCCGGCCTCGATGGCGGCGCCCGAGGCGTAGACACCGTTGAGCCTGTGCTCCGCATCGGCGGTCAGCGTGCCGCGGAAGCGCACGAGCTTTGCGACGACGGCGTCGCCGCCCTTGTCCGCGGAGTACTGGAACACGGCGAGCTCGTCGCTCCGGCAAGCTGCTTGGCGTACGCGGCGCGATCAGCCGGGCTGGGCGGCGCGTACCGGCCGTCGACGACTCGGAGCTGCTCGGCGAAGGCGGCGACGTCCACGGCTCCCACCCTCGCGCGCCATCAGGTCGGCGTCCACGCCCCGCACACGGGCCGCCCAACCACGGAACGGCTCCCCCCAACAGAACGTGGTTGGCGGAACGGGTACCCGCGCGGGGCGCCCGACCAGCCCTGCGGGGCCACCATGCGGCCGACGACGAAGATCTCCGCCACCGGGACCAGCGGCTGGTTCTCCGATGGGTGCACCACGCCGCCAGCGGCCAGCTCGTCGTGGAGACGCACCGCCTCGGTGTCCGTGGGGACCAGCGTGCCCGAGGCGTCGACCCGCGCGACATCCTTCGCGGTGACCGTCAGCCAAGAAACACCACCGCGCGACCATCGAAGAACGGCGGCGGAGAGAGCTGCGGTGGACTGTACGAGGATCGAGGCCATCTCCGATGAAGTTCGCGCGGGCACGTTGCCGTTGCAGCATCTCGCTAGACCGGAATGCGATGCGCGAGCTGCACGTATCGATCCGCCTGCCACAACGCGGCCGTGATCTCGCGGAGCGAATCGAAGGAGGCCGTGACCTGGGAGAGCTCGCCCGTGCGCCGGTGGTTCGGCGGGGCGGCCGGATCCCCGAGCTTGAAGAGCGAGCAGTCGGACGCCCAGTCGACGACGTTGTCCTGGACGTTCCCCTTCTCGATGACGCGCTTCGTGAGCATTCCCTCGAACGGCTTCAACCCCTCTTTGTTCACCATGGACCAGCGATGGATCTTCTCGAGGATGCGGCGACCCACTCCCGCGTTCTCGCCACCGAACGAGAGGAGGATCCGTCCGTACGCGGCGGCAGCCTCCCTGGCTCGCGCGACATCCAGCGGTGTCTCGCACCAACCGGCACCGCCGCTGTCGCTCTTGCCGTCGCTCTTGCCGTCGCCGTCGCCGTTGCCGGTGCTCGTGCTCGTGCCCTGCGAATAGAGCATCGAGCAGTCGTTCTTCGGGTTCTTCGGATCCTTGATCTCGACGAACAGCCAAGCCGAAACCTCCTGCAACTCGTAGACCTGTGCGGGCGATACGGGCCCCGCCTGCAGGTCTACCAGGACCACGTCGTGGCTCGGCGAGGCCTCGCCCGCCGGCGCGTCACCAGCTCCCCCTCCGACGAGCGCCACCGGTACGGCCCCCGGGAAATCGCCGCGGATTGCCTCATCGTAGAGCGGCAGGTGATGGCCCTGCTGCAACCTTTCCAGGACGTCCTCTGCGCGGTCTCGCGCGTTGCGCGCCCTTTCCAGCATCCGTCGAGGCTTCGACCGATCCTCGTAGCCCCGCATGACCACACGCTGCAGCTGACCTGCATCGATGAGTATCCCGATGCTGTGCGCGAGCCGACCCATGGCTAGCTCAGTCGCCGGGTCGTCTCGGCCGCTCGCGGCACCCGCTCCCGCCGACTGCCCGGCGGTGCCCGTCGCAGGCGCGTCATCGCGAACACCGACCGATTGGTGGGCCTGCAGGTCGACGTGGAACTCGGTCAGCGTCATCACCGCGGTGCCGACGGGAGGTAAGCGCTGGATCGTCCAGGTGTTCAGCGAGATCGTGAAGGTACTGGAGGACTGTAGCTCGACGCCGTCCAGCGCCGGCGCAGCTGTCTCCCCGTCCTTCTTGGCCTTCTCCCCGTCCTTCTTGGCCCTCTCCCCGTCCTTTTGCTTCTTGGCCTTCTCCAGCGCCTCCTTGGCCTTCTCCGAGTTGAACTTCACGAGGTCGAAGGCCGGCACGTCGCGAACGGGGCGTGAGGGTGGCCAGCACTTCATGGCCTTCTCCTGGAGCTTCGCCACGCGGCAGGTCCCCTCGGCGACGTTCAAGAAGGGACAGAACATCGTGTCAGTCACCGTCGGCGCCTTGTTCACGTCGTCGTCGACGCGCGCGACCGGGATGGGCCGCTGCATCGGCGGATCGACCCGATGCGGCACCCACACCGAGGCGCCCGGCATGTGCGTGGTCGCGTCATCGACGAACATGACGTTGAGACCGCTCTTGGTGGGGGCGAGCGAGCCCTGGCAGTCCCGGAGGAGGTACCAGTTGATCTCCTCGCGCTTCGTGGTGCCCCAGTTGTAATGAGCGAGCCTTCGCCAGTCGAATTCCCCCAGCGCCGGATCCTGCACCTCGCGCGCGACCGACTCGAGGGTGTCGCCCTTGCCGACGAAGCGCAGGGCGGGGATGAACCCGTTCGCCGCGAGCTCGTCCGGATCCAGGGGCGCCTCACGGCTCTTGTCGTACGACACGGCCGGCTTCCAGGCGCGGACGCGCTTCTTCTGCTTGTCATCCATCATGCAACCTCGCCCCCGCCCCCGCCCAGCGCCTTAATGACGTCCTGAATCTTGATCGGGGTCGGGGCCGTCTCCGCAGCATCCTTCTCCCGCGAACGCTCCATCAGCGCGTCGATGGCCCCCTGTTTGCCGATCAGGAGAAGCTCATCCAGCGCGGCGCCCGTCCATGCGTCGTCTCCGTATGGCGAAGGCGCGCGACCCAGGTTCGCCAGGCGCGCACGCACGCCTTGTCGCGTATCCCTCGGGGGGAGCGCCCCGGCGAAGAGGTTGAGCTCCTGTCGAGGCAGCACGACGCCGGTGCCCAGATCTTCAGGTAGGACGGTGAGCCTTGCGTGTCGGAGGTGAGCCGGCACATCCATCTTGAACAGGCCCTTGTCGTCCGTCTTCAGGCCGGTCGAAACGGTGTCGTCGTAGGCGAGCTCGCACGGCGCGTTCTTGCGGGGCAATCCCTGGTACCGAACGATGACGGCGACTTTCCACTTCACCAGCTTGCGGCGAAAAACGTGCTTCGCATCGGTCGCGGCGTGCTCCCATTTCTCGCGCGGTTGAACGACGAGCTCGTCCCCCGGGAGGAGCGTCGCGCCGTTCGCCCGCGCCTTCTGCATCGCCTCCGATTGAAGCTTGTGGAGGCTCTTCGGAAGGAAGCCACGGTCCCTCGCGACCGCGATGATGCAGTCGCCCCGCGCGACCGTGGCGCCAGCACGGGGCTGGTTGCCGTCCCAGGTCTGGAGACCATCGATCGCGGGGCGGGTCATCGGGTCCGCCGGCGGCTTGCTCTCGTCGGTCATGTGCCCGCTCCCCCTGACCGACCGGCGAGGGACCACGTGTCCTCGTCGAGGTCGGGGAACGTGACCTCGCAGGTCCCTGCCGGTAGGTGGTTCAGGCGCGCGAACCCGTTCTCGTTCAGGTGGCCCTCGCGCACCGTCTTGTCGGGCGGGACGACCTTGTATCGAGTTCTGGGCACTGGCTTCCCCTGGTCATCCTCGAGCACGATCTCGATCCAATGAGTGGCGACCTTCACGCCCGCGCGCCGGACCTCCTCGTGGGTGGTCTGGCCCTCCACCGGGACGCTCGAATCCGGCATGCGAAACAGCCGCAGACGTTGCTGCTCGACGAGGCGACCCGCGGTCGCCAGCGGGTCGAGCTGCTCGCTCCCCGCCCTCCCGGCAAGGACCTTCACCAGCAGGCGCCGCAGGTCCTGACGATGGACCGTTCGCAGGAGGCTAAGAACGGAGCAGGGCGCGACCTCGACGCCGCCCACCACCGAGCGGGTGAGCCCGTCCGCGACGACATACGGCGTCGACCCGACGAAGAAGCGCCCGGTCGCGGTGGGTGCGTGGGATCCGTGTGTCATCGAAGTCCCCCCGGAACGTCGCGTCCAGATGTCAATGCGGCACCCCACGCGAGGGCCCCCAGGCGCGCTCCGCGCAGCTGCCGGAATCCCGGCGCCCGCACGGCGACGATCGGCCGCCCCGGGACCAGCAGCGCGCGTTCCCACGCGAGCTCGCTGCGAAGTCGCTGCGAGCCGCCGGTCAGGCCCTCCTCGCAGCGAGCGAGATCGAGCGGCGCCCCGAGAAGCAGGCGGCCGGCGGGCAGCTTCCGCCGCAGCTCGGTCCAGAGCCGCGTCACGGCAGCGGCGTCGGGCCATGGCAGCGCCGCGTCGACGTCCGGCGTCACGTCCTCGTCGTCGGGATCGTCACTGGGACCCGAAGTCGCTCCCTCGGGCGGCGCCCCCACCAGCGCGCCCTCGATCGCCACGCCGGTGATGCGCGAGAAGGCGTGCCCGGCGAGCCGCGCCAGCTCGGGGGCCTGCATGTCCTCCACCAGCCACGGCACGCAGCGCGCCTCGCCGAAGATGCCGAGGCCTTCGATGGCGGCGCGCTTGGTCTTCCTGTCGTCTCGCCAGCTGTCCAGCCGGCGCGCGGTGGCATCCGAGCTTGCGCGCGCGATGGCCACGACGAGCGCCGCGCGCGCGGCCGCCGTACCTCCCGCCGCCTGCTCCCAGAGCAGGCTCGCGGCTCGCTCGTCGCCCAGCAGCGCCGCCGAAAGTCGCGCGGCGACGCGGCAGGGGGTGCTGTCGCTGTCCAGGTCCGTCACGACGTCGGGCAGCAGCTCGCGCCGGCCGAGGAGCGCCGCGCCCTCGTGGGCGGCCGCGCGGAGCGGCGCAGCCGCCGCAACCAGCGCGTCCACCAGCGGCAACCCCGGATTGCTTCGCTGCGCGACGTGCGCCGACAGACCGAACCGCCGCAGCGGCGCCGGGCAGCGCTCGTGCAGCATCGCGGTCACCGCCCACGCGGACCGTTCGAGCGGCACCCACGCCAGCGCCCCGATCAGTCCAGCGACCGCGCCCTGATCCTTCTCAAGCCCGTCGAGCAGCTGTGCCAGGGCCCTGGCGTCGCGCCGCGCGAGGGCCTGCGCGGCGATCACGAAGGCCACCCCCTCCTCCGCCGGATCGAGCGCCTTGACCACCTTCGAGCCATCCCTGGCGAGCCGCAGCCCATCGAGGTGCGCTTCGAGTCGCCGGTCCAGCTCGGCGAGCTGGGTCAGCCCGACGTCGACCGCGCCGGCGGCGCGCTCGCGCCGCGGCCAGAGGGCCGCGGCCTCCTCCGCGTGCC
>JBKJLX010000398.1:0-4524 GCA_046596645.1 Polyangiaceae bacterium
GGCGCGCGTGGCCGGGCGCCGCGTCGAGGCAGCCCTGGATGGTCCCGCGGTTGATCGAGGGGTCGGAGCTCGGCACGATGTCGTCGCAGCCGTCGGGCTCGCCCGCCCCCGACCCCAGGCCGCCAGAACCCGCCGTCGAGGACGCGACGCTCGGCGCACCGCCCGAGCCGCCGACGCCGGTCGCCGCGCCGGTGCCGTCCTCGCCCGAGGTCGCACCGCCAGCCCCCGCGGCACCGCTGGAGGACGGGGGGCCCGAGGGGGACGTCGCCCCCTCGTCGTCTCCGCAACCCAGGCCAGCATGGAACAGGGCGAACGGGGCGAACAGGGAGGCGGCGAGCGAGCCGATCGCAGCGCACCTGGCGCAGCGCGCGGGGTCCGTGGCTCGCCGCATGGGGATCATCCTCTTCGCCCCGGGCTGCCCGGTCGTATCGGTCAGCTACCGCCAAAGCCCGGCACCGCGGGCTTGATCCCGGAGGGCAGGGGCGACACCGGGCTCTGAGGCTGCCCCGGCTGCTGCTGCTGTCCCGGCTGCTGTCCCGGCTGCTGTCCCGGCTGTTGCTGCGGCGGTGGCTGCTGCGGAGGTGGCTGCGCCGGACGCGGCTGGGGCTGGGCCTGCGGTTGGGGCGGCGGTGCTGAGGGGGGCGGCGGCGGCGCGGCCTGCGGCGGCGGTGGTGTCGGCGGAGGCGGAGGCGCGGGGGCTGCCGCGACGGGCTTGCTCTTCGGCTGGTCGTCGTCGCCGAACGCGAGCTCGTAGTCGAGCGCCCACATCGCGATGAGGAAGCCGATGACGCCCGAGGCCAGGACGCCGGCCGTGACCAGCGCGGTCGGTGCTCCCTGGTTGCGGCGGCCCTGGCCCGGCGGCGGCTTCGGGATCGGAGGGAGCGCGGCCTCGACGACCGGGAGATCCTCCGGATCGGCGAGCATCGTGTGAAGGCGTCCGTCCTCGCCCTCGATCTGTGTGTTGCCGACCTCGCGCATCGTCCGCCTCGCTCCCGGGGACCCTCGCACCGTCGCGTCGGCAGATCCAGCACGGAGGCGCGCTGGCCACCCGGGACGGGGCGAGGCGGCAAGGACGTCGACGCCCCCGGGGCCGTGGGCCGCGGAGGCGTCGAGGGTGGGCGTCGCGCGGCGGTCGCCGCGCTGGCTCACTTCTTCTTGATGATGACCAGCTGCACGCGGCGGTTCTTCGCCTTGTTCGCCTCGGTCACGTTCGGCGAGAGCGGTCGGTCCTGGCCGTAGCCCTTGGAGGTCAGGCGACTCGAGGCGACGCCGGCCTTGGTCAGGTAGTCGCGCACCGAGGCGGCGCGCGCGTCGCTGAGGCGCTGGTTGTGGTCGCGCGGGCCGGTGTTGTCGGTGTGGCCCTGGATCTCGACGAGCTCGATGTTCGGGTTCCGCTGGAACACGTCGGCGAGCTCCTCGAGGAGGGCGCTGGACTGGCCGAGGATCTTCGCCGAGTCGGTCTCGAAGAGGACCTTCTCGCTCAGGCGGATCTCGTTGCCCTGGACCTTCACCCGCTGGGTCTTCGGGCGCTTGTTGAGGCTGAGGGACGCGCGCGTCTCCTCGCCGGGCTTCGACTCGACCGAGGCGACGCTGGTGAGGTAACCGTCGGCTTCGATGCGGAGCGTGACCTCGCCGGGGGCGAGGTTGTCGAGGCGGAAGGTGCCGCTGCCGTCGGCGGTGACCGTCGCCTCCTTGCCGAGCGAGTCGGTCGCCTTGACGACGGCGCCACCGACGGCGCTGCCGGAGCCCGCATCCTTCACGCCGCCGAGGACCGTCCCGGCCCGTGCGCCGGCGTCGACCTCGCAGTCGATGTCGACGAACGTCGGCCCCGGGGGAGGAGCGGGCGGGGCGAACTGGCCCGGCTGCAGGTTCGGCACCGGCGCCATCGGCTGCGGCTGCGGCTGCTGCGGGTACACCGTGGCCTGGCAGGCGCCGGGCTTGAAGCCGGGCGCCGTGATCTCGAAGACGTAGGTGCCGGGCCCGAGATCGCGGCTCATGAAGCGGCCGTCAGGGCCCGTGGCGAGGGGCGGCTGAGCGCCTCCCTGGAACGCGACGATCGCGTTGGGGATGCCCTCCTGCCGGCCACGCTCGCGGACCATGCCGCGGACGTAGGTGAGCTGCGGCGCGGCGGCGGCCATCGGCGCCGGCGCGTCGGCCTTCTCGCGCGGCGGCTCCTGGGTGTCGAAGGCGTAGCCGATGCCGAGGTACATCGTCCACGGGGCCTGGGGCGCGACCTCCTCCACGAACTGGCTGTTGCCGGTCACGCCAATGTCGAACGCCAGCAAGCCGGACAGACCGCGGAACGCCTTGCGGAACGGCGTCGCCCGGACGCCCAGCGACAGGCGCGAGGGCACGTAGGAGAAGCCCGCCGCGTCGCCGGTCGGCGAGTCGAGATCGGTCAGGCCGAGGCACACGTCGCCGCGAGACACCGAGCCGGTGTGACACTCGTAGTTCTGCCGGTTGACCGGGATGTCGATGGTGTACTCGAGGAAGGGCTGGATCGAGTCGAAAGGCAGCTCGGCCCCGAGGTAGGTCTGGAACTGGTCGACCTTGTTGATGCCGAGCCCGAAGCGCTCGATGCGCGAGATCGGCACGTGATCCCGACCCAGCGCCGCGGCGCGAGCCGCCTCGACGTCGGCGACCACCTCGCCCGAATTGTCGATCTTGTAGCCGAGGTTCAGGTTGAGCCGCAGGGGGAAGCCCTTGCCGCCCGGCTTGCGCCAGTCGGCCGTGGAGAGGGCGCGGATGGCCGCGCTGGTGCCGCCGCCGGCCGGCCCGACCTCGCCGGTGCCGTTCAGGAGGAACAGCTGCATCTCGCCGCCGAAGGTGAGGAAATTGGCGATCTTGTTGGGAGTGAAGGCCTTCACGCCGAGGGTGGTGTCGCCCAGCACCTGGAGGAGCTGGGGGCTGCCCTCGCTGTTGGAGTTCGCGTAGGTGCGGAGCTGCGCGTAGCCCTCGAGGAACGAGAAGGGCGTGGCGTTGAGGCTGAAGAAGCCGCCGATGTGGCTCGCGTCGTCTTCCAGCCCGTCCGGGCCGCACGTGACGGCGACGCCCTGGGAGGTCGTCTCCTCCGGATCGCAGAGGAACCCGCTGGTGGAGAACAGGTCGGTGATGAACCCGACGCGGAACGTGCCCGGGGCGCCGGAGCCGGCGAAGGACGTCCGCAGGAGGCCGGTGGAGCCCAGGATGTTGTTCTGGTTGATGAGCGAGCGCTGCCGCTCGGCCCACTTCGCGTCGTCCCCGTCGGGGGTGCCGGTGGGGGACATCGCGTCGCCCCCGTCGGCGGGCGGCGGTGGGCCACCCCACTGGCCCGGCGCGGCCGAGCCGTCGGCCGAGGCGCCGGCGCCGAAGCTGGCCTGCCCGCCAAACTGGCCGGGCGCGCCCTGCCCCGGAGGCTGCCCCGGAGTAGGCTGCCACGGGGGAGCAGCGGGCTGACCCCACTGCCCGGGCGGGGCCTGGCCCGGCGGAGGCTGCCCCGGGGGCTGGAATTGCCCGGGAGGAGCCGCGCCCGTCTGGTCGAACACCGAGGGCTCCTGAGAAAAGGCCGTGCTCGACAGCAGCAACGAAGCCGCGAGCGCCGAGCTCGCAACGGTCTTTCGGGTGCGCATCACGACTCCCCGTGGGGGGTGGAGGGACGGTACTGCGAACAGGGCGGCGGCAGAAGCCGGACCCCGAGCGGCCCCGTTTGTATCACCACGCCGCACCTGGCCGGAACTTCGTTTCGGTCCTGGAGGATGGAGCGCAGGGTCCCGACGCGGGCGGGCGTGGTATCGAAGGGCATCGTGGCCTCTTCGCGGGGACGGATCCTGATCGTCGACGACGAGGCGAACGCGCGGTCGGCGCTCGGCGAGATCCTGCGCGAGGAGGGCTACTCGACCGAGCTCGCCGCCGACGGCTTCAAGGCGCTGGGCAAGATCGACGAGTTTGGTCCCGACGTCGTCCTCACCGACCTGAAGATGCCAGGCCTCGACGGCATCGGTCTGATGGAGAAGGTGCTGAAGAACGCCCCGGCGACGACCTTCGTCGTCATGACGGCCTTCGGCACCATCGAGAGCGCCGTCGAGGCGGTGAAGAAGGGCGCCTACCAGTACCTGACCAAGCCGCTCGACTTCCAGGCGCTGGCGGTGGTCGTCGAGCGCGCGGTGGAGCGGTCGAAGCTGGTGGCGGAGAATCACCTCCTCAAGGACCGACTCCGCGACCGCAACCCGGAGGGTCGCATCGTCGGGCGTCACCCGCTCATGTCGGCCGCGCTGGAGATGGCGGAGCAGGTCGCGGCGAGCCGGGCCAGCGTGCTGGTGGTCGGCGAGACCGGCACCGGCAAGGAGCTGGTGGCGGAGCTGATCCACCGCTCCAGCCCGCGCGCAGCGAAGCCGCTGGTGCGACTCAACTGCGCCGCGCTGACCGAGTCGCTGCTGGAGAGCGAGCTCTTCGGTCACGAGCGCGGCGCCTTCACCGGCGCCATCGGGCGCCGCGAGGGCCGCTTCGAGCAGGCCGACGGGGGCACCATCTTCCTCGACGAGGTGA
>JBKJLX010000512.1:0-6618 GCA_046596645.1 Polyangiaceae bacterium
AGTAGACGCAGAGCGCAGCGCTACCACCTCCGCAGTCCGGGTCGACGATGCCGCAGCCGCAGTCACACCCGTCCGCCGCTGCGTAGTAGGAGGCGGAGCAGGTCCATCCCTCGGGCGCGCCGCAGCCGGCCTCGTCTCCGCCGTCGCTGCAGTCGGCGGCGCCGTCGCAGAGGTACGACGCGGGGATGCAGGTTCCGTTCGAGCAGGTGTGCTCGCAGCCGCCCGTGCTGGTGCTGGTGGCGACCGACGCGCAGCCCGGGTTCACCGGGGCCTCGTCGCTCCCATCGGCGCAGTCGCTGAAGCCGTCGCACACCCAGCCGGAGGGCACGCACGTCAGGTTGGCGCAGGTGAACGAGGTGAGCGGATCGCAGCCGGAGCCGGTGCTGGCGGTGACGCTGACGGTGGTCGCCTGCTGCGAGCTGCTCTGCTGCGAGGTTCCATGCTGGCTGCTGCCGCCTCGACCGGTGGACGAGCTGACGTCGCCGGCGCCGCCGCCGCCGTCGCTGCCCGATCCGGAGCCGCCTGAGCCCGGGTTGCTGAACAGGTCCCTGCCGCCCTCGGGCCCCGTGCACGCCGCAAGGGGCGCGAGCAGCAGCGCCGGGAGCGCCAGCCGGTGGATCCGCAGGGGAGTCAGTCGGAAGACGATGGAGCGCCAAGGACGGGCGGCCAGCGGTCGGTGGAGACGGTGCATGGGTACATCGGCCTGACGAGGGTGCGTCGCCGCACCCGGGTGGAGAGTGGCCCCTCCTACGTCGAGTGGCCAGGGGACCTTCCCGGGGCCGCTGGCCGGCGCCCGGGCGCTCACTGACCGAGGGCGACGATCCAGGCGTCGATCGACGCGAGCCCGTCGACGTCGACGTACTCGGTGCCCAGGGGCGGCATCTGCTGGACGTTGCCCCGGGTGGCCATGCGGACGCTGACGCAGCTGTCGGCGGTGTCTCCGGAGGCGATGCGGTACTGCGTGCCTCCGAACGAGCTCGTCTCGACGTCGACCGCGGTGAGGCTGGTCTGCGTGTCCAGGACGTCCACGTCGGAGACACGCAGCCGCATGTCGAACGGCTCGATGAAGAAGATGCCGTCGCTGGTCTGGTTGTGGCAGTGCCCACAGTTGGCGTGGAGGACGCCGAGCGCCGCCAGCGCGACCGGGTCGTCCTCCGCGATGGCGACGACGGGCGCCTCGGTCGTCAGCCAGCCCGCGGCGTCGAGATCGTTGAGCGTGAGCGGCAGGTCCTCGTGCGCGAGCTGCACCGCCGAGAAGCCGAGGATCCGCTCCGGCAGGTGGGTGTGGCAGCTCCTGCAGGCCTGCTCGGACGGGATGTCGTGGGTGGTGCCTCGTGCGTCGATGACGCCCTCGTCGACCCGCGTGGCCTCGGAGTCGTCGGCGTTCCAGGCGTAGGTCGCATACCACCAGTCGTCCTCCCCCGGGCCGTAGCGGTGGATGACCCGCGTCTCCAGGGTGATGCCCCCCAGCGCGAACTCCTTGTAGAGGCGCGTGCCGACCGGGAAGACCCAGTGGTCCATGTCCGTCGTGTCGACGGTCGTGCACCCCGGGAGGTAGACCCAGCGCGCCTTGTCGGCGCCGTCGGACCACAGCGCGAAGCGGACGTCGTAGGCCATGATGCCCGGACCCAGCTCCAGATCGGGCAGCGACGCGTAGAGCCCGGTCTCGGAGAGCAGCTCCGGCGGCTCCGCCAGGATGGGCAGCGGATCGGGCTCGCTTCTGCAGGTCGCGATGCCGCCGGCGCCACCGTCACCCCCGATGCCGCCAGCGCCTCCGAGCCCCCCCTGTCCGGCGCCGCCGCCGCCGTCCCCGGTGGTGGCGCCACCGTCGCCCCCGGTGGTGCTGCTCGAGGCGACCGACGACGAGGACGCCGTCGACGCCGTCGTGGTCGCCGCGCTCGACGACGAGGTGCCTCCCCCGGGCCCACCGCCTCCGGACGAGCCGCCGTCGTCACCACAGGAGACGACGGCAAGGAGGAGGAACGGGGCTACTGAGCTGCGAGAATGCATGGGTCGTCGTCCTGCGGCGCGTCGCAGGTCAGGCTACCGCAAAGCTGGCACGCGCCGCAGTCTTCCGCCCCGCCGCAGACGCCGCCGACGCACTCGCCGCCGTCGCAGGTCTCGGCGCCGATGCAGTCGTCCGCGTCGGCGCACCAGCGGGCCACCCCCTGGGTGACGACGTCGTTGCCGCCGACCCGCCGCGGCACGTTGCGGATGTACGTGTAGATCGCGGCCAGGTCCTCCGGCGCGTAGTTGCGGAAGGCCATCCACGGCATGGGAAACCCGAGCGGGCTGCCGTCCCCCCCGACGTGGACGCCGAGCGAGATGGTCTGGAAGAAGGTGGTGAAGTCGTAGTCGATGCCGTTAGCGTCGCCGGTCAGGTTGGCGCTCATCGTCCGCGCGACGCCGATGATGGCATCCAGGCCGGCGGGCACGACGAACACGGTGCCGCCGGCGAGGTAGCTGTCGGTGTTGACGTCGAGGAAGTCGGCGCCCGGCGTGAAGTCGCGGAAGCTCTTGGTGTGGCAGTCGTTGCAGAGCGACACCGCGTTGACGAGGTAGCTGCCACGCGCGAACGCCGTCTGGTCGTCGGTCGACAGGCCGGAGAGATCGGGCTGCGCCAGCGGCTGGATGGCGAGGCCGCGCAGCAGCCGGTCGGGATCGGGGAGCCCCTGGTCGGGGAGCGGTCGATCGACGTCTCCCTCGTCGAACTCGTCGGGGAACGAGAGCGGCGGGATGGCGTTCTTGATGTCCGGCGACACCTCGTTGTCCACCGCCGGGACCGCGCGCAGGTAGGCGTAGATGGCGCGCAGGTCCTCGTCGACCATCCACCGGAAGCCGGCCCAGGGCATGACGAGGAGGCTGTTGTCGCCGTCGGGGTCGCTGAAATCCATCCCGGTGCGCATCGCCTCGATGAACTCGTCCTCCGCCAGCTGCATCCCCGTGTCCGCGTGCGGCGTCAGGTTGCGCGCGTACACCGCGGACCCGAGCGCGGGCGGGAGGCCGAACGGGGTGCCCCCGGCGAGGAACTGGCCGGTGGGGCCGGCATGGCAGTCGTTGCAGCCAGCGCCGGCGTTCACGAGGTAGCTGCCGCGTCCGATGGCGTCGATCTCCTCGCTGGTGAGATCGGCGAGGTCGACCTCCACGGGGCTGATGTCGAGTCCGCGCTGCGCCTCCGCGGAGACGACGATGGTCTCGCCGTCGGTGCCATCGGTCCCGTCGATCCCGGCGGTCCCGTCGACGCCCGGATCACCGTTCGCGCCCGGGTCGCCCGGGTCGCCCGGGTCGCCATCGGCCCCGGGATCGCCATCGGCGCCGGGCTGCCCCGGCGCGCCGTCCAGCCCGGGAGCGCCGGGCGTGCCCTGCGGTCCTTCGTCGCCCCTCGGTCCATCGTCCCCGCTGCAGGCCGCCACCGCCGCCACCACCAGCACTGCGCACAAAGCTCGAGTCTTCATCGGTCACCCCCCGCTGGATTCCAGCTGCCGCCCCGACGGGCGGACAGAACTGCGAAGGGCGCATGCAACGCGAGCTAGAACGGGCGCGCAAGAGGCGGGAGCAGGAGTGCGTCGTGCCGATGCCACATCGCCGCACCCGGTCGCCTTCTCTGGCGATCCGACGGGTCCTGGATGCGCGCATGCGTGGCGCGCCGCCTCGCCGGGGCACGTGGCCCCATCTGCCGGCCCCGAAATCCCTGAGATCGAGCAGGCATGGAGGGTGCTCTGGATGATCCCCCGTGCAGACTGTCAAGGTGGATATCGGGTCCAGGGGCTTCCAGGTCGCCGTCGAGCGCGACGCCGAGCGTCGTCGCGGCGCCTTCGACACGTGGCACGTCGCGGCCACGGCGATCTGCGAGTGGCTGGGCGCCGCGCGCGGTCCGGTCGCGGTGAGCATCGACGGCGAGCTCGTCGCGCTGACCGCTGCCGACGAGTGCGTCGCCTTCCTCAACGCGGTCGTCGCGCGACGCACCGCCGAGCCCTTCGCGGCGTGAGGGCCGCCTCGCGCCGTGCGCGGCTGAGAGCCGCGTCCGGCGCGCGAGTGGCGTGGCTGCTCTCGCGGACCCGAGGGTGAGTCACGCGCGCTCCGCGCGGACCGTGTCGCGGGCCGCGCGAGCGCCCCGCGGTCACCAGCCGCTGCGGCGGATCGCCTTGTAGGCCGAGGACGCCGTGCGGTAGCCGGAGATGCAGCCCGCGCTGCAGCCCTTGCACTCGTAGGCGAACATCGAGCCCCAGCCGTCGCCGCTGCCGACGACGAAGGTGTGGCCTGCACCGCCGCTGCGGTAGACGAGCGCGTCCGCCTTCTGCACGTTGCCGCGGTCGATGCGCGACCACTGGCTGGTGCTGTTGATGAAGTCGGCGGTGCTGTAGGGGTGGCTGTCGTCGGAGAGGGCGTCGTTGCTCGACGGGACCTGCCACACCTTGGCGACGAGCCCGGAGCAGTCGCCGCCGTACTGGCCGGAGTGCGAGCAGTCCGGGCAGCTCCCGGAGCAGGAGCCCTTGCTCGACGCGGTCGCGCCGTCGGCCTTGAAGCGGCCGTGGCCCCACCAGTACGAGAAGCCGACCGCCGCCTTGGCGCGCGTGATCGCCTGGTCGCGCACGCTACCGCTGCTCCCGCCGTCGTCGCTGGAGCCACCATCGTCGCCGGCGACGTCCTCGACCTCGTAGTAAGCGCCGTAGGTCCAGCCGACGGTGCCGTTGTGCTTCACCTTGTAGAACCCGTTCTGGGGCTCCGCCTGCTGCACCACCACGCGGCCGCCGTCAGGCACCACGTGGAGCACCGAGTTCGAGGTGGAGGCGCCGCTGCGCAGGTTGACGCCGGTGGTGGAGACGAGGGTCGATCCGACCGGGATGGCGCCGGAGACGCCGTCCGCGCTCGAGGCAACGGTCTCGTCGGCACCCTGCAGGTTCTCTCCTCCGGGGTCGGGCGCACCAGGCGCACACGCGACGACAGCGGAGACCAGAAACGCGCCGACGACGGCCAGGAGGGTGGTGGTAGCGGGGGTCGACATCGTTCTTGCACTCCGCGTGAAGGACGTCAGGGGCTCTTCACACGAGACGTGCCAAGCCTCGGAGGCTGGATCGTGATTAAGGCAACGAATGCGCAAAGGTAGGACCTGGACCCTGGCCGCCCTAGCTGCCCTGACCGCGGCGCTGTTCGGCTGGCGGGCGTGCAGCGGCGATGCGACTCCGCGCGCGAAGTCCCCGTCGACGCGAGAGAAAGAGGTCGCGTCGGGTGAGGCGCTCGTCGTCGCGAAGGTCGCGCGGCCGAAGTCGCGCGCTCCTTCGCCCACATCCTCCGCATCCAGCCGCGGTGGATCCGCTCGCGAGGGGGTTCACGTGGTCGCCGCGTGGGGGGGTGGGCAAGGAAACCTGGGCCGAGAGCGGCCCAGCGAAGCCAGCCCCAGTGGTCCGATGAGCTTCACCGTCGACGCACGTGGTCGCGTGTGGGTTCTGGACCAGATCAACGCGCGCGTGGTGCGCTTCGACGACGCCGGCGGGGTGGAGGACACCCTCGACATCGGCCGCCTCAACGCCCAGGACATCGCCCTCGGCGACGACGGCTCGATGGCCGTCCTCGACCGCTTCGGAGAGAAGGACGTGGGGCTGTGGGACGCCAGCGGCGACTACGTCGGGTCCCTGCCCATCGAGGGCGAGCACGTGGAGAGCGCCGGCCACGTGACCGGCGTCTTCGTCGACGGGGAGGACGTCTATGTCGAGCACGAGCACGGCCCCCTGATCCGCATCGGCTCGACCCGGGGGGAGGCGGCCGATCCCCGCACCGAGGTGCCGGGGCGGCCCAGCCGCGACGGGACCGCCTGGCTCAAGGCCGGCATCACCGACGCCCGCGCCGGCCGCGCCTACGTCGTCTCCAACGAGCGCCCCTCGGGCGAGCACCGCTTCACCCGCGAGCTGGTGCTGCACGCCGCCATCGCCTCGATCGTGCTGCTCGACTCCGATCGAGCCGGCACCATCTACGTCGGCGCCGAGGTGGAGGAGGAGGAGACCGAGCCGCAGATCGTCGTCGTGTGCCTCGACGGAGGGAGCGGGGAGGTGACAGGGACCGCGTCCGTCCCCGCCAACACCCTGCCGGAGGAGAGCTTCCGCGATCTGGTGGTGCTCGACGGCGGCGGCGTCGTCTACACCCACCGCACCGAGGAGGGCGTCACGTACGAGCAGATCTCGTGCGAGTGACGGCCGCCTCGACCTTGCAGCGAAGGCCAGCGACGTCGATGGGCTTGCTCACGTAGTCGTCACAGCCGAGCCCGAGCAGCCGCTCGCGGTCCCCCGCCATGGCGAACGCGGTCAGGGCGACCACCTGCAGAGAGGATGTCGACGGCCGCCCCCGGATCCGCCGGAGGATCTCGGCGCCGCCGCCTCCTGGGACGTTGATGTCGAGGAGGACGGCGTCGAACGCGCGCTCCTCGAGCCGCGCATCCGCCTCGGCCACGTCGCACGCGCCGAAGACCACGAAGCCAGCACGCTCGAGGAGCAACTTCACGAGCACCATGTTGATGGGCTCGTCCTCGACCACGAGAACGACGCCCGCATCGCCCACAGGCGTCATAGTCCCCCCCGTTCGTCAGCGCTCGAGCGCCTCCGAGTCCCCGAGGGGGAGTGTGAC
>JBKJLX010000632.1:0-5595 GCA_046596645.1 Polyangiaceae bacterium
GCGGGCGCGAGGCGCTGCGCGGGCTGGAGCGCGCCGACTCGATCACGCTCGATCCCCACAAGGGGCTCTTCCTGCCGTACGGCACCGGCTGCCTGCTGGTGCGCGAGCGGGAGGCGCTGCGCCGCGCGCACGCGCGGCACGCGTCCTACATGCCACCGATGCAGACTGATCCCGATCTCGTCGACTTCTGCGACCTGGGCCCCGAGCTCTCGCGCGAGGCGCGCGGCCTGCGGGTGTGGCTGCCCCTCAAGCTGCATGGCGCCGGCGCCTTTCGCGACGCCCTCGACGAGAAGCTGGACCTCGCGCGCGACGCCGCCGCCGCCATCGCCGCCTTGCCCGGCGTCGAGATGGTCGCGCCACCCGAGCTCTCCCTCTTCGCATTCCGCCTCGCCACCGACGACGCGACGCGCGCCCTCATGGCGTCGGTCAACGCGCGCCAGCGCGTCCTCCTCACCGGCGCCGTCGTGCATGGCCGCTTCGCCATCCGCGTGTGCATCCTCTCCTTCCGGACCCACCGCGACCGCATCGACGCCCTCATCGAGGACCTCCGGGCGGGCCTATCTTGCGGAGATGATTCCTGATCGGCCCACCGTCCGTAGCTCGATGAGCCGATCAGTCCGTCGAACCTCGCCAGGGGCGGGGGACCGAAGGGCCCCCGAGAAACTCAGCCGAGGCCGAGTCGCTGGCGGGCCTCGACGTACGCATCGCTGACCGCGAAGAGGATGACCTCGCGGGCCTCGGCGTTGCGGCCGACCCAGACCAGGCGCTCCTTGCCGGCTACGGGGGGCGCGTTGGTGTGACCGCCCGCCCAGGCGATGGCGGTGAGGGCCACGCCGGGGTCGGCGCTGGCGAGCAGGGCGCAGCGATCGCCCCAGCCGTTCACCGAGGTCGCCAGCGTCGGCGCGCGGTTGCCGATGGTGCCTATGATCTCCTGCGCCATCGCGCCGGTGTCGTGGGCCAGCCCCGGTGGCACCGCGCGGCTCAGGCGGCCGTAGAAGTTGGTGAGGCGCGTCGCGTCGACACCCTGCGGGTTCCAGCCCGGGGTGAAGCACTTCAGGTACGCGGCGAGCAGGGGCCACAGGTCGATCGGCGCCGTGCGCGAGAACACCGCGGCGTTCGACTGGATGACCTTCAGCGCGCGGTGAACCAGGAAGGAGCGAACGGCCTCGTGATCGGTCGCCAGGAGCGAGTGGCCGATGACGATGGTCGGCGGGTGGGCGTTGGCCGCGACGCACACGTGTCCGAGCACGGCCGATGAGAGGATCTCGATGCGGTGGATGCCGTAGCCGATCGCGATGTCCCGGATCTCCTCCGCGATGGAGGCGCTGGGCGGCGGCAGCGGCGTCGCTCGCACCGAGGCGGGGTCGTACGGCACTGCGAGGTCGAGCATCGAGCCGGTGCGCGACAGCAGATCGCGGAAGGCGGGCGACAGCAGGTCTGGCGCCACGAGGTCGTCGAGGTCGGCGTCGCCGGCGCGCTCGCCCGCGCCGCGCACCGCAGCCGGCTCGGCGCCCTCGGCCACCCCCTCCAGCGCCTCCACCACCGAACGACAGGCCAGGCTGGCGTCTTGGCGCCCGCGCAGGCTGGCCGAGGCCGCCAGCGTCTCGAACAGGTAGCCCTCGAAGCGACCGGTGGACAGCGCGCGCCGCGCGTCGGCGACGGCGCGGTCGAGCAGCATGGTGCCTGCCTGCTGCTGGCCGGTGCGCTGGTAGAGCGCGACCAGCGCCTCCAGCGCGACGCTGCTCTTGGGGAAGGCCTTGCGCGCTGCGATCAGCGTCGCCTCCGCCTTCTTCATGTCGCCCATCGCCTCGACGATCGCGGCCAGCTCGACCGTGCGTCTGGCCTTGTCCTCGGGCTGCTCCGCCGACGCGACGAGGACATTCTGCTCCTCGATCGCGCGTCCGAAGTCGCCCTCGCGGCGGAACAGCGCGACCAGGCGCTCGCGCGCCCTGGCGTGCCCTGGCTTGCGCTTGAGGATCTCCCCGTAGGCCAGCTCGGAGCGCTCGGGGTTGGGGAGCTGGACGTCATAGAGCTCGCCGAGCCGAAGGTACGCCTCGATCTGCTTCTCCGGCCCCTGGGCCAGGCGCGCCAGGCGGATCAACGCCTGCTCGGCTCCATCCCAGTCCTCCTCCGTCCCGCACAGCTCGGCAAAGGTCTCCAGGGCCTCGACGTGATCGGGGCTGCTCTCGAGCGCCGCGGCGAGCGCGCGCTTGGCGGCGGCGTGCTCGCCGACCTGCGCCAAGGCGCGGCCGCGCATGACCTCCATCTCGACCCGCTCCTTGGGATCGGTGATGGCGTCCAGCCGTCGCTCCAGGAGCTCTGCCAGCTCGGCGCGCATGTCGCCCGCCACGTAGAGGCCGCGCAGGCGCTCGAACGCCTGCTCGTGGGTGGGCTCCACCGCGATGATCCGCTCCAGCGCCGCACGGGCGCGATCGCGATGGCCCACCGCGTCCTGCCAGAGCGCCGCTGCCTCGTAGTCCAGCGCGACCTTCCACGCGGTCGACGCCGCGCACTCCGCCGCCGCCTCGAGCTGCCCCGCGGCGCCCTCGCGATCCTCCTGCGCCTCGAGCGCGCCGGCCAGCTCCAGCCGGGCGAGCAGGTGGGTGGGCATGGCCTTGGCGGCCTGGGCGTGGAGGCTGGCCGCAAGCGGCTGGTCGCCGAGCGCCGTCGCGCCGCGCGCCGCGCGGAGGGCGAGCGCCGCCACTTCTCCAGGACGATCGGTGCGGCCGAGGAGCTGACGGTCGACCTCCAGCGCCAGCGCCGCGTCCCCCTTCACCCGGGCGTGCGCCGCCATCTGACGGAGGACCCAGGGCCCCCGCGGCTGGAAGCGGTAGGCGAGTCGCACCGCCTCGTACGACTCGTCCCATGCGACGCGCGAGCGCAGTCGCGCCGCGAGCGCGGCGTGCGCCACCGACTCCGAATGACCAAGGACGCGCGCGATCTCGAGCGCGATCGGCTCCAGCTCGTCGACGCGGTTCTCGCGCATGAGCGCCGTCTCGATCCGGCGCAGCGTCGGGAGGTGTGTCGAGTCCTCCTCCAGGATGGTGCGCCGCCACAGCACGCCGCTGGCGATGTCCTTGCGGCCCAGCTCGTCGAGCTCGGCGAGGCGCTCGTAGATCTCTCGCCGCTCGTGCGGATCCTGCGCCGCGCGCGCCTGGGGAAGCAGCGCGTCCACCAGCTCGGCGGTCCCGTGGCCGGCCACGCCGTAGCGGTGCGCGTAGATGGGGAGGAGGAGGGGGTCGCCGTCCGCCGGGGCGCCCGCCGAGCGCTCGGACGCGATCTTCACCACGCGCGCCGCGCTCTCCACATCGCCCGCCCGCTCGAAGTCGAGCGCGGCTTCCAGCCCGAAGGCGGTCGCCTCGCTGCCGGTGCTGCGCTCGGCCCGCTGCTCGCGCCACGCTGCGCGATCGGGCGGCGTCTCGGTGAGGAGCCGCTCGTACAGCTCACGCAAAGCCACATCATCGGGCTGGCCGTCGAGCGCCTGTTCGAGCAGCGCTCCTGGAGAGGCTCCCTCGACGTCCGAGATGAGGAGCGCCTCGCGCACGAAGTCGTGCGCGCGCTCCACAGGGTCCTCGCTCGCCTCGCGGCGGGAGCGCAGGCACTCGATCAGCGCGTCGCGATCGCCGCGGTTACGCGCCAGACGCTCCAGCAAGTGGAGGGCGAAGGGTAGCGAAGGGTCGGACCTGGCAGCGCGGGCGAGCACCGTCTCCGCCTCGGTCTCGGCGCCGAGATCGAGGAGGCGCAGGGCCGCCTCGACGAAGAGCAGCGCCTGGCGCGGCCCCTCCTCGACCGCCGACGCGTGCTCGGCGAGGAGGCCAGGGATCTCCGAGCTCTCCAGGTGAGTCGCCAGGGCGCGAGCCGCGCCCTCGTGGTGCCCCCGGCTGGAGACGGCGCGCTCGTAGGCGCCACGCGCGGTGTCCACGTCGCCGGCGACCTCCGCCACCAGGCCCGCGGCGAGCAGGGGCGCGATCTCGCCCTGCGAGCCGCCGCCGCCCCACTTCTCCAGGGCGCGCGCGACATCGGCTGCGCGACCGTCCGCGAGGTCGATCTCGATGCCGAGCGCGGCCGCAGCACCGCCCGCCTCGTGCTGGCCGAATTCGCTCGTCGCCTCGCGGATGGCGGCGACGCCCTCGGCGCCGACCTGCGAGCCGAGGCGTCGGCCGAGCTTCATCGCGGCCCGCGAGCGCGGCGAACCCACGGCGAAGATCTCGGGACGCGCCGCGCCGCCCGTCGGCAGCGCGCCCGCGGCGGCGACCGCCAGCGGGGCGAGGTCGGGATCGTGCGAGGCCGCCTCGAGGTCACGACCGACGGCGCCGATGGGCGCCGCCGCCAGGGCGGCCAGCGCCAGGCGATCGGCGAGGTCGAAGCTGCCGTCCCCGGTGGCCGCGGCGTGCGCCTCGGCCGCGTCGCCCCGCGCGATGGCGGTGGCAGCGAGCGCGCGCCGCGCAAAGGCGCCGTGGGACCCCCGCGTCACCACCTGCAGCGCATCGCTCGCGCGGGGCCGCGTCGACCCCTGGGCGTCGGCGAGCAGCCCGACCAGCCACTTGCCGCCCTGCAGCGGCCCCTCGGTCAGCGCGTCGAGCGCGGCGATGGTGCCCGCGCGATCGCCCCCGTCGAGCGCGGCGCGCGCCTCGAGCAGCGCCTCCACGGGCGTCCGCGCGATGTCCTCGTCGCCACGCACCGCCTCGCCGCGCACGCGCGCCAGGTGGATGCACGCCTCGTCGAGCGAGTTGAGCGCAGGGGACTCGGCGCTGACGACCGGTCGCACCTTGCCGATGGGCGTCGGCCGCTCGGCGCGGCCGGAGATGGCGTCGACCACGCGCTGCACGTGCGGTCGCAGATCGCCTGGGAGCACCCGCAAGGCCTGATCGGCGCGGCGGCGCGCGCCCGCGTCGTCACCCAGGATCACGCGCGCGATCTCGGCCCCGAGCCACGACCCGTGGCAGCGCGCCTCGGGCGTCGGCATGGCGCGCGTCTCGGCGTCGACCGCCTCGAGGACCGCCGTGAAGTCTCCACGCTTGGCGAGGAAGGCGCGGTGCTGGCGCGAGGCGAGCGGCGCGGTGGGATGGGCGTCGCGCGCCTCGGCGGCGATGGCCGCGGCGCTGGCGTCGTCGCCGCAGAGGGCGAACAGCTCGCTCACCACCAGCAGCTGCATCGCGCGCGGAGGTCGGTCCTCCAGGAGTCGCGCCTCCTCCAGGAGCCAGGTCGCGCGCTCCAGGTAAGATTCGCGCGCCCGCGACTCGGCGAGCACCAGGCTGGCGTCGCGCTCGCCCTCCAGGAGGAGGGAGGGCAGCCCGGCTCGGGGACGCAGCGCCTGCTGCGCGTCGATGCGCTCATCGTCGCCGACGGTGGTCTCCTCGACGGGAACCGCACCGGCCGTGAGGTCGTCGCCACCCAGGGCGTCGCCGGTGAGTTCGTCGGGAGCGCGGGCCTCGGGGTCACCGAGGGGATCGTCGGCGCTGCGCCCGACGTCGGCCGCCTCGCCATCAGCGTCCGCCTCCGCGGCAAGGGCGGCGCTGGCGTCGTCGTCGTCGAGGCCGGTGGTCTCGAGGTCGACCTCTGTGCCTCCCATGGATCGCGGGCAGACCGAGGTCG
>JBKJLX010000823.1:0-14135 GCA_046596645.1 Polyangiaceae bacterium
CGAACGAGTCGGCCCACAGCAACCCGGTCGGCGCGTCCCGCAGCACGGCGCCGAACAGCTGCAGGTCCTCGACCACGAGCTCGGCCGCGCTGGCGAGGGAGGTGCCGTCGCCGCGCACCAGCCCACCAGCGCGCGTTTCCGCCAGCGCTTCGGTCGTGCCGAGCCGGCGCCGACGCAGGAGCAGCGCGATCTCCTGCGCCAGCCGGGCGGCTCTCGACGGGTCGTCGGCATGTGCGGCTTTGGCACGGTCACCGCACAGGAACAAATAGCCCTCGACCTCGCCGAGCACCATGAGCGGCACGACGAGCACCGGCATGTCCCTCAGGACCAGGTAGTTGTAGGTGACGTGGAGGGTCGGAAGCGCTTGTTCATCGCAGTACGGCTGGCGCCGAATGTCGCGGCGTTTCTCGCGCACCAGGTGCTCGCCGACCTCGCCGTTGTCCCAGAACCGGAGGTGCCATTTGCGCGCCGGCAGGTCGGCGACGAGGACCATGTCGGCCGGGTGGCATTGCTCGGCCAGGCTCGCGATGCGCGAGAAGAAGTCGGCGGCGCCGAGGTCGTCCAGGCCCGCCACCCGGAAGAGTGCGGCACGATCCATCAGCTCACCCGCGCGGGTCATCGAGCGTCTCGCCTGCGCTAGCTGGGGCATGTGGATGGCCAGGCCCGAGAGCGCGATCGCGAGGAGCAAGCTCGCGAGAGGCAAGAGGCTACTCACGAAGAACCATGCGAGGCACCACTGCGCTGCGAGCAGCAACGTCCACACGAGCGCGACCAGCGCCAGGAACCGCGCCGTCCCTCGGCCGCGGGCGGCCCGCGCGACGGCGGCGCCGAGCAGGCCGCCTGCGAGCGTCGGCACGCCGAGGGGCACCGGGCTGCGCGTCCCACCGTCGAGTAGGCCCCCGAGCGCCGCAGCGGCGCTCGCTGCATGATCGCTGTCGGCGCTCTCTCGGTCGCTGACCGTCAGCACTGCGACGCGCCCTGCCAGCACGTCCGGAGCGACCTGCCCGCTGCGTAGATCGGCGAGGTCGACGGAGGGCACCACGTGCGGCACGGACGACCGCACCCAGCGCGCTTCGCGCACGCCAAGCGCCGCTACCTCGGGTTCTGGCGTGTTGAAGCCTTCCACGCGGCCGAACGGGTCCATGCGCAGCAGCGCGAGCGGCAGCCGTGCGCTCACCGTGTCATCGTCCGCGGATGGAGGCTGAGGCGCGCGGGGCGATCGGCAGAACGCATCGGTCGGCGGGACCAGCAGCACACCGCGGCCGCGCCCGCGCGTGACGAGGTCGCGCAGCGTGGCCGCGCAGTCGCGCTGAAGCACGTCGGCGGGCGCGCGCAGCAAGAGGACATGGCCGGTCGGCACCTGGGTCGAGATGGCGCGCATGACGACGCTGGTCGCCGCCTGATCCAGCCACGAGAGCGGCTGGAGCCCCGCGACCAGCGCGGCCACGCCGATCGCCACCACCAGCGGGGATGGACGCGTCCACCACGGGCGCGACCGCGGCACGCCGGTCGTTGAGCGCAGCTGTCGATACTTCTTCGGGATCCGTCCCGGCTTACGCCCGCTCGTCACTCCGGCCACTTGGTGGAACGGTCCGAGGCGTGCCCGGACGTCGAGCCGCCGGGAACGCGGAAGGGTGCGGGGGGGTTTGCGTGCATCTCCTGGCTGCCCAGATATGAGCAACGCTCGTGCCAGACTAAGAAGTGTACAATTTCAATGTTTTAGTCGTCGACGGTTGCTCGGTGAGACAGATACGTCCGCGTCGTGAGACAGAATGTGAGACGCTCCGCGGACAGTGCGCGCTCCCGCTCGCCCGGCCAACGAGGACGCTCGGCTCGAGGCCCTCCGGGGCTACGCAGTGCTCGATACACCTCCCGAGCCCGCGTTCGACGCGCTGACGCGCCTCGTTGCCCACATCCTCGGGGTGCCGATCGCGCTCGTCTCGCTCGTCGACGCCGATCGGCAGTGGTTCAAGGCGCGCTACGGGCTCGAGGCGCCCGAGTTGCCGCGCGACATCTCGTTCTGCGGGCACGCGGTTGCGCTGGACGCGGTGCTCATCGTGCCCGACACGTTGGAGGACGAACGGTTCGCGGACAACCCGCTGGTCACCGGGGCACCGCGAGTTCGCTTCTACGCCGGCGTCCCGCTGCGCACGAGCGAAGGCTTCATTCTCGGCACGCTGTGCGCGATCGACCAGCGACCTCGCGAGCCCACGCCCGAGCAGCTCGAGCTGCTCGCGTTGCTCGCTCGCCATGCGGTCGACGCGCTCGAGCTGCGCCGCACGGGGCGCCTCGCCGTGGAGAAAGAAGCGCGCCTGCACGCGGTGCTCGCGACCGCCGTCGACGCGATTGTCACCATCGACGATCGGGGCCGGATCGACCGGTGCAACGCCGCCGTCGAGCGTCAGTTCGGATGGGACGCGCGCGAGCTGCTCGGAAAGGACATCCAGGTGCTCATCCCCACGTCCCTCCGCGACGCGTACCGACGCGACATCGAGGCCTACCTGCGCACCGGTGAGGGGAACATCGGAGCGATGCGCGAGCTCCTCGGCCAGCGCAAGGACGGATCGGTCTTCCCGATCGATGCCGTGGTGAGCGAGCTGTGGCTCTCCGGCCGCAGATTGTTCACCGGTATCCTGCGCGACGCGACCGCACGCAAGCAAGCCGAGCGAGAGCTTCGTGAGACGCTCGCGGCGGTCGGCAGGAGCCGAGACGAGCTGACGCAGATCCTCGATGCCCTGGGTGTCTGCGTCCTGGTGCTCGAACGAGACGGCGTGATCGGCTTCGTGAACAAGGCGTTCGCGGCGCTCTGTGGGACGACGGCACGACAGCTGCTCGGCAAGCCATGGGATCAGATCCTCGACGTGAGCGACGCGACGCTCCGCACGGTGCGCGCCCTCGGCGACTGCGCGTCCATCGAGCGCACTTCGGTCACCGCGCGGCTCGGAACTCCCGCGGGGCCGCGGTGGGTGGAGCTCGACCTGCGCGACTATCCCGGTGACTCGGGGCGACAGATCTTGCTGCTCTACGACGTCACCGACGTCCACCAGCTCAGAGACCAGCTCGCGAAGAAGCGCTACGCCCAGATCGTCGGCGAGAGCTCCGTGATGCATCAGCTGTTCGAGCAGGTCGAGCAGGTTGCCGGCGGCGACTGGACGGTGCTCATCGAGGGAGAGACCGGCTCGGGCAAGGAGCTGGTGGCGCACGCCATCCACGCGGCGAGCTCGCGTCGAGATGCCAGCTTCGTGGCCGTCAACTGCGCGGGTCTGACCGACTCGCTGCTCAGCAGCCAGCTCTTTGGGCACGTCAAGGGGGCTTTCACCGGAGCGATCGCCGATCACAAGGGCCTCTTCGAGTCGGCCTCGGGCGGCACCCTCTTCCTCGACGAGATCGGCGACACCTCCCCGACGCTCCAGGCCGCGATGCTGCGCGTGCTGGAAGAGAAGGAGATCACGCGTCTCGGCGAGACTCGCGCCCGCAAGGTGAACACGCGGATCATCGCTGCGACGCACCGCGATCTACGGGCGCGGGTCGCGAGCGGGCAGTTCCGCGAAGATCTGCTCTACAGGATTCGCAGCGCGCGCGTGCGCGTTCCACCGCTGCGCGAGCGCCGGCAGGACATCCCGCTGCTCGCGAAGTCCTTCCTCGCACAGCAGCGGGTCGCGTCCGGCAAGGTCGCCCTCGAGATCGGCGACGAAGCGATGGCGCGGATGGTGTCCTACCACTGGCCAGGCAACGTCCGAGAGCTCCGCGCCGCCATCGAGCAAGCCGTCGTCCGCTGCCGCGGTCGTCGCGTCGAGATAGGGGATCTGCCCTCCGAGCTCGTCGAGATGGCGCAGCCGAGCGGCGAGGCGTCGGGGCCGCCGGGCGACGAGCGTGCGCGCATCCTCGACGCGCTCTCGCGCACCGCCGGTAACCGTGCGCGCGCCGCGCGGCTGCTCGGCATCGGTCGCGCCACGCTCTACCGGCGCCTCGATGAGCTCGGGCTGGATGACGCTGGACGGGGCGAACCGCCGCCCCAGCAGCGCTCACCCAGCCGCCGACGTTGACCACGCGCTAGCCGCGTCGCGGATCACCGTCACCGACGCCGGCGGCCGGCGAAGACACCCTCGCGGCGCTTGAGGAGGCCCTTGCTCGTCGACTGGAAGCCGGCCTCGACGAAGGCGGCGGCGAGCGGGCTGGCGGTCGCGTCGCCGCCATCGATCCGCTCCAGCGCGAGCGCCTGCCGGCGGCCGGCGTCGACGAAGGACGAGAGCCCCCGCGCGAGCGCGGCGGCCGCGGCGCGCCGCTCCGGGTCCTCCGGCGGCAGGAACGAGAGCAGGCTCTTCTCGCCGCGCCCGATCCAGCCCACCAGCTCGCCCGAAGCCAGCACCACCAGGGCACCCGCCGCGCGCTGCGGGCGCGTCTCCGAGGGCGGCCAGGGGACCGCCGCGCCGTAGGGGTTCGCGGGATCGGTCGCGGCGAGCACGACCACCCCGGACTCCTCGGGTGGCTCGCGCAGCGCACGCAGGCGGTCCTCGCTGGCGGGCCGCGCGAACTGCGCGGCGCCGAGGTCGGCGACGAACCAGCCACGTCGCGCGCGGCCCGCCTCCTCCATCGCCTTGAGCACGTCGTACACGGCGGAGAAGCCGCCCACGATGCCCTCGCTGTGCGCGACCTCGCGGGTGACCACGCCGTACCGCTCGAGGAGCACCGCGGCGAGCGCGGCGCGCCGGTCGGTCTCCGAGGGGAGCGCGGGTGCGGCGATGCCATGCGTCTCCAGACCGAGCGCGCGTGCGGCCCCGGGGAGGAGCGACCACCGCCCCTCGCTGCCGGGCGCCCCGATGCGGCGCGAGCGGAAGGCGCGCTTCGAGCTGCTCGCCGAGACGCCGAGCCCGGCGCGCGAGCGCAGCGGCGCGGTGGTGTCGTTGGTCACCGCGCCGCGCCACACCAGGTCCCACAGCGCCGAGAGCACGTCCCCGGGGAACGCGGCGACGGTCGACACCACGTCACCGAAGAAGATGGCGCCGCGCGCCGCCAGCACCTCCGCAATGCTGCGGGCCAGGCCCTCCTCCGGCGGGTCGGGAGGTGGCGCGAGCAGCGCGTAGCGATCGACGAGGTGGAGCGCGATGCGACCATCGCCGTCGCCCACCGCCTCCACCCCGCGCCACACGATCTCCCCGGCCGCACACAGAGCGTCGAGCTGATCGGGGCGGAAGCCGCGAACGCGCGCGGGGAGCACGTCCTCGAAGAGGGCGGTCGCAGGGATGGGGCATCCCTCCAGCTGCTCGACGACGGCGAGGATCGCCTCCAGTCCGCCGCGGGGCGCGGCGATCTCGTGCCAGGCGACCAGGAAGCGACCCAGCGCCGCGTGCGTCACCGGCTCCACCTGCTTGCGCAGGCGCGCCAGGCTGCGGCGCTTGATGCCGCGCAGCACCTCGGCGTCGCACAGCTCGACGCCGGCGCCGCCGGGGAGGAAGCCGCCCTCCAGCACCTTGCCGCTCGCGATCATCTTCGCCAGGGCGCCGCGCGCGGTGGCGACGCCCAGCCCGAAGCGGCCGGCGACCGCCTCGATGGGGAACGGCCCGTGGGTGCGCGCGAAGCGGGAGACCAGATCGCCGAGCGGATCGGCGACCCGCTCCAGGAACGCCGCCGGTGCACCCAGCGGCGGCACCACGCCCAGCGCGTCGCGATAGCGGCCGACGTCCTCCATCGCGCACAGGCGTGACGTGGTTGCGATCTGCACCCGTGCGATGCGCCGGGCGGAGACCAGCTCGGCGACCGCGGCCTCGACGTCGAGCTCCGGCTCTGCGCGCGCGCGGATCTCCTCGACCGTCAGATCGCCGAGCGCCAGGAGCAGATCGTGGACGGCGTCGGGCGTCTTCGCCTTGCGGCCCTCCAGGCGCTGGAGGCGGGCCACCTCGGCGGCGATGGCCTCCGGGTCCAGCAGCTCGCGCAGCTCGGCCTCGCCCAGGAGCTCGCGCAGCCGCGCGTGGTCGACCGCCAGGGCCTGCGCGCGCCGTTCCGCCAGCGGCGTGTCACCCTCGTAGAGGAAGTTGGCGACGTAGCCGAACACCAGGGCGCTGGCGAAGGGCGAAGGCGTCCGCGAGTCGACCGCGGCGACGCGCAGCTGGCGCGAGCGCACCCGACGCAGCATGTCGATCAGCGCCGGCAGCGCGAACACGTCGCGCAGGCACTCGCGGTACGTCTCGAGGACGATGGGGAAGCTCTCGTAGCGGGCCGCCACCTGGAGGAGATCGCCGGCCTTCTTGCGCTGGGCCCACAGCGGGTTGCGCTTGCCCGGCATGCGGCGCGGCAGGAGCAGGGCGCGCGCCGCGTTCTCCCGGAAATGTGCGGCGAAGATCGCGGTGCCACCGAGGGCCGCGACCACCAGCTCCTCCACGTGATCGGGATCAGGGAAGAACGACTCCACCGGCGGCGGCTTGTTGACGGAAGGCAGGCGGAAGACCAGCCCGTCGTCGGTCCACAGGCAGTCGACCTCGGCGCCCAGCTCCTCGCGCAGCCGGGGCAGGACGGCGATCGCCCACGGCGCATGCACGCGCGCTCCCAGTGTGGAGAGGATGCACACGCGCTCGTCGCCCACCTCGTCGGTGAAGCGCTCGAAGATGATGGTGCGATCGCTGGGGACGTCGCTCGTCGCCTCCTTCTGCTCGTGGACGTAGCGGACGAGGTTCTTCGCTGCCCGGGGCTCGAGCCCGTGCTCGGCGATGAGGCGCGCCTCCGCCTTGCGCGGGCTGACCGCGGCGAGCTCCCGCGCGAGCTGCCCGATCGCCAGACCTAGCTCGACCGGCCGGCCTATCTTGTCACCTCGCCAGAAAGGCATCTTCCCCGGCTCGCCGGGCGCGGGGATGACGAGGACGCGGTCGTGCGTGATCTCGGTCACGCGCCAGGAGGACGCGCCGAGGAGGAACACCTCGCCGACTCGCGTCTCCAGCACCATCTCCTCGTCGAGCTCGCCCACGCGCACCGGGCGGTTGCCGGGGGGGCCTGCGAGGAAGACGCCGTAGAGCCCGCGGTCGGGGATGGTGCCGCCGCTGGCGATGGCGATGCGCTTGGCGCCGGTGCGCGCGGTCAGGGTGCCGCCCACGCGGTCCCAGGTGATGCGCGGCCGCAGCTCCGCGAACTCGTCCGACGGATAGCGGCCGGACAGCATGTCGAGCACACCCTCGAACGGCCCGCGCGGCAGGCTGGCGAAGGGCGCGGCGCGACGCACGGTGTCGTAGAGCTCGTCGACGTTCCACGGGCGCATCGACGCCATGGCGACCACCTGCTGCGCGAGGACGTCCAGCGGGTTCTCCAGCCCCACCGTCTGCTCCACCAGCCCCTCGCGCATGCGGGCGACGGTCGCGGCCGCCGCCAGGAGGTCCCCGCGGAACTTGGGGAAGACGACGCCGCGCGAGACGCGCCCCTCGGCGTGGCCGGCGCGGCCGACGCGCTGCAGCCCGGAGGCGACGCTGGGCGGCGACTCGATCTGCACCACCAGATCGACGGCGCCCATGTCGATGCCGAGCTCGAGTGAGCTGGTCGCCACGATGCATGGGAGCTGCCCGGACTTGAGCCGCTCCTCGATGCCGCGCCTCTGGTCGTGGGCGAGCGAGCCGTGGTGAGCGAGCGCGATCTCCTCCCCTGCCAGCTCGTTGATCGCTGCCGCCAGCCGCTCGGCGAGGCGCCGCGCGTTGGCGAAGATCATCGTGCTCTTGTGAGCGCGGATGAGCTCGACCAGCCGCGGGTGGATGCTGGGCCAGATCGATCGCGGCTTGCCGCCGCCGTCGGTCCCCTCCTCCTCGTCCCACACCGGGCCCTCGGAGAGCTTTGCCATGTCCTCGACCGGCACCTCGATGGTGACGTCGATCGGGCGCTTGCTGCCGGCGTCGACGATGGAGACCGGGCGCGTCGCGCCCGACGCGTCGAGACCGCCCAGGAAGCGGGCCACGGTGTCGAGGGGGCGCGCGGTGGCCGAGAGACCGATGCGCTGGAGCGGGCGCACGTCCGCCCCGCGCGCGGCCTTGCGCAGCTCCTCCAGTCGCTCGAAGGAGAGGGCGAGGTGCGCCCCGCGCTTGGTGGCGGCGACGGCGTGGATCTCGTCGAGGATCACGACGTCAACCGAGGCCAGGCGCGCCGACGGCTCGGAGGTGAGCAGCAGGTAGAGAGACTCCGGCGTGGTGATGAGGATGTCGCTGGGGAAGCGAATGAAGCGGGCTCGGTCGCGCGCCGGCGTGTCGCCGGTGCGGACCGCGACCTCGACCTGGCGGCGCGGCGCTCCGAGCCGGTCGGCGACGATGCCGATGCCGACCAGCGGCGCACGCAGGTTGCGCTCGACGTCGACGCCCAGCGCCTTGAGCGGCGAGACGTAGAGGACGCGGAGCCGCTCGTGCTGGGTCGGCTCCGCGCTGAAGGCCAGGCGATCGATGGCGGCGAGGAACGCGGCCAGGGTCTTGCCGGATCCGGTGGGGGCGACGAGGAGCGTCGACTCGCCGCGCGCGATGGGCCCGAAGGCCGCGACCTGCGCCGCGGTGGGCGCGGCGAAGCTCTCGCGGAACCAGGCCTGGACAGCAGGCTGAAACGGAGCGAGCGGGTCGGCGGTCGGCGTCGCGGTGGCGCGCACCGGGGGGTCGTATCACCCCGTGGCGGCTGCGCTATCCCGGGGGGGTCCGCGCAGCAGGCGCAGCAGAGGCCCCTCGGAAGCTCAAGTGCAGGCGTCGCCGCCGGAGCTGGCCATCTGCAGGCGGAGCTGAGGGATGGATCCGGGTGCGCCATGGCCCATGGCGTCGTGGGTGTCGGGCAGCGAGAACCCCTCGACGAGGAGCGCGTCCGGCCCGGCGCACCACGCGCCGCCCATGGTGCTGCCGAGCGGGTCGCCGTCCACCTCGAGCTCGAAGATCAGGTGGTCCTCGCCCCAGCCGTGCATCGAGGGCACGCGCTGGGCAAAGAGCACGACGGCGGTCGCACCCGTCGTGTCGTCGGGGCATCCAACCAGGAGCGGGAGGCCGGGCGTCCGAACACCAGCGCGGAGCGGTGCTCCGTCGAGGCTGCTGTCGTCATCGCGCCAGCGTCGCCGAGCGGCGGCGATGCGTCACTCGGCGCGGCGGCGACGCGCGCCCGCGGCGCCGGCGACTGCGGCCAGGACGATCCAGGCGGCGGTGCCGTCGCCGGCGGTGCCGACGCCGTCCGCGGCGACCGAGCACTTCCCCGGCTTGGGCGGCCCGGCCGACGCATCGGCGGCGGCGACCAGCGGCACGGCGGAGACCAGGAGCGCGACGGCGACGGCGATGCGAGCGGGACGATGGCGCATCCCTGATCGATATCGAACTACGTGCCCCAGCGGAAGGTGACAGGTACGTCGATCGCGTCGAGCAGGCTGAGACGGACGGGGCAGGTGTGAGCAGAGTGCTCCAGCTCGCGCCGCGTCGCCTCGTCGACCCGCGCCGCCACCTCCTCCGGCGCGGTCAGCTCGACCTCCAGCCGCGCGATGCGCCGCGGCGGCGTCGTCGTCATCACCTTCTTCACGTGGACGCGCACGCCGCCCAGGTCGAGGTCCTTCTTGCGCGCGGCGATCCCCATGACCGTGATCATGCAGGTGCCGAGGCCGGTGGCGACGAGATCGGTCGGCGAGAACGACTCGCCCCGGCCGTTGTTGTCGACCGGGGCGTCGGTGGTGAAGCGCGCCTGGCTGGGGCGGTGCGTCGCCTCGCAGCGGAGCTGTCCCTGGTATGCGATGTCGATGTCGACCATTCGCCCAGGGTAGCCGCGGGGTCAGTCGCGCGAGGACATGAAGAGGCGCAGCACGTACCAGAACATCATCGCCACGCTGGAGAACAGCTCGAGCGCCGCGGCCACGTGCCGGTCGCGCGGGAAGTGGTGGATGATGTTCGACGTGTCGTAGAGGATCGCCGCGCCGGAGAGGCCGACCATGACGACACTGAAGAGCGTGCCGAGGGTGAAGCCGAAGATCACCGAGGCGACGATGGCCACCAGCGCCACCACCATGCCCCACTTGATCACCGCGCCGAGGAACGAGAAGTCCTTCCGCGTCCAGAAGGCGATGCCGGTGAGGCCCGCGAAGCCGGCGAAGGTGACCAGGGCCGCGCTCTGGATGGCGCCGGGGGCCATCGCGTTCGCCAGGACCAGCATCGGCGTGAAGATGATCGCCTCTGCGACCACGAAGGCGAGCAGGGCGGCGTACTGGGCCGGCTTGCTCAGCGAGCTGTGGGCGGCGCGGCTGGCGAGCCAGCCGACGATCATGAAGCCGCCCATCACGGCGAGCCAGCGCATCGACCCGCCGAAGAGGAATTTCGCCATCGGATAGGCGAGGCCGCTCATGAAGAGGCCGATCTGGATCAGGGCGAACAGCGCGATCGCCCCGAAGAGGTGGTTGTACGTGCGGACGATGAACCGCTCCGTCTCGTCGGATGCGGGGCTCCACCCGCCGACTCCCAGCGCGCTGCTGCCGCCCATCCGTCCGTCCCTGCCGATCATCTCGTCTCGGTCTCCTTGCCCCCGCCGCCTTCGCGGCAGGGCTGTAGTCTGCGTCTCGCCGAGGTGCGCCGCAAGGTTCATACCCGCAGGGGAGGCTTCGCGGCGTCGCACTGCCAGCGACATCTCCGGCGTCGAGGGCGGTGGCGCGCGGTGCCAACCGGAGCATCGCGCGCACCGTCCGGCGCGTGGGCTCGGGCCATGAGCACCGGCGTCTGCCGATGATCGACGCATGGGGCCGACTGGTGCGTCCCCGCAGGCCGGGGTTGCTCCCAGCTCACCTCACGCGCGCGTCCGTGGGGACGACACCATCGAGGAACGCGAAGGTGTCGCGCCAGCACGCGCGTGCCTGCTCGCGGAACACCAGCGCGTGAAACGCGTGGAGCTCGCCCCGGTAGTAGCGCGTCTGCGCCGCGACGCCGCGCCGCTCCAGCGCCCGCCCGAGCCGCCGCGTGTCGTCGAGGAGCGGGTCCTTGGTTCCCACCGCAGCGAAGAACGGCGGCAGCTGGCGCGCCGGCGCCTCGTCGCTCTCCAGGACCAGGAGCGGGTCGGCGAGCTCGCGCTCGGCATCTGTCATGTTCGGAGGGAGGTACGACGTCTGCACCTCCAGCAGGCGGTCCATGAGCCACGACGGCAGCCGCCGCCGCCGCGCGAAGCGGTCGACGTCGCTCACCTGGAGGATGCCGCAGGCGGGGAGGGTGGCGGCCGGCACCACGCCGGTCTCGAAGATGCGCAGCCCGGGGCCGCGATCCCGCGGGAAGCACGAGGCCACCGTCATGGCCGTCACCAGGTTCGCCCCCGCCGACTCGCCCGCCAGCACCAGGCGGCTGGTGTCGCCGCCGTAGCGGTGCGCGTTCTCGACCACCCAGGCGTAGGCCTCGGCGCAGTCCTCCAGCGCCGCCGGATACGGGTGCAGGGGCGAGAGCCGGTAGTTGACGTTGAACACCAGGTAGCCGCGGCGCGCGAACGACAGCGCCATGATCCAGTGCGTGTCCTTGGACAGGATGCGAAAGCCCCCGCCGTGCACGTAGAGGACGATCGGCATCGGCTGCGGCCGGTCGGTCGGTCGCCACACGTCGAGCAGGTGCTCGCGCCTCCCGGTGGCCTGGTAGGGGATGTCGACCAGGTGCTCGAGCCCATGGGCGGCCGGCGCCGCGCGCGGGTGGAGGCGCGCCAGGCGGGACGCGCCCTCGAAGAAGGAGTCGACGACCAGCCGCCCTGCCAGCACCCGCGCCTGCGCCAGCGCCGCGCCGGCGCCGCGCAGCGGCGTCACGAGGGCCGGCGGCGCGCCGGATCGAGGGACGGGTTCTCGAAGACGATCGCGGCGTTGGTGCCGCCGAACCCGAAGGAGCAGGAGACGGCCCAGCGCAGCTCTGCGTCGGTCGGCTCGAGGACCGGCGGGTAGTCGGCGAGCTCGGGGTCGAGCGGCGAGGCGTGGGCGCTGGGTGCGACCCAGCCGCCCCGCACCATGGCCATGGTGAAGATCGACTCGATGACGCCGGCGGCGCTGATGGTGTGCCCCGTGTAGCCCTTGGTCGACGAGTAACGGACGCAGCGCCCCTCGAAGAGCTCGCGCATCGCCTTGACCTCGCTCGTGTCCCCGAGGGGCGTCGAGGTCCCGTGGGTGTTCACGTAGTCGACGTCGGCGGGCGTGATGTGGGCGTGCTTGAGCGCCGAGACCAGGGTGGCGTGGGCGCCGTGCCAGTCGGGGGCGACCATCTCCCCCGAGCCGTCACTGGTCATGCCCCAGCCGCGGATGACGCCGAGGATCTTCGCGCCGCGCGCCTCGGCGGCGCCGCGGCGCTCCAGGATGACCGCACCGGCGCCCTCTCCGAAGACGAAGCCCGCCCGGTCCGCCGCGTAAGGGCGGGAGGCGCGGTGCGGCTGGTCGTTGGAGTCGCGGCTGTAGGCGCCCATGGCGTCGAAGCCGGCGAAGAAGTGCTCGTCCCTCGCCTCGACCCCGCCGGCCAGGGCGGCGTCGCAGTGGCCCGACTGGATGAGCATCGCCGCGAGGAGGATGTTGTAGTTGCCGCCGGCGCAGGCCGCGGTCGCCGAGAAGCTGGGCCCGGTGGTCTCCAGGACGTGGACCAGGTTCGCCGACGCGGTCGAGGCCATGAGCTTCGGGATCAGCGTGGGCGAGCATTTCTTGGTGTCGTTGTACTGGTCGATCTTCCGGCGGACCTCGACGTGGGCCTCGCTGTCCCCCGTCCCGCTGCCGAAGACCACCGCCAGGTCCCGGGTGTGGCGCCCCGCGTCCTCGATGGCGGACCGGGCGGCCTTGAGGGCCAGGCGGGAGGCCCGGCCCATGAAGCGGGCCTGGGGCTTCTTGATGCCCAGGGCGGCGTCGCTGACGTCGCCCTTGTAGTGGCCGATCACCTGGCAGCGGGCCTGGAGCCGCACCGCCACGTCGTAGGTGTCGAAGGGGATGCTCTCGCCGCGGCGGAGCATCCCCTCGATGACGGCGAGGTCGTCGCCCAGGTTGCACGCCACCCCGGCGCCCGTGACGACGACATCCAGCTTCGGGTCCATGGCGGCCGGCGGACTTACCACCGGGACCGGCCGGGGGAAAACGGACCTCTCGCCACCGGGCTCGTTTTCGGGGAACCTACGGCCCGGCGGGCCATGGCGAGCTTCATCGACAGCGCAGGGGACATCGACATCATCGTCCAGCGGGACGCGCGTCTCGGCCCGCTCGGGGTCGGCGACCACGTGGCGCTGGTGTTCCGCGCCATCGACGCGGGCCCTCCCTTCGAGGTGATCGTCACCGGACCGTCGGGGACGATCATCATGAAGCGGGTGGTGCGCGAGCTGCCGACGGGCGAGCCGCAGGGCGCCCCCCCGGTGGACTTCGTGGTCTCGGTCCAGGGGCAATACGCGGTCGAGATCATCGAGACGAAGGGCGCGCAGCGAGGTCGGGGCACCTTCCAGGTGCGCGGCGCCGACGCCCCCACCTCGCGGCGCTGAGCCGCCGGGTGCTCTTCTCGTCGTTCCGGCCCGCGTGGCCGCGCGTCCAGGCCTTCGAGTTCAACGACCAACACTGGGCGCCGGCGCCGCTCCGAGACCTCATCGTCGAGTCGCTGGGCCGCACGCTGCGCTGGGGTCACATCCTCGACGGCGTGGCGGCGCCGTTCGCCGAGTTCCTCGAGCGAAGCGGCGCCACCGCGGTCCTCGACGTCGGGTCGGGCTCGGGCGAGCCGGCGGCGCTCCTCGCAGCGGCGCTGCGCAAGGCGGGTCACCCGGCGCCGAGCTTCGTCCTCACCGACCTGTTCCCCCGAGCCGAGGCATGGCGCCGCCTCGCCCGCAGCGAGCCGTCCATCGAGGCGTGCGAAGACCCGGTGGACGCGACGTCGATCCCGGCGTCGCTCGGCGCTGGCCGCGCCCGCACCATCATCAACGTGCTCCACCACTTCCCGCCGGACCTCGCGGCGGCCGTGATCGCTGACGCGGTCACCAGCGGCGCACCGACCTTCATCGTCGAGGGCTTCGAGCGCGACCCGCGCGGCTTCCTCCCCTTCGCGCCCACCGGCGTGCTGGCACTGGCGACCGGCCCGCTCCTGGCGCGCCGCGACCGCGCGGCCAAGGCCCTCCTCGCCTGGGCGACGCCCGTCGCCTTGGCCGTCAGCATCTGGGACGGCCTGGTGAGCACGCTGCGCGTCTACACCGAG
>JBKJLX010000830.1:0-8631 GCA_046596645.1 Polyangiaceae bacterium
GGCCGTCGCCGGCGGGGGCGGCCGGGGTGATGCCGCGCACGAACGCCCACACCCGGTCGGGCGCGGCGAGCCCCACCAGCCGGATGCTGAGCCGACGGCGCAGCGCGCCGGTGGGCACCGCGCGCACCAGCTCGAGATCCCCCACGCCGACCTCCTGGGTGCTCCAGTGGATGCGGGCGAAGCTGATCGCAGACCGCTCGATCGACCGCCGGAACTTGCCGCGGCGGACGATGATCGAGTGCTCGGTCAGCACGTACTCCAGCCCCGACCGCCACCAGCGCGGGATCTGGCGGAGAGCGACGGAGACGCTCGCCATCCACGCGGAGAAGAGCAGCATTCCGCCGATGGGCTCGCGCAGCGCCGTCGCCACGCCGATGGCGGACAGCGTGGTGATCACGGCGATGATCGCGGCGGCGATCGAGCCCAGGCGGTAGGCCAGCGGCGTCTCGACGACCTTGGGCGCCCCGGTCCACAGGACGTTCTCGTCGAACAGGGAGTCACGGCGTCGCATGTCGGCCTGGGTCGCTACCGAGAGGGTGATGCTCCGCGACCTCCCGGTAAAGGGGTGCGGAGGCGCTTCTCGAAACGAGCTTGCTCCGTGAGCAGCGTCGCGACGTGCGCCCGCGCCAGGGACAGCCAGGGATCCTGTGGCGGTGCGCGGTCGACGTACTCGCGGAAGCGCTCGATGGCGCGACCGTACGCCGCCTGGCGGACATCGATGTCGGGGCCGCGTCGCGCGACCATCAGGTGGCCGAGCGCCGCGTACCAGGCCTCGTCGTGCGCCGGGTTGTAGAACCAGCTCGAGGACGACAGGCGGCTGTCCGCCGGATCGTACCCGCGGGCCCGCTGGACGGCGTCGAGCGCGGCGTCGAGCTCGCCAGAGCGATCGAGTGCGACGCCCAGTCCCCAGAACACCGTCGGCGCATGGAATGCGACCTCTGGGGAGGAGAGGGCGTCGAGCGTGGTCAGCGCCGCGCGGTAGCCGCTGATCGCGCGCGCCAGGTCGCCGCTCGTCATGTAGGCCTCGGCCTGGTTGGCGAGCATCGTCGCCTGGGACAGGGCATGGGGCTCGAGGGCGAGGGCGCGGTCGTAGGAGGCGATCTCCTCGCGCGTGCGCCCGAGCCGCGCGTAGATCACCGAGAGCTCTGCCATCGCCTCGACGCGAAAGGGGCCGGGAACGTGATCCACGGTCGCCTCCAGCACCGCGGCCGCCTCGCGCCACGCGCCGAGGTTGGAGAGGACCTCGCCATACTGCAGTCGGAGCAGCGGGTCGCGGGCGCGCGCCCCGCCCGCCGCCTCGAGGATGCGGCGCGCCTGCTGCTGGTGGACGAGGAGCCCGCCAGCAGCGAGCGGGTCGACCTGCTCCGCCGTTCGTCGCAGCCGCCTCCCGGCGAGGAGCTGCTCCTCGGCCCGCGCCAGCGCGGCCGCCTCCGCCTGGACCGCCGGCCCCCTTCGCACCGACTCCCACCGCCCGGGGGGCGCGGCCGCCGCGGGGCTGGGCGTCGCCGCGACGAGCGCCGCCAGCGAGCCGCCCCTGATCCCCAGCCAGAGCAAGGAGCCAGGCATCATCGGCTCGGGGTGCGACGTCGCGCGGGTGCGGGGCCTTGGGTTCCGGATCGCAGGGCGTCGCGCCGTCGCTCGGCCGCTTCGCGCCACGCGCCGGCCTTCGCCTCGGCGAGGTAGCGGTCCCAGGCCGCCGCAGCCGCCGCGCGGTCGGTGCCCTCCGTGGCCAGCGCCAGCAACGCCGCCGCGTCCGCCAGGTCGGTCGCACGCTGCCCCGCCTGCTCCGCCGAGGCGCCCATGCGAGCGGCATCCGCCAGCTGGGCGGCGGCGCCGGTGGCGTCACCGGAGCGGTCGAGGGCGAGCGCGAGCACGAGCGCCGTCTCGGCGACGACCGGGTTGGCTGGCAGGGATCGCGCCTCGCGCAGGAAGGCGAGCGCCTCCACCGCGGCGGCGTCCGCCGCGGGGCCGGGGGATCGCGGCGCCGCCATCGTCGCCAGCGCCGCCTCGACCAGCGCGGCGGCCTGGGCTCCGCGCGGCAGGAGCGACGACTGGGGGATCAGCGCGCGGTAGACGCCCATCGCCTCCTCCCCTCGCCCGCCCCGCGCCAGCGCCCGCGCGAGATCGCGCAGCGAGGCCGGGTCGACCACCGCGCGCGGGTCCAGCCGCTGCGCCTCGTCGAGGTCGGTCAGGGCGCCCTTCACGTCGCCGCGCGCGAGCTTCACGCGGCCGAGGGCGACGCGCGTCGCGGCGCGGCCCGGCCACGCCTCCTCCGCCCGCTGGGCCGCGGCCTGCGCGCCGTCCAGATCGGTGCCGAGCCGGGCATGCGCTTGCGCGAGCGCGCTGCAGTAGGCGGCGCGCTGCGGCGTCCTCGCGCGCTCCCACACGCTGGGCGATCGGCCGCTCTGCGCCCGGGCCGAGCACTCGCGCGGCCTGGCGCTGGCGCCGGCGGCGGTCACCAGATCCCCGCCGGCATCCGCCAGGAGCGGGCATCCGAGGAGCGCCAAGGCGAGGCCCAGGACCGGCGTCACGTCTCCACTCTAGCGCCGCCGGCGGCGCCCGGCGCGGCGACGATCACCGGGCGGCGAAGGCGTCGACCAGCACGATGGTCTCGTGGCGCCGCGGCCCCACGCTGACGATCGTCGCCGGGATGCCCAGCTCCTCCTCCACCAGGCGGACGTAGGCGCGCGCCGCAGCAGGGAGAGCGTCGACCGTGCGCGCCGCGGCGAGGACCTCGGTCCAGGTCTGCATCGATCGGTAGACGGGCTTGGCGGTCGCGAGATCGTCGAGCGGCAGCTCGTCGGTGCGGCCGTGCGGGGTGTCGTAGGCGACGCACACCTCGAGGCGATCGACGCCGGTGAGGACGTCCAATTTGGTGAGGGCGATGGAGGTCATGCCGTTGACGCGCGCCGCGTAGCGCAGCGCGGGCAGGTCGAGCCAGCCACAGCGGCGTGGCCGCCCGGTGACCGAGCCGAACTCGCCGCCCACATCGCGAAGCCGACGGCCGACGTCGTCGTCGAGCTCGGTGGGGAACGGGCCGCCGCCCACGCGCGTCGTGTACGCCTTGACCAGCCCGATCACGCCGTCGATGCGCGTCGGGCCCACGCCGGCGCCGGTGCAGGCGCCGCCAGCGGTGGCGGAGGACGAGGTGACGAACGGGTACGTCCCGTGATCGACGTCGAGCAGCGTGCCCTGCGCGCCCTCCAGGAGGACGTTCTTGCCGGCGCGGATCGCGTCGTCCACCGCCTTGGAGGTGTCGCCGAGGAGCGGCGCCAGGCGATCGGCGTACGGCTGCAGCTGCTCCAGCACCTTCCTCGGATCGGGGGCGGTGCCGCCGAGCGCGATCAGCACCGGGGCCCACGCCGCGCAGGCGGCCTCGACGCGCTCCGCTGCGCGGTCCGGCCGCACCAGCTCGCCCAGGCGCACACCGCGGCGCGCCGCCTTGTCCTCGTAGCAGGGGCCGATGCCCTTCTTGGTGGTGCCGATACGCGCGGAGTCGGTCGCCGCGCCCTCGCGGCGGGCGTCGACGTCGAGGTGGTAGGGGAGGATGGCGTGGGCGCGATCGCTGAGGAGCAGGCGCCCCTCCACCGACACTCCACGGGCGGTGAGCGCGTCGATCTCCTCGCAGAGGACGCGCAGGTCGACCACCATCCCCTGCGCCATGACGCACGCCGCCTCGGGGCGGAGGATGCCGCTCGGCACCAGGCGGACGACGACCTTGTCCTCGCCCACCACCAGGGTGTGGCCCGCGTTGGGCCCGCCGGCGTAGCGCACAACGACGTCGGCGCGCTCGGTGAGCAGATCGACGATCTTGCCCTTCCCCTCGTCGCCCCACTGCGCCCCGGCGATGACGATCGCGCTCATGGCGTCATCCATAGCCCGGGGGGACGCAGGGAGCACTCTTCACGCCGGATTCATCCCCGGATTCACCCCCGGCTTCACCCCGGGTGCGTGGTAGGACAGGCTCATGCAGGGCGAAGGCGGGGAGCGAGCGGGAGAAGGGTCCGCGGCCGGGGCCGCCGGCGGGCAGGCTGGCGGTCACGGCGGGGCACCGGCTCACGGCGGACCGCCGGCGGGCTACGGGGCCGCCGCGGATCTGCCTCGCATCGAGGTGCGCGAGCGCGGCGGCAAGGGGAAGGACGGTGAGCCCCAGCTGATGGACCGCCGCCTCTTCTTTCAGCTGCTCGTCTTCGAGGTCGACTCACCGCAGGGGCCGGACGGCGCGGTGACGGCGCTCGGCAACCAGCTCACCGCGCGCAAGCTCGGCGCCGTGATCTATGCCGACGTGGGCAACCCGCGCGGCATCGCCCTCCTCACCTGGTCGGAGGACCCTGCGACCTTCGTGCGCGAGGTGCGCCCGGCGCTGCTCGACCTGCCGATGCCGCTGCGGCTGCGGCCCGAATTCACCATGCTCGGGCGCACCTACTCCCAGGGCCACGAGGAGGACCTCGAGCACTGGATCATCAAGCGGCCCATCTCGGTGGCGACGAACGCCGAGTGGAACTGGGCGGTCTGGTACCCGCTGCGCCGCAACGGCGCCTTTGCCAAGCTGGACGGGCGCGAGCAGGCCAGCATCCTCCGCGAGCACTCGATGATCGGCCGCGCCTACGGCCAGCAGGACCTGGCGCACGACATCCGCCTCGCGTGCCATGGCCTCGACGCGAACGACAACGAGTTCGTCGTCGGCCTGATCGGCAGGGAGCTTCACCCGCTCTCCCACGTCGTCCAGGCCATGCGGAAGACGCGGCAGACCGCCGAGTTCATCGAGAAGATGGGGCCGTTCTTCGTCGGTCAGGCCATCTTCAGGACGCCATCCCCGTGAGGCGCGCGCGGCTCGCCACGGCCGTCGCCGTCGTGGCCCTGGCCCTGGCCGCCGCGTGTGGCGCGCGCACCGATCTCGGGGTCGGCCCGGACGCGACCGGCGAGCTGCGCGACCCCTCCTGCGGCGACGGCCTGGTCGAGGGCCGTGAGGCCTGCGATGACGCCAACGACCGCGACGACGACGCCTGCATCGGCTGCGTCGAGGCGACGTGTGGGGACGGCTTCGTCCGCGACGGGTTCGAGGCCTGTGACCCCGGCGACGACACAGGCTGCAGCGACCGGTGCGCCCCCACCACCTGCGGAGACGGCGCGCTGGACCGCGAGGAGCAGTGCGACGACGGCAACACCGTGGAGACCGACGACTGCCCGAGCGGGTGCATCGCCGCGCGCTGCGGGGACGGTGTGGTCCACGCCGAGGTCGAGGAGTGCGACGACGGATCCTCCAACGAGGATCGGCCCGCGCTCTACGTCATCCAGGGCGACGTGGCGCGGGGGGTGCAGCCGGTCCTCGGCGGCACCGACGTGACGACCTTCTACGACCACGGCTCGGCCAGCGCCCACACCGGCTTCGAATCGGCGCGAGAGAGCCACCTCTTCCTCTACCTGTCGCCGGACGGCCTGCTCTCCCTCCTCACCATCGTCGGCATCGATCTCGACTCGACCGGCATCTCCACCGGCGACGGCGCGGTGGTGCAGTCCTTCGAGGGCCTGCCGCCGGGCACCTTCGTCGCCCACGCCGACGACACGCCGGAGGAGTTCGACATGACCAGCCCCAGCACCGCCTTCGGCGACTGGGAGTTCCACGACAACACCGACGGCGGCGTCCTTTCCGGCCTGCCGTGGCCCGGCGCGTGGACCATCACCATCCGCACCGATCTCGACCTCAATGTCGATCTGTGGGACGTCGTCAGCGCCGGCGGCGAGCGGATCGTGCTCGACGCGTCGCAGGAGGCGATCCTCGTCGCGCGGCTGGAGGCGACCGGCTGTCGCGACGACTGCACCTACCCGCGGTGCGGCGACGGTCGCCTGGACGGCGGCGAGTCGTGTGACGACGGCAATACCGCCTCGGGCGACGGCTGCTCCTCGATCTGTACCCCCGACTAGGGTTCCAGGGGGCCCTTCGGCCCCCCTCCCCGCTGGCCCTGTCACCGGACTGGCGCAACAGCGGGGCCCCTCCCCCCCGCGCTCGCTGCGGCGCGAGTCCCGGACGCGGGGGGTGCCGCTGGGCGTGTGTCGGTGGCGTGGTGGCGAAGCGCTGGCGCGCCCGGGCCTGGCGCCTTCGCGTGCTCCGCTGCGCTCCGCGACCAGCTCGCGGAGAGGTCGAGCGTCACCTTCTCTGCCCGATGGCAGTACCTTCATACCGCCATCGCCACTCCTGGGCCGCGCGCGGCCGGCGAGCCTCCGCTGCCGGTCACCGCCAGGAGGCGGCGGCGAGGGCGGAGGCGGTGGCGACGATCTCCTCCGCCCAGGCGGGGTCGACGACCGACGCGAGCTCGGCGATGGCGCGCGGATCGTCGCCGCGGAGGATGGCCTGGCGGACCGCCGCGGAGCCGGTGAGGAGATCGAACGCCGGGATGTCGTCGACGTACTCGTAGCGCTCGGTGCGGAAGCAGAAGGCGTCGGGGGACTGCTGGGCCGCGAGCGTGACCAGGGCGACGTAGGTCGCGTACGGCCGGAACGCGGGCACGTCGGTGACGTGGATCTGAACGCCTCCGCAGAGGGTCTTCGCGTGCTTCTGGAACATCGGGAGGAAGGTGCAGGGGCGGGCGACGAATCCGGGCAGCCGGGTCGCGCCGAGGCTGGCAGCGAGGCGCGGCCCGTCGACGAAGGGCGCGCCGACCAACTCGAACGGGCGCGTGGTCCCCCGCCCCTCGGAGAGGTTGGTGCCCTCGATCAGGCAGCCGCCGGGATAGACCAGCGCGGTCTCGAAGGTCGGCATGTTGGGTGATGTCATGACGAAGGGCCGATCCCAGGCCTGCGCCGTCGCCCCGGCCTCGAGGCCCTCCACCGTCAGCACCGAGACCGCGCCGTCGGGCCCGAGCGGGAGCCCGTCACGCGCCGCGCACCACGCGACGATCTCGCCCACCGTCATGGCGTGGCGCACCGGGAGCGGCTCGAGGCCGACGAAGGACCGGAAGCCGTCGAGGATCGGCCCACCCTCCAGCACCGAGCCGCCGAGCGGGTTGGGCCGGTCGAGCACGACGACGTGGACGCCGGCGCGCGCCGCGGCCCGGACGGCCAGCACCGCCGTCCACACGAAGGTGTAGTAGCGGCTCCCGACGTCGGCGAGGTCGACCAGGAGCAGGTCGATCTCCGACAGGTGCGCGGGCCGCGGCGACAGGTCCTCGAAGCGATCGCCGTAGAGGCTGACGATGGGCGCATCCGAGCGCGCGTCGACGGCGTCGGCGACGCCGATCATGTCCTGCGCCTCGCCTCCGTAGCCGTGCTCCGGCCCGAACACGACGCGCGGACGCACGCCGAGCTCCTCGAGGACGTCGGCGACGTGTCGCAGGCGGCGGTCCACGCTCGCCGGGTGCGCGAGCAGGCCGACGCGCGCGCCGCGGAGGCGCGTCGCCAGGGCCAAGGCTCCGTTGTGGGCGGCGGCGGACGCCAGACGGTCGAGTCCGATCTCCATGGGCTTCGCAACTACCAGAGTGGCTCCTCAGTTTCAGCACCTGTCGGTGCGGAAAACCTTGGTACGTTGGACCCCCGCGTCATGAGCTTCGAGCCCGGTCACGTCGTCGCGGACAAGTACCGCATCGTCAAGATGGTCGGCCGCGGCGGCGTCGGCGAGGTCTACGAGGGCGAGAACCTCCGCATCCGCCGCAAGGTCGCCATCAAGACCCTGAAGGCGGAGTTCGTCGCCAAGACCGACATCGTCCAGCGCTTCGAGCGCGAGGCGCAGGCGGCGGGCCGCATCGGCTCCGCCCACATCGTCGAGGTGCTCGACCTCGGTGACCTGCCCGATGGCTCGCGGTTCCTGGTCATGGAGTTCCTGGAGGGCGAGACGCTCTCCCGGCGCATCAAGACCGTGGGCCGCATGGCGCCCGTCGAGGTGGCCGAGCTCATCCTCCAGCTGCTCGACGGGCTGGGCGGCGCCCACGCTGCGGGCATCGTCCACCGCGATCTGAAGCCGGCCAACATCTACCTGGTGCCGCGCAACGGTGAGAGCTTCGTCAAGATCATCGATTTCGGGGTGTCGAAGTTCAACACGCTCGCGTCCGACGAGCTGACGATGACCAAGACCGGCATCGTCATGGGCACGCCGTATTACATGGCGCCCGAGCAAGCGAAGGGCTCGCGCACCGTCGACGGGCGAGCCGATCTCTACGCGGTCGGCGTCATCACCTACGAGTGCGTCACGGGGCAGGTCCCCTTCGCAGCGCAGACCTTCAACGAGCTGCTCTTCAAGATCGTCCTCGAGGCGCCCCCCCCCATCGAGAAGTTCGTCCCCGACGTCGACCCGAACTTCGCCTCGCTGGTCCGCAAGGCGATGAACCGGGAGCCGAACATGCGGTTCCAGACCGCGGCGGAGTTCGCGCAGGCGCTCGCGGAGTGGCTCCGCATGGCGACCGGCGGACAGCGGGGGAGCGATCTGGCGGCGACGTCCGCCTTCGACGGCGGCGATGCCAACGCCTCGACCATGATGCTGGACGGCAACGCCACGATGGCCATTCCCGGCGGGACGCACCCCGGCCACGGGAGCGGCGCACCGGGACGCCTGCCCAGCGTTCCCCCCCCCTTCCCCCCCGATCAGGGCGCTGGTGTCGGCCACAACGGGTGGGCTGCGAACGGCCCAGGCTTCGACCC
>JBKJLX010000071.1:0-8534 GCA_046596645.1 Polyangiaceae bacterium
GGTGGCCACGCTGGCAAGCTGGGCGGCGGTGGCCGCGGCGGCGGCGGCAGCTTCGGCGTCTTCGCATCCGGCGGGAAGCTGACTGTCACCGACAACGACATCCTCACCGGCTTCGGCGGCGACGGGGCGCCTGGCGGCGACGGCGGCAACCGTCAGCTCGGCGGCAGCGCCAGCAGCGGCGGCAACAGCGCGGACGGGTCGTCGAGCTCCGGTGGCAACGGAGGCCCCGGCAGCAAGGGTGGCGACGGTGGCCACGGCGGACCGGGCGGTGGCGGCGGCGGCGGCCCCAGCATCTGCGTCGCGCACGCGTCGTCCACGCAGCTCGAGTACGACGACAACAGCTGCTCTACGGCGGGCGCCGGCGCTGGCGGTCTCGGCGGCACCAACCCGGCGAGTACCCAGGGTGGCCCCGGCGCGACCGGCACCGTCGGGTTCAACGTGACCATCAACACGCTCTGACGCGCCACGCGGCCGCGGTCGCGTGAGGACAGGAGGGCGCGCACCGCGGGGAAAGGCTGCGCGCCTTCGCTCCGGGGGGAGCTGAAGCGGGATCCGGCTCCGGTCTCCGGTGCCGGTCTCGCCTGCGGTCAGAGCGGGCGGATGGCGCCGACCGCGCCATCGCACAGGTCGGCGAAGACGAGGTCGCCCGCGGCGTCGATCCGGACGCCGGCCGGGCAGCCGAGGCTGGCCGGGAGCGGCGAGGCGGCGAAGCCGCGCGAGTCCGCCGCCCCGGCGAAGGTGGAGATCTCGACGTCCTCGAGGGCGACCCTGCGGATCAGGAGGGCCCCGCCGTCCGCCTCGTCGAAGGGCAGCGCGGTCACGAAGAGGTTGCCCAGGTGGTCGGCGGCGATGCGGAAGGGCGCCTGCAGCGTGGCCACCGCCGGGCCCCCGTCGACGTTGCCCGGCGTCCCGCTGAGGCCGAGGATCGTGGTGACCTCTGCGCTCTCCAGGTCGAGCTGGCGCAGGACGTGATCCTGATAGTCGACGATGTAGAGGATGCCTGCGTCGAAGGCGAGTCCCACCGGCCTGACGAACTGCGCCTCGAGGCCGAGGCCGTCCGCCGTCCCCGAGGTGCCGCCAGCGAGGGTCGTCACCTCGTTGGTGACGAGCGCGACCTTGCGGATGGCGCTGTTCGTGGAGTCGGCGACGTAGAGATCCGTCCCGTCCGTCTCCAGGCCTCCCCCCTCGCTGAAATCGAAGAGTGCCGCCCCGCCCACGCCGTCCTCGTAGCCCTGGATGCCGGTCTGGCCGGCGATGGTCGTGACGCTGCCGTCCTCCAGGGACACCCGACGGATGGTGCTGGAGAACAGGTCGAGGACGTAGAGCGCGTCACCCACGCGCACCATGTCGATCACGAAGCCGAAGGTCGCCTCGCCGGCCGGGCCATCGACGATGTCGTCGAACGGGCCGCGGACGCCGGAGAAGGTGCTGATGGCGCCGGTCACGGCGTCGGTCCGGCGGATGGTGTTGTCATAGCCCCCGTCTCCGAAGGACGCGGTGTAGACGTTGCCGGCCTCGTCCAGCTCCAGCGCGAAGGGGTTGACCAGGCGAGCGTCCGCCTTGGGCCCGTCGACGACCTCGATGTTGATGGGCTTGCCGACGACCGTCACGACTTCGTCGTCGAAGCGCTCGATGCGGCGGATGGTGTACGCATCGTCCGCGAAGTAGAACTCGCTGTACCCGCCGTTGGCGATCATCGCCGACGAGCCGAGCATGCGCACCTGGTCCAGCGGGCCGTCGAAGTACTTTTCCACGTCGTCGCTCCCGAAGTAGAGTTCGAAGCCGTCCCCCGGCGTGTCGAGGTCGAGCCGGTACATGCTGCGATTCCGCGACGCGAGGATGTCGTTGTCGGACCAGCCGTCGGCGGACCAGGCGTTGAAGTCCAGCGACAGGCTCACCAGCGAGTCGACCTGCGTCGACTGCACGTCCGGGTCGTCGTAGAAGCGCAGCAGGCTCCGGCCGGAGATGTTTCCCGGGTCGACGTACACGTACTGCTGGAGGGGCGCCGTCACCTTGCAGTCGTAGGCGATGCTGGCCAGCGCGGTCTGGGTCATCGTCCGCGTGCGACCGGTCGCCACGTCGATGGCGCGGACCTGACCGTTGCCGGTGTCGCAGACGTAGAGGCGCTCGCCTTCGGGCCCCATGGCGATCGAGGAGATGACGTCGAACAGCGATGTGGCCCCGGTGGCGCCGTCGACGTAGCCGCGGGCGCCGCACTCCCCTGCGAAGGTGGTGACGGCGTTGTTGGTCACGTTGATGCGGCGGATGCAGTAGTTCTGGCTGTCGACGACGAAGACCACGCTGCTGTCGCGGGCCGACGCGATCCCGGTGGGCCGGTCGAAGCGCGCATCGCTGCCGGTGCCGTTCTCGGCCCCCGCGAGGTAGGGGACGCCGGCGATGGTCTCGACCTCGTCGTCCTGGTTGAGGTCCATCACCCGGACGGTGTTGGCCCGGGGGTCGGTGAAGACGATCTTCCGGCCACCGTCCGCGAGGGAGATGCCGCCGACGCCATCGACGCGCGACCGCGACGGAGGACCGTCGAGCGTGCCGGGGCCGCCCGGCTTCCCTCCCACCAGGCGGACGCCGAGCGGAGCGGCGGTGATGTTGACGGTCACCGACACCTCCGGATCGTCCACGCTGGTGGCGACGAGGTGGTACGTGCCAGGCGTCTCGGGGGCGACGTAGAGTCCGGACTCGTCGACCCTTCCCCCGTCGGCCTCCTCCACCGACCACACGACCTCGACGTTGGCCTCGAACTGGCGTGCGTGGAGGATGCCGACCTTCACCGTTCCCTCGGGCGTCACGCCCAGCGGGTCCTGGCCGCCGCCGCCGCCGCCGTCCCCGGTGCCGGCGCCGCTGCCCCCGTCACCGCTCCCGCCCGCCGTCCCGGTGTCGGTGGTGGTGGTGCTGGTGCTGGTGGTGCCGCCCTGCGAGGTGGACGTCCCGCCGCCCTGGGCGACTCCGCTCCCACCGCCGGACGATGACGGCTCCTCGTCGGTGAAGTCGTCGAGACCGAGGAGCCCAGCGCAGCCGGTCGACACCAGCGCCGCAAGTGAAAGCATGTACTGACGCATCGTTCGCACCCTCCGCGGCCACGCCGCGAGTGCGAGCGTAGTCCGCTCCGCCGCCGCTCGGGAGCACAATCCCGAGCCGTGGGGGGCGGGCCCCGGGGGCCAGGCCTGGCCGCGAGACGCGCCGCTCAGAGCGTCCGGATGGCCCCGATCACGCCGTCGCAGAAGTCGGCGAAGAGCAGGTCTCCAGCGGCGTCCACGATCATGCTGGCGGGGCAGCCGACGCTGGCGGGAAGAGGGCCCACGGCGAAGCCGCGCGCCCCGGGCCTGCCGGCGAAGGGCGAGATCTCCACGGCGTCGAGATCGATGCGGCGGATCGTCGGCTGGAGGGTGTTGTCGACCAGGCCGCTGCTGAGGAACAGGTTGCCGAGCCCGTCCGCCGCCATCCGGAACGGCGTCTGCAACGTGGCCGTCGCCGCGCTGCCGTCGTCCTGGCCGGGCGTCCCGGACAGGCCGATGAGGGTGGTCACGTCCTCCGACTCGAGCTCCATCCGGCGGATGACGTGATCCTCGCCGTCCGCGATGTAGAGGAAGCCGCCGTCGAAGGTGACTCCGATCGGCATGAGGAACTGCGCCGCGACGCCGGTGCCGTTCTCCGTGCCCTCGGTGCCGCCCGCGATGGTGACGACCTCGTTGGTCGCCAGGATGATCTTCCGGACCGAGTGGTTGATGCCCTCGACGATGTAGAGGTCGGTGCCGTCGGTCGTCATGCTGCCGAACTCGGAGAAGTCGAGGAGTGCCCCCTCCCCGATCCCGTCCTGAAACCCCTGGACCAGGGTCTGCCCGGCGATGGTGGTCACGCTGCCGTCGTCGAGCGACACCCTGCGGATCGTGTGACTGAACACGTCGAGCGCGTAGAGGAAGTCGCCGACCGTCACCAGGTCGAGGACGAAGCCGAACTTCGCCTCGTCGAACGCGCCATCGACGATCTCCGAGCCGTCGCCCAGCCCGCGGACGCCGGAGAACAGGCTGATCTCCCCGGTCACCGGGTCGGTGCGGCGGATCACGTTGTCCTCCCCCTCGCCGAGGCCGAAGCTGTAGATGTTGCCGTCGTCGTCCAGGGAGACGGCGAACGGGTACGGCATCCGCGCCACCGCCTTGGGACCGTCGATCGGATCCTCGTTGGCTGGCTTTCCGACGATGGTGCGCACCACGTCCTCGTTCCGGTCCAGCTCGCGGATGGTCGACGCGTCGTCCGCGAAGTAGAGCTTGCCCTGACCGCCCCACGCCGTGATCGCCGAGCTGCTGGTGAGGCGAGCGTCTTGCAGGTCGCCGTCCCGGTAGGCGACCTCGCCTGCCGCGCCCATGAAGACCTCGAACGGGTCGGCGGTGTCGAGGTCGAAGCGCCACATGACCTCACCGTCGGTGCCGAACAGGTCCAGCTCGCCGAAGCCGGTGTCCGACGCGAAGGCATCGAAGTCGAGGGCGCTCGGCAGGGTGACGACGCCCTGGACGGTCGCGGCGTTGAACGGCGTCGTGTCCTCGAACTGGACGATGGTCGGCTGGTCGTAGCGACCCGGGTAGAGGTAGAGCCAGTTGTAGTAGTTCGGCGCCAGCCGGCACCCGTAGCTGATGCTGGGCAGCCCGCCGCCGGACACGGAGCTCGTCGCTCCGGTGCTGGTGGAGATCTTGCGGAGGTAGCCGGCGCCCTCGCATCCCCACAGGCCGCCGTTGGGGCCGATGGCGATCGACTCGAGCCGATCGAAGCGCACCGCAGCCCCGGTCAGGGCGTCGACGTGCGCGGCGGAGCCGCACTCACCGGCGAGCGTCGTCACCGCGTTGTTCGCGGTGTTCACCCGGCGCACGCAGGAGCCGTCGCCGTCGATGACGTAGGCGACGTCGGAGTCCCGCTCCGCCGCGACCGTCGTGGGCGCGTCGAAGCGGGCGTCCTCGCCGGTGCCGTCGGTCCAGCCGTTCTCGAAGGGCACGCCGGCGACCGTCTCCACCACGCTGTCGTTGGTGTCGAAGATGCGGATGGTGCTGGCGTCACGGTCGCTGAAGGCGACCGACTGGCCGTTGTCGACCACGGCCATGCCCGCGACGCGGCTCACGCGCGACTTCGCGGGCGGTCCGTCGATCGTTCCTGGACCACCCGGGATGCCGCCGAGGAGCTTGATCCCGAGGGGCGCGGCGGTGATGGTGACCTCGACCGACTCCGCCGGGTTGGCGACCGACGTCGCGGTCAGGTGGAAGCTGCCCGCCTTCGCCGGTGCGACATAGAAGCCGGTCTCGTCGATGGTCCCGCCGTCCTCCTCCTCGATCGACCACTCGACCTCGACGTTGGCCTCGAACTGGCGCGCGTGGAGAATGCCCACCTTGACGGTGCCTTCCGGCGTGACGGCGAGGGGATCGGTCTCGCCGCCGCCGCCGCCGCCCTGACCGGGGCCGCTGCCGCCGTCACCGCTGCCGCCGGCCGTGCCGGTGGTGGTGGTCGTGGTCGATCCGGCGCCCCCCTGCGAGCTCGTCGTCCCGCCCACATCGGTCGTGCCGGTGCTCCCTCCGCCGCTGGCGGACGCGGCCTCGCCGTCAGTGAAGTCGTCGAGCCCGAGGAGACCGGCGCACCCGGTGGAGACCAGGGCGACATGAGCGAGCATGAACCGTCGCATGACCGAACCTTCCGCGAAGTGACTTCAAGGATTCAGAGCGCGTCTCGCGATGCAAAAGCGGCTTCAGCCTAGTCCCGTCGGCGGCCGGCGGAAACACAGGAAACCGGGCGCCTCAGGGCTGGAACGCGAACGGTGCGATGGCTCCGAAGAGGGCGAAGACGATGCCGACCAGGAAGGCGATGACGGTGACCTTGTCGTCCCTCCACCGGGTGCGGAGCGGCACCAGGTCCCGCTCGGGAACCACGATGTCGCGGACGAACCCGAAGATGGGAAGGCCGCCGGGGCGCGTCGGGCGCGCCGGATCGTAGGGCGCCTGCATCAGCCCCATGTTGGTGAAGCGGTCCATCGCGGCGCGGATGCGGTCGCCCATGCCCGGGACCGCGCAGCCGGCGATCAGCGCGCGGAGCCAGGGGGCCCTCTCGTAGGCGTTGGCGATGGCCAGCGTCTTGAGGACCTCCTTCAGGCGGGTCTGCATCTCGCGCGCCTCGACCAGGTGCTGGAAGGCCTTGATCCGCGTCTCCATCGGCTCGTCCCCCGACAGCCGCCACAGGCACTGCGCCTCGATGCGCGCGATGAGCCCCTCCAGCCCCTCGTAGAGCGCGGCCTGCGCCTGCTGGCTGGGGGTGGCCGGCGGTACGCGGAAGCCCCACGGCTCCTCCCGCGATCGCTCGGCGGACCAGGCGAACGCCTCGGCGAACCCCCACAGCGTGTCGTACCGGTTGAGCACGATGTAGACGGGGATGTCGGCGCCCAGCCCCCGGCACAGGTCGACCAGGATCTGTCGCTGCTCGGTGGCGTAGGTCTCGAGCTTCTGCTCGTCGAGGTCGGCGAAGTCGGCGACGTTGAGGATGAGGATCACCCCGTCGAGCGGCTCGCGCGGGCGGCGCTTCATCAGCTCGGCGCAGAGCGAGGGCAGGTGGTCGGCGATGCGGCGGGGACCGATCACGGTCGCGCCCGGCTCGAGGAAGACCGCCTCGTTCGCGATCCAGTACTCGGCGAGCTGCTGGGCGACGTTGGTGCGGAAGGGCTGATCGCCCTTCCACGTCAGGTTCATGGCGCGGATGACGCTGGTCTTCCCCGCGCGCTCGCTGCCGAGGACCATGTACCAGGGGACGGCGTAGGAGCCCTTGGGGTCGCCGGGCTTGAGCCCCGAGGCGATGCCGTGGACGATCGCGATCTCCGGACCGAAGGCGCTCATCGTCGCCTCACCTGTCGAGACCGAGGATCGCGTAGATGGCCAGCCCCGCGGCGACGCCGCCGCCGAGCAGGGTGAGGGCGGCGATGGCACGGCCCATCCACACGCTCTTGTGCCACGGGTCGCGGGGGAGGATCTCCGAGGGGAGCTCGTCGTACTTCAGCGGACGGAGCACGCCGGTCTGCACGTCGCGGTCGGCGTCGACGCGGAGATCGCGCTGCACCTGGCGCCGCACCTCCATCAGCGGGTCGCGGGAGACGCCGGGCAGGCCGTACTTGCCGAGGAAGCCGCAGCCGAGCACCACGGCGTAGGTGGCGAGCACGCTGCGCGGGCCGCGGCGCGTGCGCTCCATCTTCTCGTAGAACTCGACGCCGGCGTTGTTGGTGGTCCACCGCGTGGACTGCAGGGGCCGCGAGCCCCACAGCTGCCGGAGGTCGGGGAGCGACATGGCGATCTCGTCGAGGAGTGCGGCGACCGCGAACATGCCGTCGTCCACCGATTGCACGGGGAGAGCCTGCGCCGCCGGCGAGGCCTTGAGCTCGTCCAGCATGTAGTTCGCCTGCCGGAGCACGTGCTCCGCCGGCGGGCGCCGCGGTGACTGCCGCAGCACGATGATCCACAGCAGCATCGTCTCGCCGAAGACGCCGATCGTCGTCGTTTCCGTCACGTGGTGCCTCTGGCGCGCGTCCCTTCGGTCCTGGGCCCGGCGCGCGAGGGTACGCTATCCTCGCCGCCCCCGAGAAGGAGCGAAGAGACATGTCCCAGATCGAGAGCGTCATCGCGCGCGAGGTCCTCGACTCGCGAGGTAACCCGACCGTGGAGGTCGAGGTGCTCTGCGCGTCCGGCCGTGGCCGCGGCGCCGTACCCAGCGGCGCCTCGACCGGCGAGCACGAGGCGGTGGAGCTTCGAGACGGCGACAAGAAGCGCTACCTGGGCAAGGGCGTCCTCAACGCCGTGAAGAACGTCGACCAGGTCCTGGGGCCGGCGATCCTGGGGATGGACGCGCTGGATCAGGCGGCCATCGACCGCATCCTCATCGACGCCGACGGCAGCGCCAACAAGGGCAAGCTGGGCGCCAACGCCATCCTCGCCTGCTCGATGGCGACGGCGCGCGCGGCGGCCGACGTGTGCGATCTGCCTCTCTGGCGGTACCTGGGCGGCGCCAACGCGCGCGTCCTCCCCACGCCGCTGATGAACATCCTGAACGGCGGCATGCACGCCGACAACGGGCTCGAGATCCAGGAGTTCATGGTCGTGCCGCATGGCTTCGGCTCCTTCGCGGAGGCGCTGCGGGCGGGGGTCGAGGTGTTCCACCACCTGAAGGCCCTGCTCAAGAAGGACGGCATGGTGACGGCGGTCGGCGACGAGGGCGGCTTCGCACCGCGCCTGACGACCAACCGCGCCGCGCTCGAGGTCACGCTCAGGGCCATCGAGGCCGCGGGCTACAAGCCGGGCCAGGAGATCAGCCTCGCCCTCGACTGCGCCCTCTCCGAGTTCTGGAGCGACGACGACCAGAAGTACACGTTCGACAAGACCAAGCGCTCTCGCGAGGAGATCGTCGGCATCTACGAGGAGATGGTGAAGAGCTTTCCCCTGATCTCCATCGAGGACGGCTGCGATCAGAACGACGACGCCGGCTGGAAGCTCCTCACCCAGAAGCTC
>JBKJLX010000082.1:0-3903 GCA_046596645.1 Polyangiaceae bacterium
CGACCGAGGGCACCACCGCGACCTCGGGCTCGACCTCGGCGACCACCGCGGCCAGCACCACCGCCGCTCAGAGCTCTGGGCAGGGTGGCGACGGCGGCGACGGCGGCGACGGTCTCGAGGTCGTCGCGTGCGGCGACGACACCGACGTCGTCTACGATCTGACTGTGCTCGATGCCTCCACGAGCGAACCGCTCGAGGGAGTCACCATCACCGCCGACATCTGCAACGGCGTCGAAGTGGTGACGAACGTCGACGGGCGAGTCCTCTGCGGGCTCCCTTCCGGCGAGCTTTACATCCCCCGGGCCACGCGCGACGGGTACCTCCCGCTGATCGGCGGCGAGCAGGTCATCGAGGCCGACTTCACGTCCGGCGGAGCCATGTATCCCGAGGTGCTGTCGGCGCTGTTGCCCGATTGGGGCGAGGACCGGCCGAGCTTGCTCGTCTTGACCCGCGCCCCGATGGACGGCGAGCCCGGGGAGCCTTGCTCGACCGCCGACGGCATCGAGTACTCGGTGCTCGATCACCCCGAGGCGATCGTGACGTACTACGACGCCACGGACCCGCCCACGCCGAACTCCGAGCTGACCGCGACGAGCACGAACGGTCTCGCCGCCTTCGAGGGTCTCGAGTCGACCGACGGCGTTGCGAGCATCGAGGTCGTCGGGGTCAAGGGGGGCTGCGAGACGCTCACCCCCGTCTTTCCCCTCACCGGCTTCTATGCCCTCGACGACGGGTTCCTCACCACGGCCCAGGTGAGCACCGTGCCGATCGCGCAGCCGTAGGTGGCTGGTGTTCTTCGCAGCGGGCCGAGACTCCGGTCTCGGTCCGCTGCCCCCGCGTCCTCGGCCTCCCCCTCGTCGTACTCCTGGTAGTACGGCCGACCGTCGACGGTGGGCACGTTCAAACCCGGTTCAAAATCCCTGCTCGCCAGCGCTCGCTCGGCGCCGGAAGAAGGACTTCTCGAGTCGTACGTCTCCATGGAGGCGTCGTCGGCGCAGGTGCTCGCACGATAGCAGCGCTTCCACACGCGCAACGGCGTCCTCGCCGGCGGCCTCGGCGCAGCGACCCTCGTCGCCGTCGTCGTCGCTGTCGCGCGGCGAGGCTCAGGCGAAGGCACGGAAGCCGCGCGCCCTGGGCCGGGTGCGCGCGGCCCGACGCGCGTCAGCCGTCGATGACCTCGATGGACGCACTGCAGGTGCTCTCGACCGCCGTCGACCAGGCGCTGCGGTACTTCGACGAGATCGCCTGCGCGAAGGCGCGGTAAGACGTCGCGCCGTCGCATGTGAGCTCGCAGGAGCCGTCGTCGCCCTTCGGGAGCTCCACCTGGATGCACCCCTCCGGCTGCAGGCGGGACGGCGAACGGGGCGAGCCGCTGAAGCCGGCCTCGCAGGCGAGCGACTCGTCGTCGGGCCAGGCGCCGTCGAGGATCTTCGACGAGGATGCCGCCTGGATGGCGAAGCCGCCGGGCGGACGATCGGCTCCTCCTCGCAGACGGTGCCGTTCATCCGTTCCTCCTCGTCGATCGCGCCGGACAGCATCGTGCTCGGGCTCGGCGGTGCCAGCCCCGCTCGAGACGCCACTTCATGCTCCGCGGCTCCGCCGTCCGTCCTCGGCGACCCCGCGACAGGTGCCGCGGGGAGCGGCGCGTAGGGCGCGCGCGCGAACGTGCCTGTCGGCGCCCTGACGCCCGCGGCCGCGGCGGGCAGCGCGTACGAAAGGGTGTCGGCTTCGCCTCGAACCGGTTGTAATAGCGGACGAAGCCCATGAGCCGGCGCTCCAGTCCCGCAGGTTCGCGAAACACCCGTACCGAAGGACGCGGCGCTGCAGGATGCTGAACCAGATCTCGATCTGGTTCATCCACGACGCGTGCCGCGGCGTGTAGACAAAGCGAACGCGACCGCGGTGCTGCGCGCACCAGGCCTCGATCGCTGGACCCGTGTGGATGTTGAGGTTGTCGACGACGATGTACACGTCGCCCACCGGGTAGTGGGCGATCACCTTGTCGAGGAAGGCGAGGAAGTTGGCTCGCGTTCGCCGCTTGCAGACCGCGTGCACCTGCCCGGTCGCGACGTTGAGGGCGGCGAGCATCGTCGTGGTCCCGCCTCGCACGTACTCGAACTCGCGGCGCACGTGGCCGCGCTCCCCAACGTGATTCGGATGAACGCGTCGGGTGGCCTGGATGCCCGTCTTCTCGTCGACGCTGAGCACATGGGCACCCGGCGGGGGCGCGACGTACAGCTCAGCGACGCGCTTCGAGCGGGCCGCAAACTCTGGGTCGGGGCTGTGCACCCAGCCGACCACGCGATGGGGCGACAGCCCACCGCACCGCAGGATCGCGTGAACCTCTGGATGCTGATTCGCACGCCGGTTTCGGCGGCGACGGCATTCCCGAAGCGAACCGAGCGTCCAGACCTCGCGGAAGCGTCGGATGCGCTCCCCGTCGGGGGGCACATCGCAACCGAGGCGCACCACCGCGAGCCGAACGGCGATGGGGATCGTGGCGGGACGCCCACTCCGAGACGCATCCTCCAGCGACGGCGCACGGGGTGACGCGGCCATCCGCGCTCGCCACTTCCGCACCGTGGCCTCCGTGCACCCGAGCTGGCGTGCGATCGCGTAGGTGCTGACCCCGTCGGCCGCCAGGTCGATGATGCAGGCGCGCTGCACGAGGCGGTGCGCTGCGCGCTGGGCCCGCGCGAGCTGTCCCACGAACTGACGAACGTCGTCGGGCAGCACCAGCGCAGGCGTCGCAGCGGCAGCCACCCCCGTCCTGCGTCCGCACCGGAACCCGCCTTCCCCGCCGCCGGCTTTTCGATCCCACCAAGTGCGATCGATCACGAACAAACCTACATCGATGGCGCTACGAACTTAGCGGACGCGGTACTAGGGCCGCAGTCGTCGACGGCCGCGGGCGCCCGGGTCGGCGGCTTCGTGCATCGGCGCCTCGCCGAAGTCGAGTGCCGGACTGACCACCTGCGGCCGCGACGCCGTCGGCCGGCCAGGGGGCAAGGAGCGGTCAGCGCAGGTTGGTGATTCCTGCGACGGCGTCGATGCGCTTCCGCGTGCTGTCCTGATGCACTGGACGCGCACGCACGATCACTTCAGCGCGATCTGGATCTGCCAGCCCTCCAGGTCGAGGTCGATGATCTTGGACACGGTGGCGCTGTGGAAATCTGGAGCGATCCACATCTGCAGATCCTCCTCCGGCTTGCTGGTCGTCGGCCCCCACCTGGCGGTCGAGGCCTGCACCAGGCCCGCCTTGAACTGCGGCGTGTCGTTCACCTTCTTGAACCAGATCTCGCCGAACTTGAGCTTGTTCGACTGGAAGGAGAGCCGATACTTGAGGACGCCGCGCGTCGCGCCGCCGGGAATGTCGGAGAAGCCGAACTGATCGACCTTGCCGGCGCCGGGGAACACCGCCTCGGCCTGGGCCGGGCTCATGTCCTCCCGGAGATGCCCGAAGATGCGTGGGTTCCAACCCTCGGCGGCGGTGCCGAAGAGCGTGCCCCAGTCGGGCATCTCCATCGCGCCCGGAGCCACCGCTCCGCCAGCCGCTGGCGCGGCCGGAGCTCCCGGCGCGGCCGGAGCCCCCGGCGCGGCCGCGACGGGCTTCGACCTGGGGGCGTCGTCGCTCCGGAGCACGAAATAGGCGGCGGCGCCGGCCCCGCCGAACAGCACCGCCACCGCGGCGACGATGATCGCGATGATGGCGCCGACGCCGATCCCGCTCCTCTGCGGAGCGTGCTGCGGGCCGTAGCCCTGCTGGGGAAAGCCGCCGGCCTGCATCCCCTGGCCCTGCGGCCCGTAGCCCTGCGGGCCGTACCCCTGCGGCGCCTGGCCCTGCGGGCCGTACCCCTGCGGCGCCTGGCCCTGCGGGCCGTAGCCCTGCGGCCCGTACGGGCC
>JBKJLX010000105.1:0-2847 GCA_046596645.1 Polyangiaceae bacterium
CCGGGACGGGCGGCGCCGCCGCCTCCACCGGCGACGCGACCTCGACCAGCTCGGCCACCACGGTGGCCACCACCGGCACCGGTGGCGCCGGCGGCAGCGCGTTCGTGCCCGGCGACGACGAGCTCGCCTTCGAGTCGCCCACTTACGTGGTCGGCGTCGGCGAGGAGATCAACTACTGGTGCTACACGTTCCGTCTGCCGGAGGGCGAGGCGCCGATCCGCGTCGACGCGATCGAGCCGCTCTACGGCGAGGCCATCCACCACGTCGGTATCTACACGACGCTGCTCGACGAGGAGGACGGCGAGTTCGTCTGCCCGGAGCTGGTGCGGGACACCTGGATCCCGCTCTACGGCGGCGGCGTCGACAGCGGCCGGCTGACGCTGCCCGAGGGCGCGGGCTTCGAGCTGCAGCCCGGCGAGCAGATCCTGGTCCAGCTCCACCTCCTCAACGCGACCGCCGCCCCGGTGGAGGACAGCGCGACCGTCGTCTTCCACACCACCGACGCCGACTCCGTCACGCCCGCCGGCATCTTCGGCATGGACCACCGCGCCCTCGACATCCCCGCCAACGCGTCGGGCGTCGAGCAGACCATGTCGTGCCGCATGGAGCGGGAGATGGACGTGTTCGCGCTGCTGGGCCACATGCACCAGCGCGGCGTGCACATCGAGCTCTCGCGGGGGACGACGCCGGGCGAAGACATCCTCTACGAAGCGGGCTGGGAGTTCGAGGAGCAGCCGACGGTGCCGGTCGACTTCCACCTCGGCGCCAACGACGACCTTCACGTCCGGTGCACGTACGACAACACCACCAGCGAGGCGCTGGGCTACGGCGAGAGCACCTTCGACGAGATGTGCTCGATGGCCCTCTACTACACGCCGTTCGAGGAGCTCGACGGCTGCGTCGCCCTGCCCTGACGCGCTCGGGTCCACCTCCCCGCCGTGGTGAGACGGTCGGTTGCTGAAACCCGACAGGCGGGTGTCGGTTACAGCGACTAACCTCCCGCCGAGTGTCCGGGCCCGTCATCAGGATCGAGAACGTCTCCAAGACCTACGCCTCCGGCTTCGAGGCGCTGAAGAAGGTCAGCCTCGACATCCGCCGCGGCGAGATCTTCGCCCTGCTCGGCCCCAACGGAGCGGGGAAGACGACGCTCATCGGCGTGGTGTGCGGCATCGTGCGGCCGAGCGCGGGCACGGTGGTGGCCGACGGTCACGACATCGTGCGCGACGCGCGGGCGGCTCGAACCAAGATCGGCCTCGTCCCCCAGGAGCTGTCGACCGACGCCTTCGAGACGGTGTGGGCGACCATCAACTTCAGCCGCGGCCTCTTCGGCAAGCCCCGCGACCCGGCGTTCCTGGAGAAGGTGCTGCGCGACCTCTCGCTGTGGGACAAGAAGGACTCCAAGATCATGGCGCTCTCCGGCGGGATGAAGCGCCGGGTGATGATCGCCAAGGCGCTCTCCCACGAGCCGACCATTCTCTTTCTCGACGAGCCCACTGCCGGCGTCGACGTGGAGCTGCGGCGCGACATGTGGCGCATGGTCCGCGGCCTGCGCGAGCGGGGCGTCACCATCATCCTCACCACGCACTACATCGAGGAGGCGGAGGAGATGGCCGATCGCATCGGCGTCATCCGCCAGGGGGAGCTGATCCTGGTGGAGGAGAAGGCGGCGCTCATGCAGAAGCTGGGCAAGCGCCAGCTGACGGTGACGCTGCGGGAGAAGCTCGACCAGGTGCCGGCCGACCTGGTGAGCCCGGTGCTGGTCCTGGCGGAGGACGGAAAGGGCCTCGTCTACACCTTCGACGCACACGGCGAGGGCACCGGCATCGCCGAGCTCATCCGCCGGCTGGCCGAGCACGGCATCGAGCTCGCCGATCTCCAGACCAAGGAGAGCTCGCTGGAGGAGATCTTCGTGGGCCTGGTCAGCGAGGGGAAGAGCGCGCGATGAACGTCCACGCCATCCGGGCGATCTACCTCTTCGAGATGGCGCGGACCTTCCGCACCCTGGGGCAGAGCATCGCCGCGCCGGTCATGTCGACGTCGCTCTACTTCGTCGTCTTCGGCTCCGCGATCGGATCGCGCCTGGTCGCCATCGAGGGCGTCAGCTACGGCGCGTTCATCGTGCCCGGACTGATCATGCTGTCGATCCTCACCGAGAGCATCTCCAACGCCTCTTTCGGCATCTACATGCCGAAGTTCACAGGCACCATCTACGAGCTGCTTTCGGCGCCGGTGGGCGCGCTCGAGATCGTCCTCGGCTACGTGGGCGCGGCGGCGAGCAAGTCGGTCATGCTCGGGCTCCTGATCCTGGCGACGGCGCGCCTGTTCGTGCCGTTCCAGGTCCAGCACCCGCTCGCCATGTTCGGCTTCCTGGTGCTGACCGCGGTCACCTTCAGCCTCTTCGGCTTCATCATCGGACTGTGGGCCGACGGCTTCGAGAAGCTCCAGATCGTCCCCACGCTGGTGGTGACGCCGCTGACCTTCCTCGGCGGCAGCTTTTACTCGATCGAGATGCTGCCGCCGATCTGGCAGAAGGTGACGCTGTTCAACCCGGTCGTGTATTTGGTGAGTGGTTTTCGTTGGAGTTTCTACGGCATTTCCGATGTCGGTGTCGGCATCAGTCTGGGCATGACATTGCTTTTCATGACGTTGTGCCTGGCCGGTGTGGCGTGGATCTTCAAGACGGGCTATCGCCTCAAGAGCTGAGAAAATGAGCGCATGACCGAATCCACCCCCCAGCCCGCTGACACTGCGGATCTTCCGCCACTGCCCGCCCGCCTCTCGGTCGACCCGCGCAGCGCCCACCATGTGGCTGCCGTCTTCGAGCGCGACATCGGCATCCGCTTGAAC
>JBKJLX010000259.1:0-6900 GCA_046596645.1 Polyangiaceae bacterium
ACCACCGGCGCCGGCGGCGGCCCCCCCACCACCACCACCACCACCACCACCACCGGCGACGGCGGCGGCACCGGCTGCACCGCGATCACCCTCGCCGCCTTCGCGGAGGTCGGGAACGACGACTACCAGGCGACCTTCACCTTCTCCGCCGGCGACGACCTGGCGCGGGTGCTGATCGTCACGCCGCTCGCGGGCGTGGTGAACCTCGGCGAGGGTGTGAACGGCGACATCCAGACCTGCGAGCAGTGCGTGGTCGGCTACCTCGACCTCGACGCCGACGGCTCCCCCACCAACCTGCTCTTCGCCAGCGAGGGCACGCTCACCCTGCCGGCCAACGGCGTGGGGACGGCGACGCTCGCCGCGGTCGAGCTACGCGAGCTCGACCTGGTTACCCTCCAGCCGGTGCCGGACGGCATCTGCCTCCTGGTCGAGTCGAGCACGCTCGCCTACGACACGCCGGTCGTGCCCGCCGGTTGGAGCTGCGACGCCAGCTTCTTCGGCGACGGGTTCTGCGACTGTGGCTGCACCGCTCAGGACGCGGACTGCGTGGCCGCCAACAACCTCGCGGAGTGCCAGTACTGCGAGGAGTGTCGTGGGGATGACGCCCAGTTCCTGTGCGCCGGCTTCGTCGAGGCCGCCGACACCACCGAGTGCGTGCCCCCCCCGGTGTGCGACGCGGCGGCTCCCACCTGCGGCGGCTGCGGCTGCGCGACGGCGTTCCCCGCCGACGCCGTCTGCCACTGCGACGACCTCTGCGTGGGCTTGGGCGACTGCTGCGCCGACTACACCGCGGTGTGCGCGCCAGTCGACACCTGTGACCGCGCCGCCCCCACCTGCGGCGACTGCGGCTGCGAGTTCTTCGAGGAGGGAGCCTGCCAGTGCGACGCGGAGTGCGTCACCTTCGGTGACTGCTGCGACGACTACCAGGACATCTGCGCGGGGTGACGACGAGGCGGCCGGCGGCGAGCGCCCCGTCGCGCTCGCCAGGTCGCCCTCACTCGGGCGGCGCCGCGCCTCGGGCGCCGAGCTTCCCCGGCTCGGCGCAGCAGCGGAATCCGGTCTCGTAGAACACGAAGCTGGGCTCGTGGGCGTCGTTGGTGCCGCGGCACCCCGTCCACGGCTTGGCCCAGAAGCCGCCCATCAGCGCGCCGGGGAAGCGGCGGCTCTTGCGGCTGCTCACCCACTCCTCGACGTTGCCCATCATGTCGACGATGCCGAAGGCGGAGATGCAACCGGGGCGGCTGCCGCTGACGGCGCCCTGCCACAGCCGGTCGGACTCCGCCTTGGCGGCGTCCGGACCCTGCGCGAACTTCGCGAACTCGACCTGCTTCCAGCCACGGTCGCTGACGCACACCTTCTTGTCGTTGGTCCAGCCGTACACCCAGGGCACATGCTCCGGCCCCTCGCAGGCGGTCTCCCACTCCTGCTCGCTGCAGGGGCGCTTGCCACGCGCTCCGCACCACTTCACCGCGCCCTCGTAAGACTGCATGACGTACGGCCGGGCGCCGCGCTTGTTGGGCGCCTCGTACTGGTCCATGCACACGTGGACGCTTGTCTTCTCGCCCTCGAGCGCGGCGATCCCCTCGGCGTAGGCGAAGCAGTGCGTGTCGCGCGTGTCCTTCTGGGGGTCGACGCAGAACAGCGTCTTTTCGTCGAAGTGGCTGCCGGTCACGAGCCGCATGTCGGCCGGGCACTCCGCGCTCGGCCCCGGGTCCAGCGGAGACACCGTCCCTGCGCGGGCGAGGCCCGCGGCGAAGAGCAGCGCGAACGTGACGGGGTCGGAGGCCATGGGCGGAGCGTCTTTCAGTCGACGCGAAACACACCCGAGCGTAGCAGCGCGCCCACGATCGCGACCGTGAGCACGAAGACCGCGAGGAAGACGAGCGCGATGCGCAAGCCCCCGCCGCCGGCGGGCGCCTTGGCGCTCGCCGCCGATGGCTGCGCCCGCTGCGGCGTCGTCGCCAGCGCCGCCTCGCTGGGCGGCGCGAAGATGGTGGAGCTGAGCGGCGAGTTCCCCGAGGACACCGGCTGCTCGAAGGGGCGCGAGCCCCGCGACGAGGATCCCGCCATCCACTCGGTCACGTTGGGGGCGCTCCTCGGCGCCGAGGACACCGCTCCGGAGGAGGGCGCGAAGGGGGCCGGGCCCGCCGACGAAGGCCCCATGGGCCCGCTGTTGGGCAGGAGCTCGGTGCGGCCGGGGTAGCGCTGGGGCGTGGGCGCCGGCAGCCGGGACAGCTCCGCGGCGCCACGCGCCGCGGCACCCACCGGGACGGCGGCCCCACCCATGCCGCCCTGCCGCTGCCGCTCGATCGCCGCCAGCAGCTCGAGGCCGCTGCTGCCGTGAATCGCCATCGTGGGCGCGCTCTCCGGCATGTCGTCGTACGCGGACGGAGCCGACGTCGAAGGCGGCCGGCCCCCCGCGGCGAGGGCCGCGGCCATCGCTGCAGCGCCGGGGGCGGGCGTCGGGTGCTGGTAGAAGCTGGTGGCTTGCTCGTTGGTGAAGTCCTCGCCTACCGCCGGCGAGGGTTGCACGCGCGTGTGCTCGACGTCCTTCTCCACCTGCTCCAGGCTCGGGCCGCCCTGCGCCATGTGCTCCGCCAGGGCCTGATCGAACCAGGCCGCGAGCTCGTGCGCGTTCCGGCGCACGAACTCGGACAGGTGCTGGCGGTCCTCCCCGCCCCAGCCGCGCTCGGCGCGGTGGGCCTCGAGCGTCGTCCGCACCTCCTCCGCCGACTGCGGCCGCTCGACCACCTGCTTGCGCAGGCAGGAGTCGATGAGGCGGGCGACCACCGGCGAGACGTCGGGGCGCAGATCGCCCAGCCGCACGGGCTCGGTCCTCATCATGGCGATGAGGATGTCGGTGTCGTCCTTGCCACGCCACGGGCGGTAGCCCACGAGAAGCTCGAACAGCACCACGCCCAGCGCGAAGAGGTCGGCGCGGCCGTCGATGTGGCCGCCGCGGACCTGCTCCGGCGAGACGTACGAGGGCTTGCCCTTGAGCACCCCCATCCGCGTGGCGGCGCTGACCCGTCGCTCCGCCTTGGCGATGCCGAAATCGGCAATCTTCGCGACGCCGTCGAAGCCGACGAGCACGTTGCCCGGCGTGAGGTCGCGGTGCACGAGGCCGAGCGCGCGGCCCTCGGCGTCGTGCAGGTCGTGGGCGGCGGCGAGGCCGGCGCAGACCTGGGTGGCGAGGAAGACGACGATGCGCTCCGAGAAGGTCTCGCCGCGGGCGCGCACCTCCGCCACCAGCCGCCCCAGCGAGACGCCCTGGACCAGCTCGGTGGCGAGGAAGAGCCCGCGAGCGTCCTCGCCGAAGGCCTCGACCGTGACGACGTGAGGGCTCCGGATCTGCGAGGTGAGCCACGCCTCGTCGACGAACATGGAGACGACCTCCTCGTCGCGGGCGAGCTCCTCGTGCAGCCGCTTGATGGCGAGGACGCGCCCGTTGAGCCGGCCGCTGCGGACGATGCCGACCTCGACCGAGCCCATGCCGCCCTGCGCCAGGTCGGCGAGCTTCTCGACGACCAGGGACTCGCGCGGCAGGCCGACGCCGGTGGCGCCGCTCGTCACGGCGCCCCATCGACAGAGCCGACTCCCCGCACGCCCGCACGCTAGCGGAAATGCTTCTCCGTTGCCGCACCCGACGTGCGGACGGATCGTCTCCCGTTGCCGCACGTGACCGGGGAGGGCGTCGGCAGGGGCGTTCCCGGAACGGGGGTCCAGGTTGGGGTGGCGAGGCGGCGGCGCCGGTCCTAACCTTCGCTCCGATGACCGAAAAGAAGAACCCGCCGCCTCCGCCCCCGGCACGCCCCGACGAAGAGGTCGTGTTCGGCGACGAGCTGCCGGTCCTGCCGATCCGCAACGCCGTGCTCTTCCCCGGTGCCGTCGCGCCCTTCGACGTCGGCCGCGAGAAGTCCGTCGCCCTGGTCGAGGACATCGACAACCTCACGTCGCCGATCATCGCGATCTTCGCCCAGAGGGACCCGTCGACCGACGACCCCGGCTACGAGGACCTCTACCACGTGGGCTGCGCAGCCCGCGTCCTCAAGGCCCTCAAGCACAGCTCGGGCAACTACTCGCTGATCCTGCAGGGCATCGTGCGCATCCGCCTGGAGAGCGTCACCGGCAACGCCCCCTACCTCAAGGCGAAGATCCGCCGCCTCGACGAGCCGCACACCGAGGACGTCGAGGCCGAGGCGCTCGCCATGAGCCTGCGTGACATCGCGAAGCAGGTCATCCAGCTCATGCCCGAGCTCCCCCGCGAGGCGGGCTCGCTGATCGACTCCATCCAGGCGCCCGGCGCGCTCGCCGACCTTGTCGCGGCGAACCTCGACGCCCCGGTGGAGGAGAAGGCGCAGCTGGTCGAGACCGTCGAGGTGAAGGAGCGCGTGCGAAAGGTCCTGCGCCTCCTCACCCGCCAGCTCGAGATCCTCAAGATGCGCGAGCGCATCAACTCCCAGATCAAGGAGGAGATGGGGAAGAACCAGCGCGAGTACGTCCTTCGCCAGCAGCTCAAGGCGATCAAGGAGGAGCTGGGCGAGGACGACGGCGACCAGGGCGATCTCGACGGGCTGGAGGATCGCATCGCCAAGGCCAACCTGCCGACCGAGGCGGAGACGGTCTCCAAGAAGCAGCTCAAGCGCTTGCGCACGATGCAGGTCGGCTCTGCCGAGTACACGGTGGTCCGCACCTACCTCGACTGGATCCTCGATCTGCCGTGGACCCACTCCACGCCCGACAACCTGGAGATCCAGAAGGTGCGCGAGGTCCTCGACGAGGACCACTACGGCCTCGAGAAGGTGAAGAAGCGCATCCTCGAGTACCTCGCGGTGCGCAAGCTGAAGCAGGACAAGAAGGGGCCCATCCTCTGCCTGCTCGGCCCCCCCGGCGTGGGAAAGACGTCGCTCGGCCGCTCGATTGCCCGCGCCCTCGGCCGCAAGTTCCACCGCATCTCGCTCGGCGGCGTGCACGACGAGGCGGCCATCCGCGGCCACCGGCGCACCTACGTCGGCGCGCTCCCCGGTCAGGTCATCCAGGGCATGAAGAAGGCGGGGACCATCAACCCGGTCTTCATGCTCGATGAGATCGACAAGATCGGACATGACTTCCGAGGTGACCCGTCGGCCGCGTTGCTCGAGGTGCTCGACCCGGAGCAGAACAACACCTTCGCCGACCACTACCTGGAGATCCCCTTCGACCTCTCGCACGTCATGTTCGTCGCCACGGCGAACATCGCCGACCCCATCCCGCCACCGCTCCGCGACCGCATGGAGATCCTCGATATTCCCGGCTACACCCGGCGGGAGAAGCTGGCGATCGCCAAGCAGCACCTGCTCCCCAAGCAGCTTGGCGAGCACGGCCTCTCGACCGAGCAGGTGGACATCACCGACGCCGCGCTCGAGCTGGTCATCGACAGCTACACCCGCGAGGCCGGCGTCCGCTCACTGGAGCGCCAGATCGCCAGCGTCATCCGCGGGGTCGCGGTCAAGGTGGCCGAGGGCGACACCACCAAGCGCAAGGTCGACAACGAGGACGACCTGCACGAGTTCCTCGGGGCGCCTCGCTACACGAGCGAGGTCGCCGAGCGCACCAGCGAGACCGGCGTCGCGACCGGCCTCGCTTGGACCAGCGTCGGAGGGGAGATCCTCTTCATCGAGGCCACGAAGATGTACGGCACCGGCAAGATGCAGCTGACCGGTCAGCTCGGTGACGTCATGAAGGAGTCGGCGCAGGCCGCGCTCTCGTTCGTGCGGACCAACGCCGCGAAGTATGGCATCCAGAAGGACTTCCTGGAGAAGTCCGATCTGCACATCCACATCCCCGCCGGCGCGATGCCGAAGGATGGTCCGAGCGCAGGCGTGACCATGTTCACGGCGCTCGTCTCGCTCCTCACCGGCATCAACGTCCGCCACGACGTGGCGATGACCGGCGAGATCACGCTGCGCGGTCGGGTGCTGCCCATCGGCGGCCTCAAGGAGAAGGTGCTGGCGGCCCACCGCGCAGGCATCAAGCGCATCCTCGTCCCCGAGCGGAACCGTCCCGACCTGGAGGAGGTGCCGAAGGAGGTCGTCGACGAGCTCCAGTTCTTCTTCGTCAGCCGGATGGATCAGGTGCTCGAGGCCGCGCTCGAGTCGATGCCGGTGGCGCTCCCCCCCGAGGCGGAGACGAAGGACGGCGAGAAGAAGGATACGCCCACCGCGACCAACTGAGTTTTCGGGGGCCCTTCGGTCCCCGCCTCTTGCTCGCTTCGCTCGCGGAACGAGCTTGGTGGGTCGTTTCGAAGGCGCCTCGTTGATCGAGGCGCCTTCGACGTCTAGCCTCGCATCCAGTGAAGCCGTGTCCGAGCTGCGGCTGGATGCTCCAGCCCAACGACGCTGCCTGCAACATGTGCGGCAGCCCCGCCGGTGGCGGCGCGCCAGCGGGTGGTGGTGGTGGTGGTGGTGGTGGCGGCTATCCGCCGCCGCCGGCCGCGCCGCAGGGGGCCGGCAACTCCGGCCCGTCGTACGTGCGCGCCGGTCAGTACGCTCCGCCGCCCCAGGCGATGCCCGGCCCGGCGATGGCGCCTCCGCCCGCGGCACCGCCCGGCCCCGCTCCGTTCTCCGGGGGAGGGGAGGCTGGACCGATCCCGCTCTCGCCCTGGGCCTCCATGGCGCCCGCCGTACCGCCGCCGGGCCCTCCTGCCGGTCCGCCGGGCATGCAGGGCGGCCCGTCCATGGGCGGCATGGGCGCGCCGCCCGCTGCGCCGTCGTTCGCGTCGGGAGGCTTCGGAGCACCGCCACCGCAGGCGCCGACCTTCGGAGGCGCCGCGGCTCAGGGCTACGGGCCGCCGCCGGTGCAGGCGCCGATGATGCACGGCATGGGCGGCATGGGCGGCATGCAGCCGCAGGCGCCGCCGGC
>JBKJLX010000298.1:0-4475 GCA_046596645.1 Polyangiaceae bacterium
GCCCAGGAAGAAGGCCGCTGCGCCCAGGAAGAAGGCCGCTGCGCCCAGGAAGAAGGCCGCTGCGCCCAGGAAGAAGTCGAGAACGACCACCGCCCCCCGGAAGGCGACCGCGAAGAAGGGCGCCGCGAAGAGGGGGCGGGGGCGCAGGTGACTTTGGCCCAGGTCGAGGGGCAGCCGACCGCGATCGCGACGCTGCAGCGCGCGCTACGCGCTGGCCGCGTGCATCACGCGTACCGCTTCGAGGGCCCGGAGGGCGTCGGCAAGGAGCTGGCCGCGCTGGGGCTCGCCCAGGCGCTCCTCTGCGAGGGCGGCGATCCGCTCGGCTGCGGCCGCTGCGCGGCGTGCGTGCGCGTGGTCACGCTGCGCGAGGGCGAGCCGCGCGTGCCGCTGCACCCCGACGTGGTGATGGTGGCGCGTCAGCTCTACGCGCCCGAGTCGATCCAGATCGGCTCCGCCAAGCCCACCGAGAAGCAGTCGATCTCGATCGACCAGATCCGCACCATGGTGATCGCGCGCGCTGCCTATCCGCCAGTCGAGGGCCGCGCCCGCGTGATCATCGTCCGCCGAGCAGAGGAGATGACGCGCGAGGCCTCGAACGCCCTCCTCAAGACGCTGGAGGAGCCGCGCCCGAACCACCACTTCATCCTCCTCACATCCCGCCCCGAGGAGCGCGATCCCAGGAAGAACGCGCCGGGGCTCCTGGCCACGATTCGCTCGCGCACCCTCCCGGTGCGCTTCGGGCCGCTCCCCAGCGACGTCCTGCGCAAGCTCCTCGCGGCCCGCGGGATCCACGAGGATCGGCTGGACGGGCTGGTCGAGCTGGCCGCGGGCAGCGTCGCCACCGCCCTCGATCTGGCGGACGAGGAGCAGGTGGTCGCCCGCACGGGATTCGTGGAGGCGGTGCAGCACGCGATCGACGCGCGGACCTTCGACGCGGCGGTCCGCCTCGCCGAGAGCGTCTCCGACCGCGCCGAGCTCGTCCGCCTGCTGGCAGCCCTCGCGGTGCGCCTCGCGGCGGACGGGCGGGCCGTCGCCGGGCGCGACGACCGCGCCGCGCTGCGCGCCGCGCTCATGCACCAGCACGTGGTCGCCGCCTCCGCGCGCGTGGAGGAGAACAACGCCGGGCCCTCGCACGTGCTCCTCCAGCTCGCGCAGGAGCTGCGGGCGGACGCGCGCAGCTAGCACCCGCGCGCGCGACCGTGCGCCGTCGCGCGCGACCGCCGCGAGTCGCCACGGGACGGAAAGCCGCACCCGTTCTGCAAGGCCACGTGGCCGTTCACCTTGGTGCGTGAGGCTCACACCCTCCCCCGCAGGGCACGGCCGATGCTCAGCCGGCGTTGCACCCACTGCGGGTCGCGACTGGTCGCGCTCCGCAGCAGGCGGACCTGTCACTTCCATACTCCGGGCGCGCGCCGCGTGGCGCGCAGCTCGGGCCGAGGTTTGCCATGAGCTCGACGACGAACGAGAGCAACTCGAGGCCGGCGCGGCGCGGCCTGCGGACAGTCGCGGCGACGGCGACGCTGACGCTCATCGCGGCAGGATGTGCGGCCGGCGTGGACCCGGAGCGCAGGCAGCGGCCCGAGGGCGAGGAGACCGCCACCACATCGCAGGCGGTCACCGGGAACATCGCGCCGGATTCCATCCAGATCGACACCACGTCCGACCTGTTCGACGACGTCGGCGTGCCGCTCAACGCGGGCGCCACCCTCGACTGGGTCGCCGATGAGCTCGACAACGCGGGGACGGACTGTCTCGGCGACGACTCGGTCGCGGCCTGCATCGAGGAGGGCATCACCGGCGCTGCGGGAGGAGTCGGCCACTGGAGCGGCATCCGCCTCGTGGACCGGATCGCGAGCGACGACCGCGACATCTTCCTCCAGGGCGGAAAGGAGAACGACCTCTCCACCTGGACCATCGGCCCTGGCACGGTCGGCTCGTCGAAGTACGACCTGACGCAGGCCTACCTCGCGAACAACCAGGACTCGCTCCACTTCGGGATGGAGCGGCGCGGAAACAACGGGACCACGGCGTTCGACTTCGAGTTCAACCAGCAGGCGCCAGAGTCGGCCGGGTGCATCCAGAACCCGCTCATCCCGTGCCGGACCACAGGGGACGTGCTCTTCACGTTCGTGATGCAGGGCGCGGGGAACAGCGGCTCGGCGGTACCCCACGTCTACCAGTGGAGCGGCACCACCTTCGGCGAGCTCACGCAGCTGCCCGACGGCGTCCGCTCGTCGATCAACACCGTCATCGCCGCGCACCCGCCCTGGGGCCGGGTCGACCAGCACGGCGACTGGGTCCTCGAGGACTTCCCGAAGTTCGAGCTCGCCGAGGCGATCGCGCCGATCTCGCTCCTGCCTGGCGTCGACGAGTGCGGTGGAACCGCCTACGTGCAGGTGCGCACGCGCGCCTCCTCCACGGCGAACAGCGATCTCAAGGACACCTCCAAGGTGTTCGAGTTCCAGTTCAACAGCGCGACGGCGGAGGCCTCTCTCACCGGCTCCTGCGACGGGACGTTCGCGTTCGCGGCCGTCGGAAAGGACGCCGACGGCGAGAACCTGGTGAACCCTACCTGCGCGTGGACCTTCCAGGGGCCGGACGGGACGTCCACCTCCGCCGACTGCGCGGGCACCCTGCCCTCCAGCCCCGGAACCGTCTCGGCCTCGGTCGTCGTCACGCCCGAGGGCTCGGCCGGCTGTGCCGTCACGGTCGACGCCGGGACCGTCGAGCTGCTCGGCGGCCTGACCATCGAACTCGAGCTCACCGGGGCCGGCGAGTCGTGCCCTGACATGACCACCGACGGCGTCACCTACACGGCGAACCCGGGCGGCGGAAACGGCGCCTACACCGTGGCGTGGAGCAACACCGACTGCGGCACCGACGCCACGTGCACCATCGGATCCGGCTCGGGATTCTGTCACGACGAGACGCTGTCGGCGACCGTCACCGACTCGTCGGGCCTCTGCCCGCCGGTCAACAGCGAGCTCGAGACGTACAGCAAGGTGACGACCGTCACGGCCTCGGACCTCTAGGACCGGCCCGTGCGGACGGCGCAGCGGGGTCGAGGGCATCCTCGGCCCCGTCATCAGGGTCGTTCTTCGGCGTCCACCGCGCGCAGCGCTCGCACCAGCACGAAGATGGGCCCGCCGTCGCCATCCACGCGGACGACGCCGTCGCCGCCCAGCGTGTCGCAGACCCACGCGCACAGCGCGGCGGCGGTCGGCTCGTCGGTCGCGAAACCGAAGGTGGCGATCTCCCAGCTGTCGCGCTGGGGCATCGCGTCGAGGAGAGCCGAGCACGCCCTGCGCTCGTCCTCGGGCAGGGATGGGTTCGTCGCGGCCCACACGAAGGAGCGCCGGGGCCGGGAGAAGGTGCCCAGCACGACCGCCTCGCCGACGGCGACGTCGCGATCCTCGCGCCGCACCCGGGCCCGCCCCCCGGGCGACGGGACCAGGCGGGCATCGGCGCCGAGGCCGAAGCGCGCCGCCAGCGACGCATCGCGCGCGCGCCCGCGCGCCACCACCTCGTCGCGCGATCGATCGAAGGTCGCGCTCGGGCTGCGCACCAGTCCCGGCAGGAACGCGACCTGATCGTCGGACGTGCGGACGAAGGTGCCCCCGCCCAGCGCCTCCAGCTCGAGAGCATCGATCGCGACGAGCGCCTCCACCGCGCGAGCCACCGCGGGCAGCGAGGCGCGCACCTCGGGCCCCTCGAAGGCTGCCGCCAGGCGAGCCTCGTCGCCGACGATGTCCTCCACCGCGACGTCCACGACCACGGGCCGCCCGTCCTCGACCACGTCGACGTGGACCAGCAGGCGCCCCCAGGTCTCCCAGGCGAAGGCAGCAGCGAAGAGCCCACGGAGCTCCTCCAGGATGCCGGCGCGGGCCTCGGCGCGCTCCCGCCCGTCCATCTCAGCCTCGGCGCGCTCCCCCCCCTGCATCTCAGGTCCCTCCCTTGCCCATGCGATCGACCTCGTCGGGATCGACGCGCTTGCCGACCCACGCCAGCGCGGCGCCCGGTGCGTGCAGCACGACACCGCTGGCGCGCGCGGTGGCCTCGTACTCTGCGAACGTCGCGCGGGCGCCGACGTCGGGCGCGCCCTGCCCGTGTCGCTTCACCTCCACCGGAACCCGCGCCCGGCGGCGCATGACGATCCCGCCCAGCTCGATCGACGAGGGCGGCTCGCCGCCGATCTCGACCGCGACCGGCGACAACCAGAGGATCTCGCGTCGTGGCGCCGCGAACGCGCACACGGCCTCGTGCCCCGCCCCCTCGGGGGCGACGAAGAGCGCCGCGACCAGGTGACCGCCGTCGCGCAGCTCGAGCGCGCCGGCCAGCCATCGCTCCTGCCCCTCGACCGAGACCACGTCCCCCAGGTCGACCCCGAGGCCGTCCCCCGCGAAGGGCGACGCCTGCGGCGCCGCGGGGTCCAGCGGCGGGGCGTCGCCTCCCGCCGGCTTGGCGGCGCCGCGCCG
>JBKJLX010000686.1:0-4632 GCA_046596645.1 Polyangiaceae bacterium
CCTGGCGCTGCGTTTCACCGCCAGGCGACCGCGGCGAGGCCCCCCGGAGTCGTTCGACGTCGCGGTCGTCGGTCACCTCCGCCCCGAGAAGGACCCTTTCCGCGCAGCGCACGCCGCGCGCCTCCTGCCCGCGCGATCGCGGGTCCGGATCCTCCACGCCGGGCGCGCGCTGGGTACGGCAGCCCGCGACGAGGCGCTCGAGGAGCAGCGCGGCAACCCGCGCTACACCTGGCTCGGCGAGATCTCGCAGGCCGCGGCGCGCGCGCTGATCGCGTCTGTACCGGTGTTCGTCCTCTCCAGCGTGCTCGAGGGCGGGGCGAACGTGATCAGCGAGGCCCTTGCAGCGGGCACGCCGGTGATCGCCTCGCGCATCGACTGCACGCGCGCGCTGCTCGGCGACGACTATCCGGGGCTTTTTCCGGTGGGAGGGACGCGGGCGCTCGCGCGGCTGATGTCGCGCGTCGAGCGCGATCCGGCGTTCCTCGCCGAGCTTCGGCGACGCTGCCGAGCGCGGCGGCCGCTGGTGTCACGGGCAGCGGAGCGGGCGGCCCTGGAGAGGCTGCTGCGCGGCGTGCGTCGCGGTCGCTAGGCCGCTTTCGCCGCGTCGCCTCGCCTGCGGCGACGCGCTGACCCGCGCCGACGGTCATGGGGTGCGGCGGGTTGCGCCATCTGGGCTAGAATGATCCCATCGTCGCGCGCATGCCGAGCGTTCCCCGCCGCACGCTACTGGGCTCGATCGCGCTGCTCGGCCTGACCGGCGGGTGCGGGGGCGCACCTCCGGCGCGCCCCGCGACGCCGGCGGCGAGGCCTCCCGGGGCGAGCCCCGCTCCAGCGGTCGCCGCGGTGCCCACACGCGAGCTGCGGCTGGCCGCCCGGCCGGCCGGCGCCCGGGGCGCGCGCGTCCTCTTCGAGGCCATCGATCACCTGGGCGCCGGCGAGCGCGAGCAGGCCATCGCGGCCGAGCTCCTCGCCGGCAACGTGCCGTCGTTCATGCGGCGGCTGGTCCCGCTGAAGCTCGGGGGGAGCGGCCCGGCCGGCACCACGCACGAGGCGTACGCCTTCGTCACCCCCGACTACGTCTGCATCGGCAGCGACGATGATCACGTGCGCATGCCCATCACCATGCGCACCACCCGCAAGCTCGCCGACGCCGCCGGCGCCCTGCCGCCGACGCGCGTCCTCGTCGACGGCGCCTACGCCGCGGCGCCGTATCAGGTGACCTCACCGACGATGTCCCCCGGCTCCTGGCGCCTCGCCGACGTGCTCTCGCACCACGAGGTGATCGCGCGCCGCCTGGCGAAGGCCGGCGGCCACCCGGGCGATCTGGTCGCCGGCTGCAAGAAGGACATCGTGATCACCAGGCGGATGCTCGAGCACGCCGGCCGCACCGCCCTCTATGGCTGGATGCTGAAGGACCAGAGCGTGGTGCAGCCGCTCAGCCTGGTGCACGACGATCGCTTCGTGGACTACGTCCAGGGGCTGCGCCTGGTCGATCGACGGCTGTGGATCGACGGTGACGACGTCGACCTGCTCGACGCGCTGGCGGATGACGACCTGGCGCCGCTGCTCAGCGACGAGGGCGCCTTCGACCTACGCGCCGCCTGGGCCCGGGGGTGGTGAGCCGGCGTCGGTGCCCTCGCCCATCGTCGGCCCGGTCTTCTTCTTCATGGCGATGAGGAACACCTCGCTCGAGTTCGAGCGTGTGCCCTCGGGGCGGATGGTCTTCACCTCGGTCCACCCCGTGCGCAGCGTGTCGCGCGCCTTCTGGAAGTGGTCGCTCATGAAGATCTTCCCGACGAAGTGTGAGCCCACGTTGCCGTGGGCGATCGCCACCTCGATGGCCTTCATGCACAGCTCGAAGCTCTTCCACTGATCGGCGTCGCGGCTGCCGGTGGTCGCCGGCGCCATGTCGGAGAGGACGACGTCGAAGGGACCGTGCCGGAGGTAGAGGTCGCTGCCCATCTCGAAGGCGTCGCCCAGGGCGATCGTCGCGTTGCTGCCGACCGCGACCCTCAGCGGCGAGAGATCGATGGCGAGGATGTGCCCGCGCGGGCCGAGCCGGCCGGACGCATACATCGACCACGAGCCCGGCGCGGCGCCGAGGTCGACGACCTTCATGCCAGGCTTGAGGAGGCGGACCCGCTGGTCGATCTCCTCCAGCTTGAAGATGCTGCGAGCGGGGTAACCCGCCTTCTTCGCAGCGAGCGTCCTGGCGTCGGCCTTCGCGTATGGATTTCGCGCGCCCACGCCAGGACCTCGATCAGTGCGACATTCGATCAGGGCCGACAGAGCGGCGATCAGCCCTTGGGCTTGCCAGCGTTCTTCTTCTTCACCGCGCCGCGGAGAACGACGGTGCCGCCCTCGGTCCCGGGGACGGCGCCGGCGACGAGGATGATGTCGTCCTCGGCGATGATCCGGAAGACCTTGAGGTTCTGCGCGGTGCGCAGGCGGTTGCCGTGCTGGCCGGGCATCTTCACGCCGGGCAACGTGCGACCGGGGGTCATGTTGGTGCCGATCGAGCCGCCGTGGCGGAAGTACTCGTGCGTGCCGTGGCTGGACACGAAGCCGGCGAAGTGGTGCCGGCGGATGACGCCCGAGAAGCCGCGGCCGAGCGTCTTCGCCTGGGCGTCGACGTACTGACCGGGCACGAAGATCTGGTCGAGGGGCAGCTTGGTGCCGACCTCGTACTTGGCGACCTCTTCCGCGGCGAGACGCATCTCTCGGACGAGCTTCTTCGGCGTCTGACCGTTCTTCTTGTACTGGCCGGCCAGGGGCTTGTTGGTGTGCTTCTCCTTGCGCTCACCGAGGCCGAGGATGAGGGCGGAGTAACCGTCCTTCTCCATCGTGCGCTTGCCGATGACGATGCAGCCCGCCTGGATGACGCTGACGCGGTGGACCTCGCCCTTCTCGTCGAAGAGCTGAGTCATGCCGATCTTCTTGCCGAGGATGCCGGGATTCGTGTTCATGATGAGAGACCTCGAGGCTCCGGGTCGTTGGGGAATCTATGGCTCGTTCCTCACCGCGCCCTCCGCATCCGGTCGGATGAGGAGGCAGGTCTGGAGCAGGAACCGGGGCCGGCCCGTTCCCGAAGGAGGGGCAGCCGGGCGGATCGGGAGGGTCGCGCACCATAGTCCTACCCGGACGGAAGAAAAGGAAAACCCGCCCGGGTTAGGATGCCCGCGATGACCCCCGGCCCGTACAGCCCCGCCCACGGCCCGCCCCAGGGCGCCCCCGCTGCGGCGACCGCCCTCTGGCCGCTGGGTGCGCGGTTTCACGCCACCGCGAGCATGTTCGACACGTCGATGGACGACCGCATGTTCCGGCGCATGACCGGCCTCGTCGGCGAGGGTACGGTCGAGGCAGGCGACGGCGTGCTCCGCTTCACCGCTCGCCGCCACCACTACGGGCTGAACTTCGGGGTGGGGCTGACCTTCGGCGTCATCGCAGCGGGGCTCACCATCGCGGCCGGCGTGGCGAGGGGCGACGGCGCGCGCGCCGTGGAGTCGTCCTGGGCCGTGCTCTTCCTGGGCACGGTGATGGCGGCCGCCATCACCGCGACCGCGAACCGCTGGCGGAAGCCGGAGGCGGTGCTCGTCGAGCGGTCGCGCATCCGCTCGGCGAAGCTGTTCGGTCCCCGGCTGCGGCTGTTCATCGACGGGGGCGACGTCGAGATGTGGTTTCACGACCGGAACGCGTGCTTCACGTTCATGAACGGCCTCGCCGGCTGGGGCATCCCGGTCCGCTGACGGGCGCCCTTTCGACCACGGCGAGGAGCAAGCGATGGCGACCTGGAGCGGGGACGGGAAGGAGGTGCCGACGGAGGTCCGGGCGGCGCTGGCCGCAGGTGGCCCCCTTCCCGAGGGCCCGGCCGACGGGCACGTCCATGTCCGCTCCGGCATCGGCTCCTTCCTGGGCGAGACGCACCTCATCGTCGCCGGCGGGCGGCTCCGGGTGGCCGCCCGTGACACCAGCGTCGACCCCTGGGCCGAGCTGTTCCTCTCCGGGCAACCCCGGCTCGACGAGTCTGGCTACCGGCCCGTGCTCCTCCTCCCCACCCGGGACGGCGAGAGGCGGCTGGAGGTGACCTCGCTGGAGGAGCCGGCGGTGGAGGACCTGCTCGGGGCTCTGCCCCCGATCTCGATCGTGCTCCGGTCGAGCCGCGGCCCGAACGGGGAGACGGTGGTGATCGCCCGGGAGGAGGACCTGCCCGACCTGCGAACGATGCGCGAGGCGCTGCTCGGCACCCTGGCCCGACGCATCAAGCAGCGCCGCGCCGAGCTCCTCGCGGCGCGCTACACGCGGAGGACCGCCGGCGTCGACCACCGGCTTGGCACCCACCGCGCCCACGACGCTCGGTGGAAGGCGCGGCACTCGCGGCGGCCGATCCGCGCCGAGGCGGCGGCGCCGCCCGCCGCGCGCGCCCCCGGGGCGTCGCTGCTGCGCCTGCTCCTGGTGGCCGTCCTGGGCGCCCTCGTCTTCACCCTGTTCGCCTTCGTCGGAAGTGCTTTCTCTCCCCGGCCGTAGCTGCAGCGTGACGCCGTCGGGTCGCTCCTCCGCGCCGCTCCGTCGCGTCGCCGCGCGGCTCCTCCGCGCGTCACTCCGCGCGGAGTGACGCGCGGAGGAGCCGCGCGG
>JBKJLX010000871.1:0-6812 GCA_046596645.1 Polyangiaceae bacterium
GAGAAAGGCGGGCGGGGCGGGGGCGGACGCGAGCTCCTTAGACGATGGGGGGGTGGCGGCGGCCATCGCCATGTGCGGGGCCCCCGGGACGGCGGCGGAGGCCGCGGCGCCGCAGCCGGCGAGGGGCAAGGCGAGGGCAGCGGCCAGGAGCGCGACGAGGAGGTTGGAGGCGCGGTCGTTCATCTCGACCGTCCCTACGGAGAACCGTGACAGTCACGTGATTTCGCTTGGTTAGGTCACTTCCCGAGGTGCCTGTCACGGTTTGGCGTAGAGGGGTGCAACAGCTCTCCATGGGTGGCCCCGACGCGCGCAGCAGCACCGAGGACGGCGGCGAGCCCGACGCCGAGCTGCTCGCGCGCGTCGCCCGGAGGGAGGCGGAGCCCGCGGCCGCGCGGGCGGCCCAGGCCACGCTCTACCAGCGCCACGTGCGGTACCTCTACGGCGCCATCCTCCGCCAGAGGAAGGGTCTGCTCCGGCTGACCGGCGTCTCGGCGGAGGACCTGGTCCAGGAGACGTTCCACCGCGCCTTCGAGAAGGCCCACACGTTCCAGCCGGGAGAGACGAATGACGCCGACCACGATCGCGCCCGCACCCGGGCGTGGCTCGGCCGCATCGCGAACAACCTGCTCGCCGACCACGCCGGGGAGGAGCGCGAGGTGGCAGCGACCCCCTACGTGGAGCGCGTGTCGTGCGCCGGCATCGACGAGGATCGACCGCCCAGCCAGTCGCCCCAGGCGCGGCTGGTGGCGGAGGGGCTGGAGGAGCTGTCGGAGCGCGAGCAGGACGTGCTGCGAGTCTCCGCCCTGCACTATCGCGCGGGGGAGGAGCACCAGCGCCTGCCCAACGCGGTGTCGGCCCAGCTTGCGACCGAGTGGAAGACGACGAGCGAGAACATCCGCGCGATTCGCATGCGTGCGATGAAGAAATTGAAGGCATTCCTCGCGTCGCGAGGGGTGGGCGGTCAGGAGGCCTCGTGATGAACGACAGCGATCGCGACCGCGACGGCGGCGACGGCGAGGCCGGGGGTGGCGCGGCCGACCGGCGCGTCGATGCCCTGGTGGCGGACGAGCTGGGCCGCCGCGGCGAGCTGGTGCCCACCACCGTGGGCGAGGTGCTGGCCGCCGAGCGCGAGGGCGTCGAGTACGAGGGTGAGCTGCCGGCGTCGCTGCGCGAGCTCTCGGGGGCGGCCGCGTCGCCGCCGCCGAGGACGGGCGCGGCGTCTCTGCGCGTGGTGTCGCTCGACGGGGTGCGGCGCGAGCGGGCACAGGCGAGGGCGAAGGCCGGGTGGGGTGGGTATGCGGTGGCGTTCGTCATGGGGGCAGCCGCGGCGGCGGCGGTGCTGATCGCGACCCGTCCGGTGGGGACGCCAATGGCTCCGGATGATTCGCGCGCCGCGGGCACGCCCAGCGCGATCCCCAGCGCGCCGTCGGACCCGCTGGAGTCGGTGATCGCGATTCCCGCGGTGTCGGTGTGCGGCACCAGCTGCTGCGCGGGGAGCGCGTGCGCCGACGCCAAGGGCGAGCTGCGCAAGTGCGCGAGCGGTCGCAGCTGCGTCGACTGCGAGGAGGGGACGGGGGCGGGCAGCGCGTTCCGAGTGCGGCTGGGCAACCTGATCCCGGCCCAGGGCGTCGACCCGGCGAATGTCGCCAGGTGGGACCTCTGCGCGCGCGTCGGCGGCGGCACGTGGACGTGCGAGCCGGCGACGGTGGACGCCAGCATGCGGCCGCGGGGGAGGGTGTTGCCGGGCGCGGCGTCGACGGCGGACCTTGCGACCGCGATCGAGCTGGAGGTGCGGCCCCTGGGCGGGAAACAGGTGCTGGGCCGGTGGCGCGATTCGCTGCGCGTGGGACCGACCGTGCTGTGCCGCGGGGTGGGGGCGCTCCTGGCGAACGAGAGCGGGGGCGTGAAGACGGATGTTGGCAGTCTGTCCATCGACCTGGAGGCCACCCACTGGGTCGAGCTCGGGCGCGGAGCGGACGCGGGAGCGCTGCGGGTGGCTCGAGGGAAGCTGGCGTTTGCCGACGTGGTGCCGGTGCTGGTCGAGCTGGGTGCGCCGGGGGAAGCGGGAGGAGGGCCGCGGTTCGCGCTGGCGGTGGGGCCGCTGGATGCGGCGGTCGCGGAGCGGCTGCGGTGGGCGCTGCTCGAGAATGGGCACATTGCCAGCGTGGTGCTGGGTGGGGACTATCGGGGGGAGCCGCAGCGGCTGCCGGAGGTCACGCCGCCGCCGAGGTGAGGGCGGTCGCGCGCGGCGGCCCCGGTCCTGGTCGTTGCCGGGTCGAACGTGCTCTGCGCCTGTGCCGCTGAGCTGTGTGACGCGACGACTGCGGCGGAGCACCGTCCCCAGGTCGGCCAGAGAGCGTTCGCCGAGGCTGCCCGGCCGAAGTGAGGGTGGGCTACGATCAGGCATGGCTCGCATCGCCGAACGATCGCAGCTGACGCCCGACGAGTATCTCGCGTGGGAGCGCCTCCAGCCATCGAAGCACGAGTACTTCGACGGCGAGGTGTTCGCGATGGCGGGAGGCAGCCCGCGGCACAACCGCGTGTGCTCGAGCGTCAACGCGTCCCTCGTGAACGCACTCGGCGCGAGGTGCAACGTGTTCACGTCGGACCAGCGCCTCCGGGCGCAGGACCGCCGCTACGTCTACGCCGACGTGGTCGTGGTCTGCGGCCAGGTCGTCGTGGAGCATGACGACGTGATCACCAATCCCACGATCGTGGTCGAGGTGCTCTCGCCGTCCACCGAGCAGTACGACCGCGGCCTCAAGTGGGACGGCTACCAGACGCGCGAGTCGCTGACCGACTACGTCCTCGTCTCGCAGGATCGCGCGCGCATCGAGCACTTCGGTCGCCGCCCGGGCGGGAGCTGGAGCTACACCGCCGCCAACGCGGGCGGAACCATCACCCTCACCGACGGGACGATCCTGGAGGTCGATGCGATCTTCGCGGGAGCGTTCGAGCTGAAGGGCGACTGATCCTCTTCGCGACGAAGCTGACAGGGGACGGGTCGAGACGTCGATCCCGAAGACATGGCGGAGCAGGCAGGCCCACGGCGGTGTGAGGCGCCGAGCGCAGGTGTGGCGCTATGCTCCCGCGCCGTGGACGTCGCGCTCGCGGGCAAGAACACCGAAGGCGAGGAGGCGCTCCACGCCTTCCTGGAGTCGATCGGCCACGGCGGCGCCGCGTGAGCGACGACATCCCGGTGGCGGTGCGCCGCGCCATCCCGACGCTGGAGGCCGCGCGAGAGCAGGGGATCGAGCTGCCTGCGAGCGAGCCGACGGAGACCCTGCGGCTTGCGGCGCTGCGCGTCGTCATCCACGCGCAGTTCCGCAAGACCTGGCGCGACGAGGTCACGGTGCCCGGCGGCGCGGTGGCCGCGATGGCCGATCGCGATCCGCCGCCCGCCGACGTGCCGTCGGCGCAGCACATGGTCGCCGAGCGCATCGGCGCTCGCCACGGGTGCCCTCGCTGCAACGGCGAAGGCCGTGTGACGGTGACCGTCATCCAGGCCAAGCACCGCATGCTCTGCCCGGACTGCAAGGGTTCGGGCGATCTCGCCGACGTCCACGTCCGCCGCCTGGTCGACACCATGGAGCGGCTGGGAGACGCGATCTTGCCGACGCTGATCCGCAATGCGCCCGGCCTCCTCCACCTGGAGCGCGTCGTGGAGTCCATCCTGCCGGAGCAGCCGCAGGACGCGTTCGAGTGCCAGGACCTGCGCCCGGTCGCGCAGACCAGCGCCTACCGCGGCGCGACGCGCCAGCAGGCCCCGGTCTTTCATGGCTTCGACTTCGGCGATGGCATCGACCTGGCCAAGAAGGCCATCGACCATTTTCTCGAGGGCAAGGGCAAGCTGCTCCGCTATCGCGTGCGCGCCTGGGGCTGGCCCCTCCTCTGGCTGCGGTGGTGCGAGCCGCCGCCCGACCCCACCGTGGTGGAGGTCGTGCTCGTGGCGGACCCGGCCGGCAAGCTCACCGCGATCCGGCCGCAGCCGCAGGTCAAGGGCTGAAACTCAGGTCACGACGCACTCGGCGATGGCGGCGACCAGGGGCTCCACGTCGGCGCTCGGCGACGCCGCACAGGGCCACGAGCAGCGCCCCCTCGTGGGGCACGACGAACACGCCGTCCTCCTTCAGCGCCTCGGCCACCGGCTGCGCGCGCTCGCAAAACACAGTGGTGAGGACGCCGGACGCGCAGTCGCTTGCCGGCGCCGGTGCCCGCGGCGATCGACGACCCGGACGTGCCCGCCGCCCCCGCTCAGCTCGGTCTCGGCGCTCCCTGCCGACCGTGAAGCGGCCCCGAGCTCGATCGCTGGCGGTCATGCTCACCGAGGCGTGATTGGAGCGAGCGGGTCTTCAGTGGTGAGCGCCGCCGAGGGCCTGAACGCCCGGAACTTGTCCGCCGATCTCGCGCCATGCGAAGGCGGCGTTGCATGCGGTTCCATCGTGCCGCCGCGCTGGCCCTGTCGCTCCTCGTCGGCTCGCTCGCCTTCTCGCCGCTCGTCCTCCCGGAGGCGCAGGCCGCGTCGGCGAAGCGCAAGGCGAAGCCGAAGAAGGTCGCCTCGCGAAAGGTCGCGCCGCAGAGAGCGACGCCGCGCAAGGCGGCTCCGATTGCGGCCGCCCCCACGCGGCGCGCGGGGACGATGTCCATCCTGGCGCGGCCCATCGTGTGCCCTGCCGACATGGTCGCCATCGCGGGGCGCGTGTGCATCGATCGATTCGAGGCGACGATCGAGGACGCCACCACCGGAGCCGCCTGGTCGCCCTTCTACACGCCGGACCTGGAGAGCGCGCGCGAGGTGTCGCGCCTGTACGAGGGGCTTCGCGCGCGGGCCCAGCCCGGTGCGCTCGCCGCGCTCCTCGCCATCCCTCCACTGCCGGCGACGCAGGTGCTGCCGCGCGCGACATCGCTGCAGGGCGCCATCCCCCAGGGGTACCTGAGCGGCGATCAGGCGGACGCGGCCTGTCGCGCAGCCAGCAAGCGACTGTGCACCGAGTCGGAGTGGCTCACCGCCTGCCGCGGCGAGGGCCGTCGCGACTTCCCCTACGGCGACCGCTACGAGCACGGCACCTGCAACGTCTGGCGGGAGAGCCACCCGTCGTCGCTGCTCCACGGCAACGCCGCGCGCTACCACGACGATCCGCGCAACGGCCTGGTCGAGATCGCCGGGCGCACCTTCCTGCAGCCGACTGGCGCCGCACCCCGCTGCGCGAGTGCGTGGGGTGACGACGCCGTCTTCGACATGGTGGGCAACCTGGACGAGTGGGTGGCCGACCCCGACGGCGTCTTCGTCGGCGGCTTCTACGCGCGCGCGTCGCGCGCGGGCTGCTTCGCCCGGGTCGGCAACCACGTGCGCGCCTACTCCGACTACTCGACCGGCACCCGCTGCTGCGCCGACCCCGGCGAGGCGATCTGACGACGAGCGGGGTGGAGCTCGCCCTCGCGTTCCATCGCGGCGAGGTGGAGTCGAGCGACGACGAAGTCGACGCCGCGCTGGGCCTGCCGGCACGCCGCCCGACCGGGCAGCCCTTCGAGGACGAGGCCCTGTTGCGCCGCCACCCCGGGGAGTCGTTCGCCGATCTGCCGACGCCGTATCCCGTGGCGCGCGGCCTCCTCGAGATGCTGCAGCTCGGCGCGGACGACGTGTTCTTCGATCTCGGCTGCGCCGAGGGGCGCGTCCTCCTCTACGGCGGCGTGACCACGCCGGCGCGCTTCGTCGGCATCGAGATCGTGGAGGAGCGCGCGAAGGTCGCGCGGCGAGCGGCGCATGCGCTCGGGCTCGCCCCGCGCGTGTCGGTGGTGACGGGCAACGTGCTCGACGCCGACCTCTCGCTGGCGACGGTCTTCTACCTGTTCCGCCCCTTCGGCGAGGAAACCGAGGCGAAGGTCCTCCTGCGGCTGCATGACGAGGCGCGAAGGCGCGCGGTGGTCGTGGTGACCCACCGCATCGCTCCCGGTCACCTCGACCCCGAATTGTTCGAACCGCTGGCGACCGGGCTGCTCCAGGTGCACCGCTCCGCGGGGCCTGCCGCGAGGCGCTAGACCGCGGAGCGCCGCCTCAGGACAGCCGGCGCGGCACCACGCCGGCCTCGGCGAGCCTTCGAGCGGCGACCTCGATGGCCCGGGGCGACGCGTCGCCGCCGACGAAGCGGCGGCCCAGCCGCGCCGCCACCACCAGCGTGGTCCCGCTCCCGCACATGGGATCGCACACCAGGTCGCCTTCGCGCGACGACGCGCGCACGATGCGCTCGAGGAGCTTCTCCGGCTTCTGGGTGGGGTAGCCGGTCGCCTCCTTGCGCAGCGGCGTGTTGGCGACCATCGCCGGGATGTCGCTCCACACGCTGCCCAGGCGGCGACCCTCGTCGGCGTAGTAGCGGTACGTCTTGCCGGCGACGACGCGCTCGCGGAAGCGGCGCCCGTCGGCGTCGGTGTTCGTGAAGTGCATCGCGGTGGAGGTGGCGGCGAAGGGCTCGCGCAGGTCGGGGTCCTGCGCGTTCCAGACCACGTCCTTGCGCGCCTTTCCGTCGCGCGCGTAGAGCAGCAGCGTCTGGTGGGTGACGGAGAAGCCTCGCGCGCCGCGCGCGCCGTTGCCGGGCGTCCAGATGACCTCGCCCAGGAACGCGGCGCGGCCGTGCATGCGGTCGGCCATGACCTTGGCGTCGTGGACTGCCCGATGATCGAGGTGGAGCCACAGCGTGGCCCGATCGCTCATGCGATCGCGCAGCGCGGCCAGTCGCGGCTCCAGCATGGCGACCAGCGCCTCCACGCTCGCCCCGTCGGCGTAGGCCACGGGACCGCTGCCCGGGCGCTTGCGG
>JBKJLX010000051.1:0-11052 GCA_046596645.1 Polyangiaceae bacterium
GAGGACGACCACGTGCGGCCGCGCGTCCCCCGCCCCGCGATGGTCCGCGCTCATCCGCCAGGCTTTGCCGAGCCGGCGGCCGGCGCCGCGCTCGCCGTCGGGGCGGCGCCCGCTGCGGGGTCGGCGGAGGCGCTGGTGGCGGGGGCGGCGCCATCCATCGCCTTGCGGGCGATGGTGATCGACTCGATGGCCGGCGGGTCGACCGGCTTCTCGCCCTTCACCGCGACGGTCGCGATCTTGTCGAGCACGTCGAGCGGACCGCACTCGCCGAAGATCGTGTAACCGCCATCGAGGTGCAGCGCCGCGTCGTGGGTGATGAAGAACTGCTTGGAGTTTGTGTTCTTACCCCGGTTCGCCATGCAGAGCAGGCCGGGCTTGTCGTGGTTCGCGTCCTCCCACACCTCGTCGGGGATGACGTAGCCCGCCTCCTCCCCGCCGTTCTGGGTGCCACCCTGGACCATGAAGCCCTTCACGATCCGGTGGAACAAGGTCGCGTCGTAGGCGGCCTTCTTCACCCACTCGCCCTCCTTGTTCTTCCAGGGGCGGAGGCCGCGCGCGAGCCCGACGAAGTTGGCGACCGTGATGGGCGCCTTGTCGTCGAGCAGCTTGCACTCGAGCTTGCCCAGGCTCGTCGTGATCGTGGCAACCAGCGCGCCCTCGCCGGTGAGCCCCTTGGTCGCGTCCTCCAGCGACCACGTTCCCTTCAGCGGATCGTCGGGCGACACCGCCACCTCGGCCGCCGGCTTCGCCTTGATCTTGCGCTTGGGCCGCTCCTTGGGCGCACGCGGCTTGCTTTCACGCGCCTCCGCGGACTTCGCCGCCCTGGCGGTGTCGCCCGACTTGGTCACGGGCGTCGGCTCCGGCGGGGGTGCCTCGCAGCCTGAAAGCGAAGAGCTCAGCGAGAAGGTCAGCGCGAGGATCAGCGCGCAGCCCATCGGGTTGCTCGGCGAGTGGATCCGCGAGTGCATCAGCGAGCGGCTCGGCGCGGGGAGGAGGTGTGCGCGGGTCATGGCGCGGCAGGGTCTATGGTGCACGGGGCGCCTGGTCAAGCATGGGCCAAGGGGCCGAGCCGGGACGGCGCCCCCGTGGTAGACGACGCCATGCGCGCGGCGGCGACAGCGAAGGCTCTCATCGCGACCCACGTCCTCGCTGGCCTCCTCGCTGCCCCCCTGGCTGGCGGGTGCGAGCAGCGGATCGAGGAACCTCGACGGCACGCGACGCCGGGAGAGGCCGACCCAGCGAGCTCTCGCGGGACCAGCGGATCAGCGAAGCCCGCTGCGTCGGCGGCGCCGTGCATGAAGCCGACACCGGGGAAGGCGACCCGCGCGGTGGAGGGACCCGTGCCTGCTCCTGGCTGCCCCGACGACCCCGGCCCGGCGCCGGTCCTGCCCAAGGGGAAGGTGAAGTTCCCAGATGCGGCGGGGGCCCCTACCGTGCCGGTGGAGATCGCCGAGACCGACGAGCACCGCCAGCGCGGCCTCATGTACCGGAAGAGCATGCCGGCGGACGAGGGGATGCTCTTCGTCTTCGAGCGCTCGAAGAAGCTCTCCTTCTGGATGCGGAACACCTGCATCCCGCTCGACATGGTCTTCATCGCCGAGGACGGGACGATCGTGCACATCGAGGAGAACGTGCCGACGCTCACCGATCGCACGTTCAACTCGGGCTGCGCCGCGAAGTACGTCGTCGAGCTGAATGCGGGCTGGGCGCGCGCGCACGGCGTCGCGGCCGGGCAGAAGCTCGCCGTCGAGCGCTGAGGGCGCCCGCTTGATCGTCGTACCCCGCGAGCCGCTGCCGTCGCGCGAGGCGCTGCTCGGCGCCGCCGCCGCGTTCGCGCGCGCGGCGCGCAGGCCGCCGCGGCCCCACGACCTGGACGCGCGCGATCCGGAGTTCGCGCGCGCGGTGCTCCCCGCGCTGGGCGTCCTCTACGACACCATCTTCCGCTGCGAGACCGAGATGGAGGAGGGCATCCCCGACGGCGCGTCGCTCGTCGTCGGCAACCACAACGCGATGACCGGGATGCCGGACATGTTCTGCCACATGACCGCGTTCTGGCGGCTTTACGGGCCGGATCGCGTCGCCTACGGGCTCATGCATGACGTGCCGTTCCACACCCCGGTGGCGGGCTCCTGGTTCAGCGCGGCGGGCGCCATCGCCGCGCGGCCGGAGCTGGCGCGGGCGGCCCTCGACCGCGGCGCGGCCGTGCTGGTCTTTCCGGGGGGAGACGTCGACGCCTGCAAGGCGTCGCGCGACCGCTACCGGATCGATTTCGGCCGTCGGCGCGGCTACGTGCGGCTCGCGCTGCGCGCGCAGGTGCCGGTGGTGCCGCTGGTGAGCGCGGGCGCGCACGACTCGCTCTGGCTGTGGAGCGACGGCCGGCGCATCGCCGACCTGCTCGGCCTCCCGCGAAGGGCGCGCTCCAACGTGTTCCCGCTGGGGCTCGCCCTTCCCTTCGGCCTCGTGTTCGGGCTGCCCTACCCGCACCTCCCGCTGCCGGTGAAGATCCACACGCGGGTGCTCGCGCCGATGCGGCTGGAAGGCACGCCGGACGACGCGGACGACCCCGCCAAGGTCGAGCGCCTGCACCAGCAGGTGGTGGCGCGGATGCAGGCAGCGATGAACGACCTGCGCGAGGCCGGCCGCCACGGGCTCTTCCCGCGCGCCGCCCCGCCCGCGATGCTGCGCCACCAGGAAGTTGGCTCGTCACCGGGGCGTGCTGCGACGGCGTCCTCGCCCGCAGGTGCCGCAACGGAGTCCTCGCCGGCGGGTGCCGCAACGGAGAAACACTTCCGATCGGCCGTTGAGTCAGGACCGCCGTCTCGCAAGTGACCGAGATCGCGTGAGCGGGTCGCATTCCTGACCGAACGGCCGATCGGGAATAGGGCGAGAAGCCCTACGGAGGCGCGGCTTCCGCGGCGGGCCCGATGGCGCCGGACTTTTTTTCAGGCCGCGACGGTCACTTTGTGGGCGTTCGGGGGCACGAGGGGTCGGATCGAGAGAACCCCTTGGCCCTGTCGCTCGTCCCAGCCGACCATGAACGCCCTGCCCCGGCCGGGGCGGCCGCTCGTTCCCCCGACACGCGGGAGGACGAGGTGCCGCCCTCCGGCCCGGTGGGCCTGGATGACGCGTGGGGCATGGACCGATTCGGTGAGTACAGGGTGCGCCGCCTCATCGGCGAGGGCGGCATGGGCAAGGTGTACGAGGCGGAGGAGCGCCTCTCGCGCCGCCGCGTCGCCCTGAAGGTCATGCACCCCGAGCTCGCCAAGAGCGAGCACGCGCGGAAGCTGTTCCTCAACGAGATGCAGATCCTCGCGCATCTCGAGCACGCCAACATCGTGCGGAGCCTCGCCAGCATCGAGGTCGACGGCGAGCTGGTGATGGTCCTCGAGTTCCTCGAGGGCAAGACGCTGCGCCGCCTGCTGGTCGAGCGCGGCAAGCTTCCCTGGCGCGACGCGCTGACCGTCGTCACCGCCACCGCTGCGGCGCTCGCCGCCGCCCACGGGCAGGAGCCGCCGATCATCCACCGCGATCTGAAGCCCGAGAACATCATGGTGTGCGGCGCGCGCACCGTGAAGGTCATGGACTTCGGCATCGCCAAGGTGGTCGAGGCGCTCAACCAGACCAACACGCAGTCGATCGGCACGCTGCAGTACATGAGCCCGGAGCAGATCGATGCGCACGTCATCGATCACCGCGCCGACCTCTACTGCCTGGGCCTGGTCTTCTACGAGCTGGTGGCGGGCAAGCCGCCCTTCACCAGCGGGTCGCCGCGACAGCTGCTGAACCTCCAGTGCACCGCCGAGCCCCCTCCCCTGCCCGACGACGTGCGCGAGGGGATGCCCAAGGAGGTGGAGGAGCTGATCTTCCAGCTCCTGGAGAAGGCCCCGGAAGACCGCCCCTATCTGGCGGAGGACGTCATCGAGCGGCTGGAGCCGCACATGCCGGAGGATCCGGCGCCGCTGACCGACATCCCGGAGAGCCCGGCGCGCGAACGTGGCCAGTACCGCTCGCCGCGCGGTGGCGTCCGCGGGCGCCCCTCGGGCGGCGGGCGCGACAGCCGTGATGGCGGCGACGACCCGCCGCGAAAGAGCGCCGAGCCTGCGCGATCGGCCCGCGACGAGGCGTCGGGCCGCGAGAGCCCGCGCGGCGGCCTCGACGCGCGCGGCGACGGCGAGCGCCGCGGCGCCGAGCGCGGTGCCGACCGCGGGGCCGCCGGTCGCGACGACGCGCGACGCGACGACGCGCGACGCGAGCCGCGCGCCGACACCATCGCCCTCGTCGAGCGCGCCGCCGCGCCGCGCGAGATCCCCCGCAGGGCGGCGCTCGCGATCGTCGTCGCCCTGTCCGTCCTCGCCGGGCTGGGCGCCTACCTGGCGCGGGCCTCCCGCACGCCGGAGGCCGCGGCGCCGAGCGCAACCACCGCTCCGCTCGCGCAGCCGAACGCCAGCGGAGGCGCGCCCCGCCGTCCTTGATCCGCACATGAGCTCCCGCAGCACGCTCTCGCCGCGGAGCCCCGCAGATGCGGGGTGGACCCTCGAGGGCGAGCTGCCCGCCCTCGGTCGCGCGCGCCGCCGCGTCGCGCACCGCGCCGCGAAGCGGGGCGAGATCCTGGAGCTCGGCGCCGAGGACGTCGGGCTCGCCGGCAAGCTGCTGGAGAGCGGGCTCGCGGGGGTCTTCGGCTTCGTCGACGGCGGGCGGGACGGGGGCGGCGCCTGGCTGGCGCGCGCCCTCCCCGGTGGGACGCTGGCCGACACGCTGCGCGCGCGCCGCGAGCGCTGGCCTCATCGCGAGGCGACCGCGCTCGCCGAGCACCTCGCCACCGCGCTCGAGGCCTGCGAGCGACAGGCGCTCTCGCCGGGCGCCCTGACCCCCGACGCCATCCGCCTGACCGACGAGGGGCGCCCTGTGATCGTGGCCGAGGAGCTGCTCGCCGCGCGCCTCGGCGCCCGCGTGGGCGCCGCCCCGCGCGACGCCACGTCGGCCCCCCTGTGGACGCCTCCGGCGCAGCTGGAGGGCGCGCCCTGGGACGGCGCCGCCAACCGCTGGGCGCTCGGCCTCATCCTCTACCGCACCCTCTCCGGCGAGCACCCCTTCGCCGGCGCGGGGCTCCGCCACGCGCTGGCCGAGGCCGCGCACCGCGAGGCGCCGCCCTTCGACGACGCCGTCGTCCGCGAGCTGCCGGCGGGGCTGCAGTCGTTGGTCCTCAAGCTTCTGCACCCCGACGCCGAGCGAAGGCCCGCCACGGCGCGCGCGGTGCGCGAGTCGCTGCGGTCGCTGGGTCGCGACGACCTGCCCCGCGAGGACGATCGACGCCCCGCACCCCGCGCGAGCGCCGCCCCGTCGGAGCGCACGCCGGCCCGCACCGCGCGCGAGCGGCGGAGCCGCGAGCCGGTGGCCCCGCGCCCGGACGCGAGGGCCGAGCCGCGGCCCCCGAAGCCGACCCGCAGCGCAGCGCGGGCGACCCGAGGTGCAGCGCGGCCGCCCCGCAGCGCAGCGCGGCTCGCAGCCGCCGTCCCCCTGGGCGTCGGCGCCCTGGTGGCGGCCGTCGCCGTGGGCCTGGCCGCCGGCGGAGGGCCGGCGGCGCCGAGCGGCACCGCCCCGCGCGGCAGCGCGCCCGCCGCGCTCACCTTCGCGAGACCGCTGCAGAGCCAGGAGACGACGGCGCAGGACTGCGCGAGCTGCCACCCCCGTCAGTCGGCCGAGTGGCGGCGGAGCGTGATGGCCCACTCGGTGAAGAGCCCGCTGTTCAACTCGCTGGAGGCAGTGGTCGAGGAGCAGGTCGGGCGCGACGAGGACTGCCCGAACGGCGCCGGCATCCTCCGCCGCACCAGCCCGGGAGCTGCTTGCCGCGACTCGCGCACCGGCGTCGTGGTGAGCGGCGCCGGCGGCGAGCACTGGTGCGTCAACTGCCATAGCCCGGGGGAGGCGCAGGTCGAGCAGCGCATGCCCATCTGGGAGGGCCGCGCCGGAGGCGACCCGCGGTCCCGGCTCCCGGTGCGGGACCTGCTGGGCGAGCGGGGCGCCGAGGGCATCTCGTGCGGGTTCTGCCACCAGGTCCACGGGCCGGTCGGCCGCGGGTCGGCCACCTCGGCGGCCTTCGCGCCAGGCGGCACCTATCTCGGCAACCCCGGCTGGACCTCCACCACCACCGGCGCGACCTTCGCGGCCCGCCCGGAGGACGGCCGCGGCCTCCTCGGCATCGCCAACAGCGGCGCCCTCATGCGGCCCGACACGCTCCTCGCCGCGCGGCCCATCGCCGACGCGCCGGGCGACCCGTCCCCGCCCCGCGTCCACCTGCGGCCCGACAAGGCGACGAAGAGCTACCTGCAGTCGAGCGAGTTCTGCGGCAGCTGCCACGACGTCCGCCTGTTCGGCACCGACGTGATCGGCGCGCGGCAGGGCGAGCACTTCAAGCGGCTCCGCAACGCGTACTCGGAGTGGGACGACTGGGCGCGCGCCGAGCAGCGCGCGGGGCGCGACGCGGCGAGCTGCCAGGACTGCCACATGAGCACCTTCCCCGGGGTCTGCGAGGCGGACGCCGGCAGCCCCGGCGGCGGCGGCTGCCCGCCGGGCACGCGCTTCTCCAAGCGCGCGCCGGGGTCGCGCGTCGAGGGCTTCGCCGCCGTCAGCTCCACCACCACGACGCCGGTCGCGCCCCACTGGTTCTCGGGCGTCGATCTCCCCCTCTCTCGCGAGTACCCCGATGACCTCATCCGCGAGGCGGCGCTCGATGCCAGCGGCGTCCCGCTGTCGCCACGCGGGCGCCGCGATCAGCTCCTCCAGGCCACCTTCAAGTTCGCCATCGCGACCGCGCGGCGCACCGGCACCCGGATCGAGGTGCCGGTCGAGCTCACCAACGTCGGCGCCGGTCACCGCGTGCCCGCGGGCTTCAGCCAGGAGCGCGAGATCTGGGTCCACCTGCACATCACCGGTCAGGGGGGCCGCACCGTCTACGAGGTGGGTCGCGTCGATCGCGGCGATCAGGATCTGAAGGACAAGCTCTTCGTCCGCGTGAACACCGATCCCGACCGCCTCGACGCGCGCGGTCGCCCGGAGGGCCTCTTCGGCGCCGACCTGCGCGACGGGCCCGACGTCCCGCGCTGGAGCCCGCCGCCCGACCTGGGCGGGACCTCCTTCCGCGGGGAGGGCCTGGTGAACCTGCAGAACGGCTTCCTTCGCTGCGTGCGCTGCATCGGAGTCATCGACGGTGAGGGCCGCTGCCAGCCGGGTCCTGGCCAGGGCCTGTTCCGCGCCGACCGCTTCGACGACGGCGACTACGACCAGGACACCGGCGAGTGCCGCTCCAACCTCACCGGCAACAACGCCCTCTTCGAGACCTTCTTTCCGGTGGGCGCGCTCGATGCCTCGCGCGGCATCGCCAAGGCGCCCGACGCCATCATCGACACCCGCTCGGCGCCGCCGGGCGTGGCGCTGCGGTACACCTACGATCTGTCGACGCGCGGCGTGCCCGGGCCCTACCGGGCGGAGGCGCGCCTCCTCTTCCGGGCCTTCCCGCCCTTCTTCATCCGCGCCTTTGCCGGGTACGAGCGCGCCCAGGCGGCGCGCGGGCGGCGGCCGAGCGGGCCCCTGGTCGACGAGGGGATGCTGTCGCGCCTCGAGGTGGTCGAGCTCGGGCGCGCCGAGGCCGAGATCCGGTGATCGCCCAGGCGCCGCGAGAGGCGAAGCGCTGGCCCTCCACCGTGCTCGATGCGCCGGTGCTGCGCGGCCTCGAGCCCCGCGCGGTGCGCGAGATCGAGGCCGCCGGCGTGCTGCGCACGGTGCGCGCCGGCGAGCGCGTGTACCGACCCGGCGAGGGTGGCGAGTCGTTCTTCGTGGTCGCCTCGGGCGGCGTCGAGCTGCGCGCGGTGCGGCGCGGCGAGGCGGTCGCGGAGACCCTGCGCACCGCCCGCCCCGGCGACTCCTTCGGCGAGGAGCCCCTGGTCGGCGCCACTCGGCGCGCCGAGGCGGTCGCCGACGGTGACGCGGTGGTCGCCGAGATCCCGGTGGGGCTCTTCCGGCGCGCGATCGGACGGTCCGGGCGCGCCGATGTGGCGGCGCGCCTGGAGAGGACGCTGCGACGCGGCCTGGTCCGCGACGTGCTCGCCGCGAGCTGCCTGGGGCGCGAGCTCGACGCCGAGGACATCGACCTGCTGGTCGATGCCGCGACCACGCGCCACGTCGCGCGCGGCGAGGTCGTCTTCGACGAGGGCGAGCCGGCGCGCGAGCTGCTGGTGCTCGGCGAGGGGCTCCTCCAGCTGCAGACGAGCGACGGCGAGCGCGTGCGCGTGCGCGGCTACGTGGCGGCGGGCGACCTGGTCGGTGACGGCGGGCTGACGCGCGGGTCGGCGCGCGAGGCGACCGCCGTCGCCATGGGGGCGTCGCTGCTGGTCGCCATGCCGGAGGAGGTCGTGCAGCGCGTCGCGCGGAGGGGCAGTGGCGACCTCCTGGGCCGGCTGCGGGGCCTCTCGCGCGCCGAGGCCACGGCGCGCGCGGGCGTGGTGCAGCGCGCCGCCGAGAACGCGACGATGCACGTCTTCCGCGACCTCTACCGGCTGGAGGTCGCGCGCTCGCTGCTGGTCATCGATCTCGAGAGCTGCGTGCGCTGCGGTCACTGCGCCTGGGCGTGCGGGTCGCTCCACGGCACCAGCCGCCTGGTGCGCCGCGGCGACGTGGTGGTCACCGACGAGGACGCCGACGTCCGGCCCGCCTCGGGCTCGCGCAGCGCGACGACGACCTGGGTGAGCGGCGAGGCGCCCCGCTCCCGCGCGCACCAGGGCGCCCACGGTCCCGAGGCCGACGCCGACTTCGACGTGTTCGCCCCGGCGGCGCCGCGGAAGCTCCTCCTGCCCAGCTCGTGCCAGCACTGCGAGAACCCGGCCTGCCTCATCGACTGCCCCACCGGAGCCATCGGCAAGGATCCCGAGGGCGAGGTGTTCATCCGCGAGCCGCTCTGCACCGGCTGCGGCGCCTGCGTGCGCGCGTGCCCGTGGGACAACGTCCGCCTCGATGAGCGCCCCGCAGGGACGGCGCGACCGGCGGGCGTGGCCGCCGACCTGGTGGCGGTGAAGTGCGACCTCTGCCGGGGCTGGGAAAACGGCCCAGCGTGCGTCCAGGCCTGCCCCGTCGACGCCATCACCCGCATCCGCCCGCTCGATGATGTCGCCGAGCTGCGGGCCCTCTTCGGCGACGTGCGCCCGCGCACGGCGGCGGCTTCCATGCCTGCCACATCGACAGCACCGTCCTGGTCGATCGCGGTCGGCGCGCTCGTTGCGATGGTCGGCCTGGGCGTCGCCGGAGCGGCGCTCACCGCGCGTGGCGCCTGGGTGCCGCGATCGGGCGCAGGTCACGCCGCTGGCGTCGCCTCTGCCCTCCTGGTGCTCGCGCTGTCGCTCTACAGCGTCCCCAAGCGCATCGTTCGGCTGTGGACCGGGCGTCGCGTCGATCCCAGCGCCGCGCGCGACGAGGGCGGCGCGACGGGCGACGGCGCCGCGGCGCAAGACGTCAAGACCCCCCCGCGCCGCGGATCGTTCGTGCGCCCCCACTACCGCGCGCACCTGGTCCTGGGTGGGCTCGCCGCGGCGACCGCCCTCGCGCACGCGCCGCTGCGCTCGGTCGGGAGCATCGGCGGGGCGCTCCTCGCGGCCCTCCTCGCGGCCAGCGGGCTCGGCGTCGCCGGCGCCGTGGCCTACGCCTGGCTCCCCAAGCGCCTGGCCCGCCTCGAGCGCGCCGCGCTCCTCCCCGAGGACTTCGCGGCCGCCGAGAGCGCGCTGGTCGACCGGCTGCACCGCGAGCTCTCGGGCACCAGCGATCTGGTCAAGGCGCTCGCCGATCGCGTCCTCCTCCCCTACGCCACGAGCCCGCTGGGGCCGATCGCGCTCGCCGCCTCCGGCAGGAAGCTGCGCGAGGAGGAGGCTCTGCTCCTCGCGCGGGTCGAGGCCCTGCTCGAGGGGCGGGGCAAGGAGCGGCTCGGCGGTCTGGCCCGCCTGGTGCGGACCTGTGTCGAGATGCGGGCGCTGCCCGCGCAGCGCTGGCTCGGCCGCCTGCTGCGCGCCGTGGTGCCGCTCCACGCGACCCTCGGCGCGGTGGTGCTGGCGCTGCTCGTCGTCCACGTGCTCGCGGTGACCTGGCGGTGAGCGAGCGCGACGACAGGACGCTCTTCGTCCGCCCGGCCCGCGAGGCGGGGCCTCCCGGCAAGCGCGCCCCCGCGCGCCGCGCCGAGCCCACCACCGATGTGCGCCGCGGTCGCGCGATCGCCGCCGCAGCGGGATCGGCGGCGGTGCTCACCGCCCTCGCCGCGCTCGCTGCGCCGCCGGTGGGCGGGCTGGCGCCGGGGCGCGCCATCGCGCCGCCGCACGTTCGAGCGGGCCTGACCTGCGCCAGCTGCCACGGGGCTGGCGGCGAGGGCACCGAGCCGTTCCGCGCCGCCGCGCGCGACGCCTGCACGTCGTGCCACGGCGGCCACGCCTCGACCCGCTCCGCGCACGGGCGGCTCGCGGCGTCGGGGGAGCTGCGCTGCACCTCCTGCCACGCCATCCACTCGCCGCAGCAGGGCGGCGTCCGGTTCACCGCCGACGGCGAGGCCTCGCGCTACCTCACCGGCGTCGAGTTTCCCATCCCGGGCATCCACCACGCGACGGGCCGCGACGTCGTGGTCGCGGCGGTGCCGATCGGCGCCTGCGCTCGCTGCCACGACGTCGGGAGCCCGGGCGACCCGGCCGCCCGCTGCGACGACGGCACCGGCTACTCGGCGTGCCTCGACGAGCACCAGGTGGCGCTGCCCGCCGGCGCGTCGGACGTCGGCGTGGGCCGGGGGCGCGCGCCGGGGCGCGACGGTCGCACCCCGCGCGATCGACGCGATCCGCGCGGGGTCTCGCCGGTGGCCACCGCGTCGCCCCCGAGCGCGGCGCCGCCTCCCGGAGCGTGCGCCGCGCAGCACCAGCCCGATCGCGCCTTCTCCCACGACGCGGCGCGGGCGGCGCTGCGCGTGGCGCCCGCGCCGAGCGGTGCGCGCGCGGCCCTCGCCGGCGCCGGCAGCGCACCGATCTGGGTCGG
>JBKJLX010000075.1:0-4108 GCA_046596645.1 Polyangiaceae bacterium
CGCTCGTCGTCCGTGCACTGGGTCCGCTGGTGGCCGTGCTCGCCATCGGCTTCCTCTGCTCGTCCTGCCGCCAGGACGACCCGCCGGACTACCCGCCGCCGGGTCCGCCGATGCAGAACCACCCAGACTACAACATGCCCCCCGCGGGCGGGAACCAGCCGGGCGGCAACCCGATGGGCCTCCCCTGTCGCGCGGACGGCGGCATCTGCGGCGGGCACCGCTGCAACCTCGCTGCGCAGCGCTGCGCCTTCCCCTGCGTCGGCGCCCAGGACTGCATGCCCGGCTTCGGCTGCGCCGCCGGCGTCTGCGTCATCGGCATGCCGAGGTAGGCGCCGCTCCATGACCTCGACCTCGAGGAGGCGCTTCGTCCGGGAGGGGAGTCTCTGGGTCGCCGCGGCCGCGCTGTGGGGATGCCGGACCGAATCAGCACCGACGGCGGTCGCCCGCGGCCCAGCGGCTCCAGTGCCCTCGGAGCGCAACCCCTCGTCGGTGAATTCTGGGCCGCCGGATGGGCCGCCGGATGGACCGCCGGCTGGACCGCCGGCTGGGCCGGCGCGCTGCGACATCACCCCCGACAACATCCAGGGGCCGTACTACCGCGACGGGGCGCCGATGCGCGCGGACCTCGCCGACGCCGGCATGGCCGGCACGCGGCTCGTGCTGCGGGGTCGGGTGACCGGGCCGGCCTGTGAGCCGGTGCCGCGCGCGGTGCTCGACGTGTGGCAGGCCGATCACGCGGGGCGCTACGACAACGACGGCCACGCCGGCGACAGGCTGGTGCTGCGCGGCAAGCTGGAGGCGGCCGCCGACGGTTCCTTCGAGCTGCGCACCATCATCCCCGGTCGGTACCTGAACGGCGCCCAGTACCGCCCCGCGCACGTCCATTTCAAGGTGAGCGCTCCCGGCTTCGCCCCGCTCACCACCCAGCTCTATTTCGAGGGCGACCCGTACAACGCGGTCGATCCCTTCATCAAGAGTCCCCTGGTCATGCACCTCGGTGATGAGGCCGGGCGGAAGGCTGCGCGCTTCGATTTCTCCCTCCGCCGGGCCTGACGAGGACTCCGTTCACGTCCCCTCGATATGTCGCGGAGCACGCGAAGCGCTCCGGCTCCGATGCGGACCAGTGCCAGGTCTTCAGTCTCGGCCACCCGCTGCGGCCGCATCGGAGACGCAGCGCGGAGGCGAGCTCTTCGGGGTTGGGGGACCCACGCGGAGCGTGGCCAGCGAGGGGGACAGTGGGGCCCGCGCAGCGGAAGGCCCCTTCAGCAGCTCAGTGGATGCGCGTCCTGGTCTCGCCGCGCTTGATGTCCAGGTGCAGGTGATTCCGGTGCGCGGCGTCGTACCCCGGCGTCAGCAGGTGGTGGAACACGCCGCGACGCGCCAGCTCGCACACCACGTTGCGCAGCGCGATCGCCTCCGGCGTCGGATCCTCCAGCACCGCGTCGGGGCCGCAGGGCATCGATCCGATGGGCGCGTGCCAGTCGCGCTCGACCGAGAGCACCCGCCCATCCGCCAGCTTCATGGTCGTGACGTCGGCGGCCAGGCCGTAGGCGTGCTGACTCTTGCCCCCACCGCGCCGGGGGAGCTTGGCGTTGGTGCGATGCGTGTTGTCGACCTGGATCTGCACCACGCCCATCGACGCGGCGACCTCGGCCATGCCGGCGAGCGCCAGCGCCAGCCGGCAGTCGAGGACGCCGAACTTGCTGGGCGCGCGGGGGATGACGATGCGCACCCCGTGGAGCGGCCCCGACGATCGCACGGGAGCCGCGACGCCCGCCGCCGCCTGCTGGCTGCGCGTGAACGCCAGCCCCAGGCGCTCGATCTCCTTCATGCACGCGCCGGGGGCGAGCGCGGCCTGCCAGGTGGCGGGGTGCGGTTTCGCGGCGACCAGCGGCGCGCGGAAGGGCGCGTCGGGCGCGGTCTCCATCGCGCCGGGGGATGCTGGCACCGGCGCCGGGGGGGCGTCTTCGGTCGCCGCGCCCTGTTGCTCCGCCATCTCATCCGCCATCTCGTCCGCCACGCCCTCGGCGGCAGGCGAGGCGGCGGCGACCGCGGCGGCAGGGCGCGCGGCGTCGTTGGCCCGCGAGCGGCGCGCGCACGACGACGACGCTGCGAGGACGCCGAGCATCGCCAGGAGCGCCAGGAGCGCCAGCGCGTGCCGCGGGGTCTCCCGCCTCAACGGCCTCGAAGCTCCTTCCACTGCTCGGCGATGCGCTGCGGCGACACCGGGACCGGGGTCTTCAGCTCGGGTGCGAAGACCGCGACGCGAAGCTCCTCCATCATCCAGCGCAGCTCGTCGAGCTCGTCCTCGGCCACCCCCCGGGCGCGGAGCGTCGCGGCATGCTGCAACCACTCCGCCCACAGCGGCGCGACCTGCTCCGCCTTCTGCTGGTCCTTCTGCGGCCCGTTGGGCATGCGCTCCAGCCGCATCGCGATCGCGCGCAGGTAGCGCGGCAGGTGCACCAGGCGTTCGCGCGGCGTCCTCGCGAGGAGATCCGCCGGCACCAGGTGCTGCAGCTGCGAGCGGATGTCGTCGAGTGACGCCCTCGGGATGCCAGGCTTTCCCGTCGATCGCTCGATCGTCGCGCGGACCGGATCGAGCTCGCCCGCGATGGCGAGCGCCAGCTTCCCGAGGTCGGACAGCGCCGCCTCGAGCCGCGCCTTGCCCTCGTCGAAGCGCGCCGCGAAGGCCCGCGCGTCGCGGGGGAAGGAGCGCGCACCGTCGAGGGCAAAGGCCTCGTCCAGCGCGCGGAGGACGACCTGCCGCCGCGGCGCCGTGATGCCGGCCTCGGCGAAGGAGCTCATCGCCACCCGCTGCGGGACCTGCTGCTCGAGCTTGGTCAGCGGCGTGCCGAGGCGCAGGAGGAACAGGCGGCGGAGCCCCGCGCGCGTCGCCTCGTCGGCGGCGGTCCGCGAGGGGAGGAGCCGCTGCGCGACCGAGGTGTCGCAGTCGACCAGCGCCGGGAACCCGGCCAGGCGCGTCCCCTCGACGGCGACGACGACCTGATCGGGGATGGCATCACCGAAGGTGGTCAGGCCCTCCTTCTCCCAGCCGGTCTTGCCGCGCGACGACCACGCCTCGCGCGCCCGCACCGCGAGGCGCGCCTGGAGCGCGCGCAGGTCGCGCCCCGCGGCCAGCACCTTGCTGCCGTCGACGATGCGAAAGTGCAGCCGCAAGTGCGGCGGCAGCTGCTCGAGATCGAACGCCGCGGGGGGCACCCGCTCGCCCGTCCGGTCCAGGATCGCATCCGACAGCACGGTGACGAACGATCCCTGGAACGGGACCAGCTCCTGGGCCAGCTCGCGGGCCAGCGTGTCGACGTTCCCCAGATCGCGCCGCAGCGACTTGGGCAGCCAGTGGAGGAGGAGGCCGATCTTCTCCGCCAGCCAGCCGGGGATCGTCCACTCCAGCACCGCCGGGTCGACCGCCGCCAGGATCGCCACGGGGATCGATGCGGTGAGGCCGTCGTCATCCTCCCCGGGGTCGAAGAGGTACGAGAGCGGCAGCGTCGCGCCCTCGACCTCGATGGCCTCGGGGAAGCGCGCTGGCGACAGGTCCAGCGCCTCGTCCTGCAGCACGTCGGCGAGGGAGAGGAAGAGGACGCGCGGGTCGGCAGACTCGGCCTCTCTCCGCCAGGTGTCGAAGGATGCGCCGCTGTGGACGGGATCGGGCACCCGCTGCTCGAAGAACAGCGCCACGCCCGCGTCGTCGGCCAGCAGATCGCTGCGCCGGGCGCGGTCGCGGAGCCGCTTCACCTCGTCGAACACGGCGCGGTTGTGCTGCAGGTACGCCGGGGTCGGGCTGGGCTCGTACTCCTGACGCACCAGGGCATGAAGGATGAAGAGCCGCCGCGCCGCCGCTGGATCGATGGGCCCCAGGGGCACCCGACGGTCCTTCGCCACCGGCAACCCGTAGAGGGTGATGCTCTCGCGGATCATCGGCTGCGCGCCGCGCTCGGCCCAGCTCGTCTCCCCGTGGCTCCTGCGGAGGAGGGCGCGGCCGGCGCTCTCCAGCCACTCGGGGTCGATGCGCGCCGCGGTGCGACCGAAGAGCTGCGACGTCTCCACCAGCTCGGCGGCGATGATCCAGGGCGGCGGCTTCTTCGCC
>JBKJLX010000287.1:0-2740 GCA_046596645.1 Polyangiaceae bacterium
CGGGCGGTCATCTCCCGCATCAGTTCGCGTACCTGCCGGTCCCCTTCGATCCGCGCCGAGCTCATCGCGCACGTCCTCTCGTCGGCTTGCGGTCGGTCGGGCGCTGCACGCACGAGCAGCCCGCGTGACGGGCCATGCGGTGCGACGCGGGTAGCACCTCGTCCCGCCCTGCCAGCCCGGCGCACAGCGGGCACGGCGTCGGGCCGGTGACACGGGTCCAGCCCGGCACGCGGCGGCGGGTCATGCCCTCCGTGTACGCCTCTACGCCAGCCGCGAGGGACTCCGCGCGGGCGAGGCGGACGGCGCGGGCGGTGATCGGCTCCCGCCGCACGGCGGCAGTTTCGCCGTCGTCGGGCGGGTCACCGGGCAGCGTCGCGAGCAGCGTCGTAAGCCCCTTGCGGGCGCGTGCGGCCACGATGGGGTCTGGGAGCAGCCCGAGGGGCAGAGGCGGTGTCCCAGCGGGTGCCAGCGCCGCCGCAAGGGACAGGTCCGCCGCCGTCACTGCGCGCGACGCGGCGCGCGCGACGACCGCGGAGCCGGCGGCGAGGAAGAACGCGTCCGGGGTCGGACGTGCCAGCGCCGCCGCCATCTCCCCAGCGGCGAGCGCGGCGAGCGCGATCGTCTGCGCGCGGTACGCCGACGGCTGCTCAGCAGCAGGCGCAGGCGGGGCGGCGGGGGTGGTCACGGGAGCGCGCCGAGCAGGTCGACGCCCGCCGCGTCGAGCGCGTCCTGACGGCGCAGGGTGCGTACCTGCTGCTGCTGCTCGGGGGTGAAGCCCAGGCCGTCGAGCAGCGCCCCCAGCGGGACGCCGATGCCGTGCAACTTCGCGGCGGCGTCTGCAGCGGCGGCGTGCGTCGGTGTCTCCGGGTTGCGCCACACCGTTTCCAGGCGGGACAGGCGCGGGTCCGGCCTGCCGTCGCGGACGAGCACCGCGAGGCGCAGCGCTTCCTCCCACGCACCGCCGAACGCGCGTTGCCGGCGGCGGGCCTTCTGCACCAGCGACGCCTCCGCCGACCGGATCGCATCCGCGCTCGTCGGGTTCGTCGTGCCGCCCGCGTCGGTGTAGTGCGGCGGCAGCGAGGCGAGCGCCGCGAGCTGCCGCGTGAACATCCCGACGGCGGCGGTGAACGCGCTCAGGTCCGCCTCAGGGAACTGCCCGACGCGGGCGGCGGCGTCCTCCAGCATCCACGTTCGACCGGCCACGCTGCTCATCGCCTCGTCCTCGATCACCGCGCCGGTGTCATCGGTCGGGAGCTCGATGCCCGTGACCCAGCGGCGGGGGGAGGCGTAGTGCTCCGCAGTGACCATGAGGTCCGTGGCCAACTTGTTGATCGCGTCCGCGAGGGGCAGGACGTCCGCGAGCTCGCTCTCACCATCCGGTGCGAGCAGCCGCGCGCGGTTCACGAGCGGCACGACCGGCACGACGCCGAGCGGGTTCGGCAGCGTCTCGACGACCGCCCAGCCCGACGCGGGCAGGTCGAACGTCGCGGACATCTCCGGGTACGCAGGGCCGAACGCGTCCACCGGGATCGCCGTCGTTGTGCGGAAGCGGGTCACAGCGTCCGGGGTGAACACGACCGCGTGCCCGCGCCCGTCCTCATGCCACCGCTTGACCGCCGCGGTCCGCTGCCGCGAGCCGGGCGAGTGCGTGACGTAGACCTGCCGGGCGCTCTCCACCGTGATCCGCGGGGAGCCGTCCGCACCGGCCCACACGAGCAGGTACGCCCGTCCGTGGACGAGGGCTTCCTCGTGCGCCTGCTGGGAGAGCTCGTCCAAGCCGTTCTGCTGCCACAGCGCCCACAGCCCGTCGTCCGCCGGTGCGGCGGAGCCGAGCCGGAAGCCCTCGACGTCCAGGCGTTCCTCGAGCGCGCCGACGACGACGCGGGGCCAGTTGATAACCAGCGGGCGGAGCCGGTCCCCGACCGCAGCCCGCACCTCCGGGGCGAGGAAGGCAAGAGGTTGGGTGCCTGCGTAGTAGCGGTCCAAACGGTCGAGCGTCGGGCGGGCGAGGTCGAGCCGCTGCCCGAGCTGTGCGAGCAGCGCAGCGGCGCTCACCGGGCGACCAGCATCCGGCGGCGGGGCTTGCGGGTCGTCGCGTAGTGCACCGCCCGCTCATGCGCGACGACAAATGCCACCGCCAGGTCGATCTTGTGCTGAAACGATCTTCCTTTCACGATGACGTCCCCGTACGTCGTCGGCTTCACGCCGCAGTTCCCCAGATGCCGCGCGAGCCGCGCGTCCCCGTCATGCGTGACCCGCTCCTGCGCGACGCCGGTGTACGCCAGGTCGCACGCCTTCCCCAACCGGGACAGGACGTTCGTCGGCCACTCCGTGACCTTGCCCGGCCACCGCTGCGACCACTGCGCGACCTCCGCGCGCCAGCCGAACGGGTCGCAGGCGAGCTCCACGACGTCGAAGCGGTCGAACGCCGCCGCCACAGCGGCGTGCACCTCCGGGCGGTCGACGCGCCAGCGCGGGTCTGACGTCGACTCCCAGCAGCCCAGCACCTCGACGTGGTGCGGCGCCTCGACGCTGACCGCCACCAGCGCGGTGCTGTCTCCTGATGCGCTGCCGTCGAAGCCGAGGCAGACCCGCGCGCCGTCCGCCAACACGCGGGTCGCGTCGGTGCGGTCGGCCCAAAGCCCGAACGGCAGCCACGCCGAGGCGCTCGCCGTCCACTGCCCCAACCGGAACCGGCGGAACGCGTGCTCAGGCGTCGAGCGGACCGTCGACCGCAGAT
>JBKJLX010000306.1:0-14501 GCA_046596645.1 Polyangiaceae bacterium
GAGCTCGCGCGAGCGCTCCCGGACGGTGACGTCGCGCGCAAGCGCGAGCCCCTGGGCCCCGGCGCCGCCCGTCCCGGCGAAGGGGAGGAAGGTGACCTCGAGGATGCGGTCCCGGTAAGGGAACAGCCCCGCGCTGCGCTGCCCCGAGAGACAGGCCCCGGCCGCCCGGGTCGCCGCCTCGCGAATCTCGGGGGAGCTGAGGTCGGCGAGGGTCTCCCCGATGATGGCGGCGTCGGGCAGGCCGATGGCGGCGGCGGCCCCGTAACACCTCCGTACCCGCTGGTCGCCGTCGAACAGCACCACGGCCGCGTCGGGGAGCTGACTGAGCACCGCCTCGAGGAGCTGACGCTCGGCGAGCAGCGCTGCCGAGTCCGCGCGGGTCTGCGTCACGTCCGAGAACGTGGTCACGGCGCCGACGAGCACGTCGTCCTGGCGCAGCGGCTGCGAGTTGACGAGCAACCACCGACGGGCCTGCCCGTCGGGCGCGACGCCCATGATCACCGAGCGGCGCGGCTGGCCGTCCCGCAGCACCTCCATCGGCGGGTGGTCCTCGCCAGGAAACGGCGTGCCATCCTCCCGGACCGCCTGCCACCGCGGGTCCATCGAGGTGGCGCCCCGGATCTGCTCGCCGGCGAGGCCGAGGATGGCCTCCGAAGCGGCGTTGTTGCCGGTGATCTGGCCGGCGGCGTCCTGCACCACGACGCCCTCGAACATGGCGTCGAACACCGCGTCGAGCCGCGCCTCTGCCGCCCGCAGGGTCGTGCGGAACGCCTCGAGCGCGACCGCCCGAGCGCGGAGCTCGAGCTGATCGGACGTGTGCGCGGCCAGCGCCTCGAGCAGGGCGAGCTGCTCGGGCGACAGCACCCGTGGGCGGCGGTCGAGGGCGCACAGCGTTCCGACCACGTGCCCGCTCGCCGTCCGCAGCGGGGCGCCGGCGTAGAACCGGATGGCGGGTGGACCGGTCACGAACGGGTTGTCGGCGAAGCGGGGATCGACCGTCGCATCGCGGACCACGAGGGTCTCGCCGTCGGCGACGACGTGCCCACAGAACGCGTCCTCGCGGCGGGTCTGCTCGACGTCGAGCCCGACGCGGGACTTGAACCACTGCCGCTCGGCGTCGACGAGCGACACGAGCGCGATCGGCATGTCGAGCATCCGCGCGAGCGTGGCCGTCACCCGATCGAAGTCCGCCTCGGGGCGTGTGTCGAGCACCGCCAGGGCGAGCAGGGCCTCGAGGCGCTCTTCCTCGGTCTCCGGAATTCTGGCTGCGCCCATCAATCACACCGTCGCGAGCAGGAGGGGTCCCGGCGCATCATGGTCCAGTTGGGCGCGCCGCGCTCCTTCCCGACGCGCTTCAGCTCAAGGCAGGACGGCGGTCGCCTCGATCTCCACCCTGGCGCGCGTCTCCACCAGCCCGGCGACGCCGACCAGCGCCATCGCCGGGAAGTGCTTGCCCATGTGCTGCTTCCACACCGGGCCCAGGCTGGCCGTGCCGGCGCGGTACGCCGGCAGATCGGTCACGTAGACCGTCATCCGCGCGACGTGCTCGGGACCGCCGCCGGCGGCCGCCACCACGGCGAGCACGTTGGCGAGGGCCTGACCGAACTGCGCGATCAGATCGTCGCTCTCGAAGGTGCCGTCCGGCCGCCACCCGATCTGCCCGGCGATGAAGAGCGTGCGGCCGCGTGCGATGACGCCGTTCGCGTAGCCCTTCGGCCGCGGCCAGCCCGGTGGCTCCACCGCCGCGAGGGTCGAGCCCATCGGCGAGCGCGGGGTGTCCATGGGGCGCGCGCCGGGATCGCTGTCGGGGGGGCCGCTCGGACCGCTCATGCCATCACCTGCCCGCCGTCGAGGGGTATCGCCTGTCCGTGGATGCCGCGCGAGGCGTCGAGGCAGAGGACGGCGACCAGGTGGGCGACCTCCTCCGGCTCGACCAGGCGGCGCTGCGGCGACATCGCGCGCAGCTCGTCGGTCGCCTGCTCGGTCGACCGCCCGGTCTTCTCCGCGATGCGCCGCACCGTCTCGTCGACCATCTGGGTCGCGACCCAGCCGGGGCACACCGCGTTCACCGTCACCCCGCTGCGCGCCGTCTCCAGCGCGAGGGCGCGCACGAAGCCGACCGCGGCGTGCTTCGAGGCGCAGTAACCGCTGGTGTAAGCGTAGCCGACGCGCCCGGCGTTCGACGCCACCACGACGACGCGCCCCCAGCGCGCCTTGCACATCGCCGGCACCAGCGCGCGCGCCAGGAGAAAGGGCGCGGTCGCGTTGACGGCCATCATGCGGTCCCACGCCTCGTCGCTGGTCGCGGCGCAGGTGGCGCTCTCCGCCACGCCGGCGTTGGCGACCAGCACGTCGACGCGGTCGACGTCGCGCCCGAGCCTCGCGACCAGCGCGGCGATCTGCGCCCTGTCCGCCATGTCGCAGGGCATTGCGGTGCCGCCCGTGACCCGTGCGACCTCGTCGATCTCGGCGTGGGTGCGCCCGGTGACGACGACCTTCGCGCCGTGGGCGGCGAGGGCGACCGCGATCGCGCGCCCGATCCCGCGGCCGCCACCCGTCACCAGCGCTGTCTTCCCGGCGAGCTCCACCGGTGAAACGTAGTCCAGAATCCGCCTGGAAGGCGCGCGTCCGATCCGTGCCAAGATCCGCCGTCATGAGGGTCTGCGGGGGGGTGGCGCGCTGCGTCCTTTCGGTCGCGCTCGGGGCCGCCGCGTCGGGCGCTGGTTGCAGCGACGACCAGGAGCCGGTGGACGACGGGGCGAGGACCGCCGACGTCGTCGGGCTCTTCGCGCCGGCCGGTGGCGAGCTCGCCGACACGACGTTCTTCGACCACCCGTTCCCCAGCGATCTCCGGCGGGACGAGGCGGGCAAGGTGGTCGTCGCGGGCTGGCCGCTGGGCAAGGCGCAGCTGCTCGAGCTCTACGTGGCGGCCATCGATCGCAAGCTCGACGGATTCTCGCCGCTCGCCGCGGGCTTCCTGCGCTTCAGCGGCGCGCTCGACGTGGCGTCGCTCCCCCAGGACCCCGGCGCCAGCGTCGAGGCCTCCTCGTCGGTGCAGCTCATCGACGTCGACCCAGCGTCGCCCGAGCACGGCACCAGGCGCCCCATCCTGGTCGGCTTCCGCCCCGAGGAGGGGATCTATTTCCCTTCGAACCTCCTCCGGTGGGCGCCTGCAGTGGGCTTTCCGCTGCGGCCGAGGACGCGCTACGCGCTGGTCGTCACCGACGACGTCGGCGGGGACGCCGGCAGCAGCGTGGGCCCCTCGATCGAGCTCTCGGCGGCCATCGAGCGCGGCGGCGCGTGGGAGTCGATCGCAGCCGAGCTGACCACCGCCGGCATCCCATCGTCGCGAGTGGTCCACCTGGCGGCGTTCACCACCAACGATCCGACCGAGGAGCTGGCCCGCGCCGCGGCCGCGCTCCCCGCGCAGATCGTGGCGCCCACCGCGCGCGCCGCCGACTGGCGGATCATCGACGAGGAGGACGAGGACTTCGTCGAGCTGGGCGGCCTGTATGGCCCGAGCCCGAACTACCAGGAGGGCACCAGCCCCTTCGCCGAGTACGGCGACGGCGGCGGCTTCGCCCTCGACGCGGACGGCGTGCCCCAGGTGCAGAGCACGTTCGACCTGCGGTTCTCGCTCACGGTGCCGCGGCCGGAGGCGTGCCCGGTCCCCGCGGGCGGCTACCCCATCGCGCTCTACGCGCACGGCACCGGAGGCGACTACCGCAGCTACCGCCAGGACGGGACGGCACGCGCCCTGGCGCAGCGCTGCGTGGCGGCGATGGGGGTCGATCAGATCTTCCACGGCACCCGCGACGGCAGCGAGGGCTCCACCGAGCTCCTGTTCTTCAACTTCCAGAACCCCGACGCCGCGCGCACCAACATCCGCCAGAGCGCGATCGACGAGCTGCAGCGCGAGCGGCTGATCACCGGGGGCGGGCTGGCCGTGCCATCGGCCCTCTCGCCCACCGGCGACGCCATCGGGTTCGACGCCGCGAAGATCTCCTTCTTCGGCCACTCCCAGGGTGCCCTCAACGGGCCGCTCTACCTCGCGATGAGCTCCCAGGCGCGCGGGGGCGTCCTCTCCGGGGCCTCCAGCATCATCACCATCACGCTCCTGGAGAAGACGGAGCCGAAGCCGAGCGTCGCCGCGCTGGTGAAGGGCGTCTTCCTCGGGCTCACCGCGGCGGAGGAGGGCGAGGTCGACCTCTTCCACCCCGCGCTCTCGCTCGCGCAGATCATCGAGGACGCCATCGATCCCATCCACTACGCGCGCCTCCTCGCGCGCGAAGCGCCGGAGCGACCGAAGAGCGTGCTCCTCACCGAGGGCATCAGCCCCGACGGGGTCGGCGACTCCTACGCGCCGCCGCGCGGGTGCGAGGCGCTGGCGATGGCGATCGGCGTCCCCATCCAGGAGACGGTGGTGCGCTTCCCTCCGGACGCGGCGTGGGGCGGCCTCGAGCGGGTGACCATTCCCACCGTTGGACTATCTGGCAATATGGCAGATGGCGCCGCCTCGGGGGTGCTGGCGCAGTGGGTGCCGGCCGCCGGCTCCGACGGTCACTTCGTGGTGTTCGACGTCGAGCCGGCGCGGGCCCGGGCGGCGCAGTTCATCCGCAACCTCGGCGACGAGGCGGCGGGGCGCGTGCCGCCGCCGTGACCGGGACCGAGGGCATCCAGTGACCAGCTCCGGCGAGCGCCCCCGCACGCGGGTGATGCGGCCCGCTCGAGCTCGTCTGCCTACGCGTCGGCTCCCACCGCTGCGGCTTCGAGCTGGACCCCCGCGCCTGAGGGCCTGACCATCCGGGCGTGAAAGCTGTCCTGGTGCCCGCGATGATCTTCGTCTCGGGCGCGTTCATGGCAACCGCCTGGCTCGCCCACCTCCGCTACCGGGACTCGCTCGGCTTCTGGTCGGCGCTCGCCATCAGCTGGGCCATCGTCCTGCCGGAGTACGTGCTCAACGTGCTCGCCACCCGCCACGGCTACGGGACCTTCACCGGCGCCCAGATGGCGTCGATCCACCTGTGCTCGGGCGTGATCTGCGTCGCCCTGGTGTCGCGCCTCCTCCTCCGAGAGGCGCTCGAGCTTCGCCACCTGTTGGGCATGGCGTTCCTCGCGGTGGGCATGGTGCTGATCCTCCGCCGGCCCTGACGAGGCAGGCGCATCTGGCGCCCGGGACCGTCGAGCACCTCCGCGAGCTCGAGTGACGGCGGCGCGCTGGCAACGTGGGGCGAGGGGACGTTCTCGAGGTCCGTCCGCTGGTGCTGGGCGACGGGACGCTGATCAGCGTCGAGAAGGTCACGCTCGTGCGCTTCGACGCCGACGGCGCGCCGCTCTACGAGGAAGAGGCCTCGGCGGCGGAGTTCACCTTCACCCACGCCGAGCTGTGGGGGAGCAGCACGCCTCGCAGCGCCTGCGAGCACCGTGGCCAGATGCGCGCGCAAGGCCGTGTGCTGGCGCCTCCAAATGCGTAGAGTGTGGGGTTCAAATGAGCGGTTCCGGCGCGCAGCGAGGGAACGAGTGGCCCGTGCCACCCGAGGTCCGTCTGGACAGCCCGGGGCGGCTGGTACCCGGGAATCGGTGTCCGGTCACGCCCTCTCCCGCCCCTGCGGCCGCGCAGGGTCAGGCCTCGCAGCCCGCCCCGATCGCGCCGCGTGCGCCATTCAGGCCAGCGCCGTCGGCGTACGCGATGTCCGTTCCACCGGAGCTGCTGCCGCCGGCGCCAAGTCCCTTCGTGAGCTCGCCCTCGTTCGCCCCTCCAGCGTCGCCCCCCTCGCCCTGCGCGCAGCACGCCGCGACGCCGCAGCACCTCTCGCCGGAGCCGCCAGCGCGCATCGCGGCGGATCGCCAGGGCGCCCTGCGCGCGGGGCATGAGGCCGAGCAGAGAGCGGCGGAGCAGCGCGCGGCCGCGGAGCGCCGGGTCCGGGAGATCGAGCGCTCGCTCGCGGACACGGCCGCCTCGGAGGGGCGCGCCGCGCCCCAGCGCGTCGAGGCGGCGCGGATCGCGGCCGAGCGCGAGGCGGCGAGGCAGCTCGAGGAGCAGCGCGTAGAGGCGGAGCGAGCGCTCTCCGACGGGCTCCGCGCCGAGGAGGAGAGGCGGCGCGCGGAGGAGGAGCCTGGGCTCGCCGCCCAGCGGAGGGAGGCCGAGCGGCTGGCCATCGAGCAGGCGCTCGCCGAGAAGGCGGCGGCCGAGGCGGAGCGAGTCGCCATCGAGCGCGCACGCGCCGAGCGCGAGGCGGCCCGGGCGAGGATCGCGGCGGAGAAGGCGGCCGCGGAGAAGGCCGCGGCGCTCCTGCGCGCCACCCAGACCAAGGCCGCGGCGGCGAGGGCGGAGCGCGAGCGCATCGCCGCGCAGAAGGCGCACGAGAAGCGGCTCGCCGCCGAGGAGAAGGACCGGCAGCGCATCGCCGCCGAAGCGGCGAAGGAGCGCCAGCGTCAGGCGACGGCGGCGGAGAAGGAGCGCGTGCGGCTCGCCGCCGAGGAGAAGAAGGAGCGCCAGCGGCTCGCGGCGGAGGAGGCGGAGCGCCAGCGGCTCGCCGCGGCGGAGAAGAACCGCGCGCGGCATGTCGAGGAGGCGGCTGCATCGCGCGCCGCGGCGGCGGAGGGGGAGCGCGCACGGCAGGCGGCCGACGAGGCGGAATGGGCGCTCCAGGCCGAGCAAGAGGAAGCGACGCGCCTGGCCGAGGAGGAGACGGAGCGCCAGCGCCAGGCGGCGGAAGAGGCAGCGTGGGCGCGGCAGGCCGCCGAGGAGGCCGCGTTCCAGCGGAAGGCGGAGGAGGCGCGCCTGGCGCTGCATGCCGCGGAAAAGCGCGTCGCCGAGGAGACCACGCGCCGCGTCTCCGAGGAGAGACGCCGCGTCTCGCTGGCGGCGAGAAAGGCCGTGACAGACACCGCAGCGAAGCGGGCGGCGGCGAGCCGGGCCGCAGAGGAAGCGAAAGCGCAGCGTGTCGCCGACGCGAAGGCGGCGGCGACACTGGCCGCCGCGGCCAGGGTGGCGGCGGAGAAGACGGCGGTGGAGGAGGCGGCCGCGGCACGTGCCGCGGAGCTAGCCGCGATCCGCAAGGCTGCCGCCGACGAGGCCGCCGCCGAGCGGGCGGCCATCCGTGCGGCGGCGACGGCGGAGGCGGCGACGGTGCGCTCCTCCACCACCGCACGGAAGGGGGGCCCGAGGGCCTGAGCCGGCAAGCTCTCCTCTGTCGCCCCGCGTCCCTCCCGCGAGGTCCGCCTATCTTCCCCGTCAGCAGCTGTTAGATGTGATGAGCTGGTTCGCGCTGGCCTTCGAGCTTCTCCGAAGCTGACCTGTCGCGCACCAGCTGGGGGGGGCTCCATTGGAAGCGCAAACCGAGCTGCGCCCTGTCGGCCATCGACGAGGGGCAGGCAGGATGCCGTCAGGCATCGCGGGCTTCGACGAGATCGCGGACGGCGGCCTGCCCCGTGGCGGCGTGACGGTGGTCCTGGGCGGCGCAGGCGCGGGAAAGACCATCTTCGGCATCCAGGTGCTGGCGACGGGTGCACGCGACCACCAGGAGCCGGGGATCCTCGTCGCCTTCGAGGAGAGCGCCGCCCGCATCATCGACAACACCGCCAGCTTCTCGTGGGGCGGCGACGCGCTCGACGGCCTCTGCATCCTCGACGCACAGATCTCCCAGGCGGTCGAGCAGGGCGGCGAGTTCGACCTGCACGGCCTCCTGGGGCTCGTCGCCGCCAAGGCGGAGCAGATCGGCGCCCGCCGCGTCGTCTTCGACGGCCTCGACGTCCTCCTCGGTTACCTCGGCGACTCCGGGCTCGTCCGGCGGGAGGTGCTGCGCCTGCGCGACTGGGCGCACGAGAGCGGGCTGTCCACCATCGTCACGGCCAAGGCCGACGCCGTCGAGGCGCGCCCGACGGCCGACTACGACTTCTTGCAGTTCATGGCCGACTGCGTAGTCACGCTGCACCACCGCGTCTTCGAGAGCACGGCGCTCCGCTTCATTCGCGTCGCGAAGTATCGGGGCGCCGGGCACTCGTCGAACGAGGTACCGATGACGATCACCAGCAGGGGCCTGGAGGTCGCGGGCAACACGCCCATCGAGCTCGTCCACCCTGCCTCCTCCGAGCGGACCTCCACCGGCGTCGAGCGGCTCGATGCCATGCTCGCCGGCGGCTACCACCGCGGAAGCTCGATCCTCATCACGGGCGTGCCGGGCACCGCGAAGACGAGCCTGGCTGCGGCGTTCACCGTGGCCGCCGCGATGCGCGGGGAACGCACCGTGTACGTGAGCTTCGACGAGGCTCCGGCGCAGATCGTGCGCAACGTCCACTCGATCGGCATCGATTTTGCTCCCCACATCGCGGCCGGATCGCTGCGGCTCTACTCGCTCCGGGCGCGCTCCGAGGGCCCGGAGGCCCACGTCGCCCGCATCCGTGCCCTGCTCCGCGAGCACCGGCCGCACAACCTGGTGCTCGACCCGCTGTCGGCGCTGCGGAATCGCAGCCGGGAGGCCGACGCCGAGGACGCGGCCCTCCAGGTCATCGACTACGCCAAGAGCCTGGGGATCACCCTGGTGAGCACCTCGCTGCTCGCCAACCCGGTCCCCCTCTCGGAGCACACGCCCCTCAGGGTCTCGACCATCGCCGATACCTGGATGCACGTCTCGTACGTCAGCCAGGGCGGCGAGCGCAATCGGGCGCTCACCATCATCAAGGCGCGCGGTACCAGCCACTCGAACCAGGTCCGGGAGCTCGTCCTCAGCGAGCACGGCGTGACCCTCGCCGACGTCTACACCAGCGGGGGCGAGGTGCTGATGGGGACCCTCCGCTGGGAGAAGGAGAACGAGGCGCGGCGCGCCCAGGCGGTCTCCCGGACCAACAGCCGGCTGCGCGAGCAGAAGGCCGAGCTGGCGCTCGCCCAGACCCGCGCGCATGCAGCGACGCTCGCGAAGGAAGCGGCCATCCAGGAGGCCGAGCTCGACTACATCCGCGCCGAGGTCCGGTCCGAGGTCGTCGGTCGCGCCGTCGAGGCGGATGAGCTCCTGGAGCGACGGCATGCCGACGCAGCGACGGTTCCGCTTCCTCCCGGATCGGCCGCGGCTTCGGGCGACAGGAGGGGCGAGGTGTCGGCGAGGCCGGACGACGAGACGAGCCTCGTCCCATGAGCGCCGCGACGCCGACCGACGATCCCGAGGCGAGCCCGTCCCCCATCCGGCTCCGGCTCTACCTGGCGGGCGACGCGCCGAACTCGAGCATCGCCTCGGCGAACCTGCGCGCCGCGCTGGCCGCGCTCCCGCAGCTCCGGGTCGATCTCGAGATCATCGACGTCTTGCAGGATCCCGATCGGGCCCTGCGCGACGGGATCCTGGTGACACCCATGCTCGTCAAGCTCGCGCCCTTCCCCGAGCGCCGCGTGCTCGGAAACCTGCGAGATCCCGCCGTCCTCCGCCGCGCGCTGGGCCTCGATCAGGCACCGGATGAGTGACACCCAGCTCCAGCGCAGCGAGAGCAGCGCCCTCCGCCAGGCCAACGCGGAGCTCCAGCGCCGCGCGATCGACGCCGAGCAGGCGCTGGAAGCCTTCGCGCGCGGCGAGGTCGATGCGGTGGCGGTGGCGACGGTCGCCACGCCCATCCTCCTGCAGACCGCGCAGGCGGAGCTGCGCCGCAAGGAGAAGCTCCTCCGCGCGATCTTCGACGGTGCGCTGGACGCGATCCTGCTCGCCGACGACCAGGGGAGGTACGTCGACGCGAATCCAGCAGCCTGCGCGCTGTTCGGGATGGGCCGCGACCAGCTGGTGGGCCGCTCGGTCGCCGACTTCGCCGACCCCACGTACGACGCGGAGGGCGCGGCCCGCGAGCTTCGCGAGAAGGGCCTTCTCCGGGGGCGCTTCCGCCTCTGCCGGCCGGACGGCGTGAAGCGAACCCTGGACTTCAGCGCGGTCACGAACGTCGCGCCCGGCCTGCATCTGTCAGCATTGCGCGACATCACCGACCAGATCGAGGCCGAAGAGGCTGTGCGGGAGAGCCACGGCCTGCTCGAGGAGGCGCAGGCGATCGCTCACGTGGGGAGCTGGGCGCTGCAGCTGGGCCTGGTGCAGACGGTGACGTGGTCCCGCGAGTCGCTCCGCATCTTCGGCCTGTCCGAGGGCGCCTCCCCGAGCGCCGAGGAGTCCATGGCCATCATCCACCCCGAGGACCGCGAGCGGGTGGTGCGCGCGATGCAAGACGTCATCGAGCAGGACGTCACCTGCGACCACGAGTACCGCATTTGCCGCCCTGATGGCTCGGTACGGTGGGTCCACGGGCGCGCCGCGGCGGAGCGGGGGCTGGATGGACGGGCGCTTCGCGTGCTCGGCAGCGTGCAGGACGTGACCGACCGCCATCAAGCGCTGTCCGCTCTCCGCGCGAGCGAGGAGCGCTACCGCCTGATCGTCGAGTCGACGTCCGAGGGCGTGTGGCTGAGCGACGCCGAGCACCGGACGACCTACGTGAACCAGCGCCTGGCCGACATGCTGGGGTACACCCGCGAGGAGATGACCGGGCAGTCGGCGCTCATGTGCCTGCCCGAGGGGGGGCGCGAGACGGCCATGGCCATGCTCGAGCGTCGCCGAGGTGGAGCCTCCGCGGCCTATCGGAGCTCCTACCTGAAGAAGGATGGCTCGGCGTGCTGGACCCTCACGAAGTCGAGCGCCTTCCTCGACGACAGTCGCCAGTTTGCGGGCACCGTCGAGCTCTTGACCGACATCTCCGAGCATCGCCAGCTGGAGGCCGCGCGCGATCAGCTCGCTGCGATCGTCGAGTCCTCGGAGGATGCGATCGTGGGCGTGTCGCTCGGCAGTGTGGTCACCAGCTGGAACCTGGGCGCGGAGAAGCTCTACCAGTACCGTGCGGACGAGATCGTCGGCCGATCCATCCACGAGCTCATGCCGGCCGAGATCGAGGCCGAGGAGCGCGGGATGCTGGACCGCGTCGCGAAGGGCGACGCGGTCGATCAGTTCGAGACGAAGGGCCGGCGCAAGGACGGCTCGACGGTCGACGTCGCCGTCACGGTGACGCCGATTCGCGATGGCGATGGGACGATCGTGGCCGTGTCCAAGATCGCGCGCGACCTCACGGCGAAGCGCCTGGCCGAGGCGGCCCTTCGGCGCACGGAGGTCGAGTTTCGACAGGCACAGAAGATGGAGGCGGTGGGGCGCCTGGCGGGCGGCATCGCCCACGACTTCAACAACCTGCTCTCGATCATCCTGGGCTACTCGAGCCTCGCGATGACGGGGCTCAAGGAGGGCGATCCGCTGCGCCGCAACCTCGGCGAGATCGAGGCTGCAGGGCACCGGGCGAGCGCGCTCACGAGGCAGCTCCTGGCCTTCAGCCGGAAGCAGATCCTCCAGCCGCGCGTCCTCGAGATCAACGCGGTGATCGAGACCATGGGATCCATGCTCCGCCGGCTCCTCGGCGAGGACATCGAGCTGACGTTGCAGCTCGCGCCGGATGTCGGGCGCGTCCTGGCCGACGCAGGGCAGCTCGAGCAGGTGGTCATGAACCTCGCCGTGAACGCGCGCGACGCGATGGCCCGTGGAGGAAAGCTGACGATCGCCACCTCGAACGCCGAGGTGGCGGCTGGCGCTGACCTCTGCGCCGACCTCGTACCTGGCCACTATGTTCTCGTCGCCATCACCGACAGCGGCGTCGGTATGGACGCCGCGACGTGCGCCAGGAGCTTCGAGCCCTTCTTCACCACGAAGGAGGTGGGCAGGGGCACGGGCCTCGGACTCTCGACCGTGCTCGGGATCGTGCAGCAGAGCGGCGGCCGGGTCAGCGTTCACAGCGAGGTCGGGGTGGGCACGACCGTCAGTGTTCATCTCCCGCAGACCGACCGACAGGTCGACGCGCCGCTCGGCGCCGGTCCACCCGTCGCTCTTCGAGGGACCGAGACGATCTTGCTCGTGGAGGACGAGCCGCAGGTGCGGGCCGTCGCCTCCACGATTCTCCGTCGGCACGGCTACGACGTGCTGGAGGCCTCCAACGGCGGCGAGGCCTACCTGCTGTCTCGCGAGCACGCCGGCACGATCCACCTCCTCCTCACCGATGTGGTGATGCCTCGCATGAGCGGGCGAAAGCTGGCAGAGGAGCTGGCTCCCCAGCGCCCGGACATGAAGGTGCTGTTCGCGTCGGGCTACACCGACGACGCGATCGTGCAGCACGGCGTCTTCGAAGCCGGGGTGGCCCTCATCAACAAGCCGTTCACCCCCGATGCGCTCCTGCGGAAGGTCCGCGAGGTGCTCGACTCCGCCGCGTCCAGGTCCGCGTGACCACGGACCACGTCACGCCGGCGCGCGACGGGAGCATGCGGCCGGGAGCGTTCGGGGTGGTCGGCCTCACCCCCGCGCCGTGATGACGGCGCGGATCGTCCGCAGGAGGACCTCGGCGGTATACGGCTTCGGGACCCAGTGGGTGACGCCGAGAGAGCGCGCCTTGTCGGCCTTGCCGTCGGCGTCGTGGCCGGTCGAGCCGATGATTCGCACCCGAGCGTCGATGGCCTGGAGCGCGACGACCGTCGTGGGACCGTCCATGACCGGCATCGACATGTCGGTCACCACCGCGGCGATGCCGTGGACGTTCGCGGCGTAGAGCGAGACCGCCTCGGCGCCGTTGGCCGCGACGAGCACCCGGTAGCCGTACCGCTCGAGCGTGCGGCGCGCGAGCCTGCGGATGGCCTCCTCGTCGTCGGCGATCAGCAAGAGCTCGCCGCGGCCGAGGGGGAGCTCCGCTCGCGTGCTTGCGGCCTCCGTGTGCTCCTCGAGCGGGACCGCGGCCGGCAAGTACACGTCGAAGCGCGAGCCCTTGCCGAGCTCGCTCGAGACCAGGATGAACCCGCCGTGGTTGCGCGCGATGGCGTGGCACGTCGACAGCCCGAGGCCGGTCCCCTTGCCCGAAGACTTGGTGGTGAAGAACGGCTCGAAGATCCGGTCGCGGACCTCGGGCGCCATCCCGCTGCCCGTGTCCTCGACGCGCAGATGCAGGTACTGGCCTGCGGGCGCTTCGACGCTCGTCCCGCCGTAGCCGTCGTCGACCACGACGCCTTCGACGGCCAGCGTGAGCATGCCGCCGTTCGGCATCGCGTCCCGCGCGTTCACGCACAGGTTCGTGACGAGCTGGTGGATCTGCGTCGGGTCGCCGAGTATGGCCCACGGGGGCGCGCCCCTCCGGAGCGCCGGCGAGATGTCCTTGGGGAACGTGTCGCGGACCATCTTCAGGACCTCGCCCGCGACGTCGACCACGTCGACGCTTCTGTGAGGTCCCTGCGGCTCGCCGCGCGCGAACGAGAGGAGCTGCCGCACCATCGCCGCGCCGCGCTCCGCGGCCGCCTCGAGGATCGCCAGGTCCTCCCGCCTGTCGGGCCTGGTCTCGTCCTCGCTGAGCATGGCGATCGACGAGAGGATCGGTGTCAGCACGTTGTTCAGGTCGTGGGCGATCCCGCCCGCCAGGGTGCCGATGCTCTCGAGGCGCTGCGTCCGCAGGAGCTGCGCCTCGAGCTGCCGCTTCTCGGTGATGTCGGCGTTCATGGTGAGCACCGCCCGCGGCTCGCCCTCGGCGTCGCGCAGGAGGCTCCACCGCGCCGCGATGAGGCGCGAGCGCCCCGCCTTGTCGACCTTGTGAAGCTCGTCGACCCAGGACCCGGTCGCGATCACCTGCTCCTGAACAGCGCGCGCTTGCTCGAGCCGGGCGGCGTCGGTGCCGTGGAAGAGCTCGGCGGCCCCGCGCCCGACGACCTCGGCAGCGGTCCAGCCGTAGAGCCGCTCGGCGCCGCGGTTCCAGTAGGTGATGCGGTCGTCGAGATCGCGGACGAAGATCGCCTCGCGGGTCTGGTCGAGGAGCGCCGCCTGCTCGCGCAGCTTCTGCTCGGACCGGCGGTGCTCCTCGCGCGCGCGGAAGCTGACGATGCCGAAGGCGAGGTTGTCGGCCAGCTCCTCGAGGAGCTTGAGCTCGTCGGCGCCGGCCGCGCTCACCTCGGCCCCGTAGAGGCAGATCAGGCCGAAGGTGCGCGAGGCGTCGCGGAGCGGGAAGCAGATGACGCTGCGGATCCCGTTCGCCACCGCGCGGTCGCGCCAGTAGGCGAAGTCGGCGTCCACGGTGATGTCTCGGCACACGACGAGCTTGCCGGTGCGGATGGTCTGTCCGGCGGGCCCGTGCCCCTCGGGGACGTCGGGCGACCAGCTCAGCGGGAGCCTCTCGAGGTAGACCGGGCTCGCGCCCGACTCCGCGCGCACGCGGATGGTCTTCGCCTCGTCGTCGTCGGCGTAGCCGACCCACGCGAGCCGATAGCCGCCGTCCTCGACGGCGATGCGGCAGACCTGATCGAGGAGCGCCTGCTCGGACTGCACGCGCACCAGCGCCTCGTTGCAGCTCGACAGGAGCCGCAGGGCGCGGTTCGTGCGCGCGAGCTCCTGCTCGGCCAGCTTGCGCGAGGTGATGTCCTGCCCCGCGCCCTGGACGCGGACGATGCGGCCGTCGGCGTCGCGCACCGCCTCGCC
>JBKJLX010000515.1:0-7165 GCA_046596645.1 Polyangiaceae bacterium
GGCGCCGGCGGAGCCGCGGGCGCCGCGGTGGCCGCCGTGTCCTCTTCCTTCTTCTTGCAGCCACCGGCCACAGCCAATGCCACCACGGAGGCGACGACCCCCACCCACAACGAATTCGTCCTCATCACGATCCTCCTCGAGGCCCCCACCGGCACGCGCCGGACTCCAGAACGGCTTCTCGCGCAGCACGTCGGGTGCTGCGCGGCGCCGGCGAAGCTACACGGCGCTCGGCCCCTCGGGAACAGCCCTCGCGGACGGCCTATCGGGCCGGCGGGATCGTCTGCGTGGGGCGTTCGCGCAGGCAGCGATCGACGGCCGGTTGAAGCGCGGCGTAGCCGCTCGGCACGTGCGGCTTGCCCATCACGTTCACCATGAGACGGTCGCCCGCGAAGGTGCCGCCGGCGCCGAAGCTGAGCCACACGAACATCGCCCGACCCTTGATGTTCTCGAAGGGGACGCCGGCGCCCAGCCCGGCGCGCCAGCTGCGCGAGTCGTGGCTGTTGTTCCGGTTGTCGCCCATGACCCAAGCCTCGTCCTTGGCGACCTTGAACGGGCCCTGGAGCACGCCGCACATCCCGGCGCGACAGGTGAGGCCGTTGATGCAGTCGCGCGACGTCTCGCAGACCTGGCTGCTGGGAGGGTCGTCGAAGAGCGTGAAGTACGACTGGTCGCCCAGGAACTCGACGTGGAGCTCGGCGTCGCGCCCCTCGTAGCGGAAGGTGCCCACGGTGCAGCTCGGCACCAGCCACCCGTTGATGATCGGGCGGCCGTCGATCGCCTCCAGCGTGTCGCCGGGCACGGCGATGACGCGCTTGATGAAGTCCTGCTCCTTGTTCTCCGGGAACTTGAAGACCATGACGTCGCCGCGCGAGGGCGGCATACGCTCGAACAGGCGCTCGTCGGTCCACGGCACCAGCGGGCCGTAGCTGAACTTGTTGACGAAGATGTGATCGCCGACCAGGAGCGTGGGAATCATCGACCCGCTCGGGATCTTGAAGGCCTCCACCGCGAACGCGCGGAGGATGAGGGCCACGCCCACCGCGATGCCGATCGACTCGGCGTACTCGCGAATCTCTCCCTTGCGCCAGCGCGACAGGTGCTCACCCACCAGGCGGTCGGCCCGTGCCAGCGCCAGGTCGAACCCGTCGGCGTCGAAGCGCGGCTCGCTCATGGTGCGCTCGAGGTCCTCCAGCGCTTGCTGGATCTGGTCGCGCTCGGCAGGCACCAGGTCCTTCTCGATCTCGCGCTTGCGCGCCTTCATGATACCGCGCGCTTCCTCGAGCAGCGCCGAGGCGTCCTCGTAGCGGGCGCGCAGCTTGGGCGGGACGTCACGCCGGCCCAGGGCGCCGATCGACCCCGAGAGCGGCAGCTCGTGGCGGAATCGCCAGAGCAGCATCGCGAACACGGTGAAGAGCACGATGCCGGTCGGGATCTGCTGCTCGGCAACGAACTGCCGCAGTCCACCCACGGCGACGCCGCGCTGGGCCTTGGGCGTCAGCAGCCAGACGTTGACGATGGCGAGGGCCAACGGGACCGCTGCAACCCAGATGAAGTAGAATGCGTAGCGCAGGGCGGCCGGCGGCTGCGACTCGGCGCGCGAGGGCGGCACGTCGACCGGCCGGGCGGGGGCGCGCCGCTCGTCGTCGTCCGCGCTCGCTCGCGGCTCCTCGCCCTTCACCGACACTTTCCCGTCCTTAGCCGCGGCCGCCAGGGGGAGCAAGGAGAGGCGCCGGGGCGCCCACCCACACCTCCGCGGAGCGCAGCGGAGCACGCGGAGCACGCGGAGGAGACCGGCCTGGACGCGCTACGGGGCGTCGTCGATCTCGACGCCGAGGGTGACGAGGGCCGCCCTGTCGTCGCCGCCTGCGCCCGCCGGCGCGGTGACGCCCGCGCTTCGCGTGTTGTCGACGACCACGTAGACGCGACCCCTGGGCACGCGCACCGCGCGCCGGTGGAGCGCGCCCGCCGTCACCGGCTCGTCGAGCACCGCCGCCGACGGGAGGGGCGCGGCGCCCGCCTGCGTGAGGTGCGACTCCACCCAGGGGGACGCCGTCATCTCCGTGACCACCAGGAGGTCGACCGCCGGCGCACCCTCGACGGTGGCGGTGATGAAGAGCGCCATGTCATCGTCCTCCACCATGAAGGGGCCGAGGAAGTCGCGCTGCTCCTGGTGGATCTCGATGCGCTCGTTCACCAGGACCTCCCGCGAGCCGCGACGCTCGAACGGCGTCCTCGGGCGCTGCCCCACCGGCAGCGTGCCGAGCGAGAAGGTGGCGTAGCCGTCGTCGTCGCGCACCACGGTGAAGCCGCGCATCAGCTCCTGCTCCATGACGCGCTCGGCGAGCGGACCCACCATCTGCTGGGCGCCGGGGACGAAGGTGCCCACCACGCTCGGCACCGGGGACTCGACCATCAGCAGGTCGAGCTTCTTCGCCACCGTCGAACGGTGGCGAAAATAGACCCACATCGAGCCGTCGTGCAGCTGGAAGTCGGCCTCGTACTCGATGGACGCCGACGCGGAGAGGCCTACGCGCCGGGTGACGTTGGTCCACGCGAAGCCGCGCGCGGTGAAGTCGATCAGGATGTTTCCGTTGGCGATCGGCCGCACCTGGCAGGTCTGCGGGTAGAGCCGGCCCGTGCCGGGGTCCTCCTCGCGCATGCGCAGGGGGATGCTGCGCCGGAGGAGCTCGGTGCACAGCTCGGGGGTCGCCTTGGCGAGGATCTCCTGGCGGAGCGTGCGATTGGAGGGATCGTTCACGACGCCCGGCATGATCGCCAGCAGCGCCTGCGAGCTGCAGCCGCCGAGGAGCGACGCCGCGCCCACCGCCGCGAGGGTCCACGCGATGGCCGCGAAGGCCGGCCGGAGGGGAGCGCCGTGCATGCTCGGCACCATAGCTTCCGTGGCCAGGGCGGTGATAGCGTCCGGGCCGATGGCGCGCGCGACGGTGCTTGGCGCGGGGGCGTGGGGGACCGCGCTGGCCAAGGTGCTGGCCGACAAGGGCATGCCGACCACGCTGTGGTCGCACCACGCCGACCACGCCGCGAAGCTCAACGACACACACGTCAACGAGCGCTTCCTCCCTGGGGCTCCGCTCCCCGACACGCTCGCCGCCACAGCCGATCTGAAGGCCGCCCTCGACGGCTGCGAGATCCTGGTGGTCGTCGTCCCCTCTCACGCCCTGCGCGAGGTGCTGGTCCAGGCCAGGCCCTTCATCCCGCCGGAGGCGCTCCTTTGCAGTGCCACCAAGGGCATCGAGAACGACTCGCTCATGCTGATGAGCGAGGTCATGCAGGACGTCCTCGGCGTGGGGGCCGACCCGCGCTCGACCTACCTCTCGGGCCCCAGCTTCGCGAAGGAGGTCGCGCGCCAGCTGCCGACCGTCATCGTGATCGCCAGCAAGAACGAGGGCGCCGCAAAGACGATGCAGCATGCGTTCGCCACCGAGGTGCTTCGCGTCTACCGGTCGGAGGACGTGGTCGGCGTCGAGGTGGGCGGGGCGCTCAAGAATGTCGTCGCCATCGCCGCCGGCGCGATCGACGGGCTGGGCTTCGGCCACAACGCGCGCGCCGGCCTCATCACCCGAGGCCTGGTGGAGATCGGCCGCATGGCCGCGCACAAGGGGGGCAACCTGCTCACCGTCGCCGGCCTGTCCGGCATGGGCGATCTCGTGCTCACCTGCACCGGCGATCTCTCGCGAAACCGCACCGTCGGCTTCGAGCTCGGCAAGGGCCGCAAGCTGGAGGAGATCCTCGCAACGCTCGGCCATGTCGCCGAGGGGGTGAAGACCTGCAAGAGCGCGTACGATCTCTCCGTCCGTGAAGGCGTGGACATGCCCATCACGCACGAGGTCTACAAGGTCCTCTACGAGGGCAAGTCGCCGCGCCAGGCCGTCGTCGACATCATGACCCGGGAGCTGAAGCGCGAATGAGCCGCCATTTTTCTCGGAGCCGTCGATCGATCGCGTCGCGATGGACCGGAGCGGCGCTCGTCGCTGCCGCCGTCTCCATGGGCACGGCGCAGGCGGGCGCTCAACAGCCGCCCCCGCAGCAGCAGCCGTTCCCCTTCCCGCCGATCCCCCAGGGACTGCCGCAGATCCCGGGACTGCCGCCGCTCCCGGGCCAGCCGCAGCCTGGCTACGGCCAGCCCCCGCCGGGATATCCGCCCGGAGGCGGCCAGCCGGGCTACGGGCAGCCGGGCTACGGGCAGCCGGGCTACGGGCAGCCGGGCTACGGGCAGCCGGGCGGCTACTATCCGCCGCCTCCGCCGGAGAAGGACCCGGACTCGACCGAGCTCGAGGTCGGCTATCTGTACGGCACCTCGATCGTCTGGGGCGTCGCCTCCGGCGTGCTCCTCGACTACGCCCTCGAGCTGGAGGGGGCGGTCACCATCGTCCCGCCGCTGGTGCTCGGCATCGCGGCTCCGGTCGCCGTGTTCATCGTCGACCGCCTCTACGACCCCATGCCGCGCGGCCTGCCGTCGTCCATCGCGACCGGCAGCTGGGTGTTCGGCGGCCTCGGCCTCGGCATCACCGGCACCATCGGCGCCACCTCGCGCAGCGACACCGACGACGACTTCATGGTCGCCGCGGTCGGCACCTTCGCCGGGTCGGTCCTCGGCGCCGGCGCTGGCGCCGCCGGCTGGTGGTTCCTCGATCTCGAGCCGGAGACGAACCTCTTCATCTTCTCAGGCGTCACCCAGGGCACCATCCTGGGCGCTCAGTTCGGCGGCGGCGCGATCGACAACGATCGCTGGCGCCACCTGAATGATGGCCTCTCCATCGGCGGCCTGGTCGGCTACGGCGTCGGCCTTCTCGGCACGGGCGCCGTGTCCTGGTTCTACAAGCCGTCATGGGACCAGATCGGGTGGATGTGGGGCGGCCTCGGCATCGGCGAAGCAGTCGGCCTGGTGGGCTACCCCATCGCCCTCGCGACGGACGACCCGTGGAACCGCGGCATGATCATCCAGGGCGTCTGCGGCGCCCTCGGCCTGGGCACCGCTCTCATCCTCGCCGACGGAGGCGAGGGCGAGTGGTACGTCAGCGATCGTCTCGACCCGGCCAAGCCGCACATCCTGGGCGGCGGTTTTCGCCCCATCCTGAGCGAGCAGCTCGCCCTCAACGTCCCCGCCGCGATGCAAGCACCCGGTTCCGCGGGACACCCGCACCCGGGCTCCGCCTTCGGCGTCCAGCCCGGAAACGAGAGCGTCCGCGGGATCGAGGCGTACGTCACGGGCGTGTGGTGAGGCCTGCGGCCATGCGCGCGTTCGCCCCGCCGTTTCTCCGTTGCAGCGCCTGACGGCGCTGCAAGGCTATGCTTCGACTCCGCCGATGCCGACGCTGAAGTGCTTCTCGCCGCAGGGGGCTCCGGTCCTTTACAGCGTCCACAAGCCGGTGACGACGCTCGGCAAGGCGGGCGGCAACGACCTCGCAGTCAAGGGCCCGCGCGTGGCCGATCACCACGCGCAGATCGTCTTCGACGGGCGTGATTTCGTCCTGGAGGAGATCGACAAGGAAGCCGACATCGCGATCAACGGGAAGCGCAAGCGGCGCGCCCGGCTGGTCCATGGCGACCGCGTCGCGCTGGGTGGCGTCGAGATCGCGTTCTCCATGTTCGCCGAGGGCGCCGCGCGCGCCGCGGCGACCGACCGGCGGAATGCCTCCTCGGACAGGGACAGCGCGGAGGACGCGAGCTCCAGTACCACCAGCGGCGCCACCCGCACGCCCGAGGGCCGCGTCGCCGCCGAGATAGACGGCGTGCGCAAGCTGTTCGCCTTCTCGGAGAAGCTCATCGCCCGCACCAAGGTGGACGACCTGCTGGAGGCGATGCTCGACGACGTGATCGAGTTCTGCCACGCGCAGAAGGGTCTCCTCCTCCTGGTGGAGGGGGCGGACCTCTCCGGCGGCGGCGTCGCCGAGGGCGAGAAGAAGATCGTGGTCCGCGCCGCGCGCAACGTCGCCAAGAGCGCGCTGACCTCGGCCGACGGGAAGATCTCGGACAGCATCGTCCGCCAGGTCATCGGCACCGGTCGAGCGATCATCGTCTCCGACGCCCTGGCCGACACCACCTTCGGGCAGAGCGAGAGCGTCATCGCCATGAAGCTCTCCAGCGTCATGTGTGCGCCGCTGGTCAGCCAGGGCGAGGTGATCGGCGCCCTCTACGTCGGCAACGACAAGGTGAAATCGCTCTTCGAGCGCGCCCAGCTGGAGCTGCTCTCCATCTTCGCCTCCCAGGCATCCCTCATCCTGCAGAACGCGATGCTCCTGCACGGGTTGCGCGAGGACAAGGCGAAGCTCCAGGCCGACCTGAAGGACAAGAACTTCGGCGACATCATCGGCTCCTGCCCCTCGATGCTCGAGGTGTTCCGCAAGCTCCAGAAGGTCGCCACGACCGACATCAGCGTGCTCATCACCGGGGAGACGGGCACCGGCAAGGAGCTCATCGCCAAGGAGATTCACCGCCGCAGCCCGCGCGTCGACGGCCCGTTCGTGGTCATCAACTGCGGCGCCATCCCCGAGAACCTGATCGAGAGCGAGCTCTTCGGTCACGTGAAGGGCGCCTTCACCGGCGCCGTGGTGAGCCGCCCCGGAAAATTCCAGGTCGCCGACAAGGGCACGCTCTTCCTCGACGAGATCGGCGAGCTGCCGCTGAACCTTCAGGTGAAGCTGCTGCGCGCCCTGCAGGAGCGGGTGGTCTTCCGCGTCGGCGATTCCAAGCCGGAGAAGGTCGACATCCGGATCGTCGCGGCGACGAACAGGACGCTGGAGGACGAGATCCGCGCCGGCCGCTTCCGGGAGGACCTCTTCTACCGCCTCAACGTCGTCAACATCTGGCTCCCGCCGTTGCGCGACCGCGGGGACGACGTGCTGATCATCGCCAAGGCTCTGCTGTCCAAGTATGCCGACGAGTTCGGCAAGGACGTGAAGGGCTTCAGCCCGGCGGCGATGGCCTCGGTGCGCAAGTACACCTGGCCCGGCAACATCCGGCAGCTGGAGAACCGCATCAAGAAGGCGCTCGTCCTCTGCGACAAGACCATGCTCGCGCCGGAGGACCTCGATCTCGGCGCCAACGCCGAGGCAGCGATCATGCCGCTGGAAAAGGCGAAGGAGGACTTCCAGCGTCGCTACGTGCTGGAGGCGCTGGAGCGCAACAACGGCAACCGCACGCA
>JBKJLX010000086.1:0-3087 GCA_046596645.1 Polyangiaceae bacterium
GGTTGGTCGCCGCGATGATGATGACGCCCTCGTTGGACTCGAAGCCGTCCATCTCCACCAGGAGCTGGTTGAGCGTCTGCTCGCGCTCGTCGTGACCGCCGCCCATGCCGGCGCCGCGGTGGCGACCGACGGCGTCGATCTCGTCGATGAAGATGATGCAGGGCGCGTGCTTCTTCCCCTGCTCGAAGAGGTCGCGGACGCGGCTGGCGCCGACGCCGACGAACATCTCCACGAAGTCGGAGCCGGAGATGCTGAAGAACGGGACGCCCGCCTCACCCGCGATGGCGCGAGCGAGCAGCGTCTTGCCCGTCCCCGGGGGGCCCATCATGAGGACGCCCTTGGGGATGCGGCCGCCGAGCTTCTGGAACTTCTTCGGGTCCTTGAGGAACGCGATGATCTCCTCGCACTCGTCCTTCGCCTCCTCGATGCCGGCGACGTCGCCGAAGGTCACCTTGTTGGCGGCCTCCGACAGCAGGCGCGCCCGCGACTTGCCGAAGCTCATCGCCTTGCCTCCGCCCGACTGGAGCTGCCTCATGAAGAGGTAGAACATCACCAGCAGGAAGATCGTCGGCAGGATCGTGACGAGGGCGCCCGACCAGAACGTCGGCGAGTCCTCCTTCTCGAAGGTCACCTGCACGCCGTTCTTCTGGAACGTGGCAGCGAGCTCGTCGGTCGCCTCGGGGCCGATGGCGACCTTGCGCTCCTTGGTGCTCTTCTTCGGGTCCTTGACCCAGAAGCTGTACTCCCTGTCCTTGATCGTCACCTGCTCGGCGTGCGGCTCGTCCTTCTTGGCCTCGACGAGGCTCATGAAGTCGCTGAAGGCGACGGGTGAGGCGGGCTGGCGCTCCGGGCTGAGAAACTGCCAGATCGCGAGGAACATCATGATCAGCAGCACCCAGAGCAGGAGCGTCTTGTGTGATTGCTTCACTGGATCGACCTCTGGACCAAAGTGGGATGCAGGACGCGCGCCCCGATGCCGTCGAGGATGCCACCGGAAATCGGCCACGTCGACCGAATGGCCAACCAAGGCCGAGCTAATCGTTTCGCCGGACCGTAGCGGCCTTGCCGCGCGCCGCGCCGCGCCGACGGCCGCCCGGCGCCGAGACTTCCTCCATGTGGACGGGATCGCCCTCGGGCAAGGCGAAGTGGGGAGAAATGACGCCGAGCGTGGCGAGCAGGTCACGCCCCCCGGCGATGCGCACCCGCGCAGTGGTGCGCCCCAGAGCCCGCGCGCGCTCGATGGCCAGCCGCTGTGGCCGGTTCAGCGAAGCCAGGGGGTCGTGGGCCGCGCGGATCGGCCCCAGGGCGTCGGCCAGGCCACACAGCGACTCGACGATCCGTGGGGCCATCGTGACCAGCAGGGGCAAGAGGTCGCGTCGGACCCGGACCCGCGCGAAGCGGGGGTCCTGGTTCGACGGGTCGGAGGCGACGTCGAGGCGGTGGGAGCGGACGTACGACTCGACGTCGCTGCGCCGCGCCCGGATCAAGGGGCGGACCAGCAGCCCGTCCCGCGGCGGGAGGACGGCGAGGCCGCGCGGCCCAGCACCCCGGAGCAGCCGCAGGAGGACGGTCTCGGCGCGATCGTCCGCGGTGTGCCCGGTGGCGATGATGGCCGCCTCACGGCGCGTGGCGACCTGACGGAGCGCCTCGTGGCGCGCTGCACGCGCCCGCGCCTGGAGGTTGCCCCCCGGCTCCACCTTCACCGACTCACGGTCGAAGGGGACCTCGAGCGCAGCCGAGAGCGCCGCCGCCAGCGCGATCTCCGCGGCGGCCGCCTCGCGCAGACCGTGATCGACGGCGCAGGCCGACAGCGTGAAGCCGAGCGGCTCGCGCAGGCGCGCCAGCACATGGAGGAGCGCCGACGAGTCGGGGCCGCCGCTCACCGCGCACACGACGTGGTCACCGCGCGCGAGACCCACCTCCTCCCCCAGGACGCGACGGGCCAGCGTGGTGAGCGCGGGGCGCCGGCGATCGCGACGGCCGGTCACACGAGCTCGTACGCCTTGCAGAACGCGATGGAGTCCTCCCGATCGAAGGTGGCGCGCAGGTGCGGCTGATGCGGGAACGTGAGGGAGCAGCTCGGCGTCGCCTCGTCGAAGTGTGCACAGGTCTCGCATGTGAAGCGCAGGCGGTGCGCCTCGACCTCGCGGCGGAGGAGCGCGTCGACCGGCAGGATCACGAGGCCGCCTTGGCACGGCTCGATCGCTCCAGCGCGACCACCGCCTCGAAGTGGCTGGTCTGCGGGAAGAGCTCGAAGACGTCGATCGAGGCGACGGCATAGCGCCCGGAGCCTGGCGGTGTCGCGGACTTTCCGCCCGCCGGGCCACCGCACAGCACGGCGAGGTCGCGCGCCAGCGTCGCCAGATCGCACGAGACGTAGACGACGCGCCGGGGGCGCGCGAGCGCCAGGGCAGCCGCTGCGCCGCGCGCACCGGTGCGGGGCGGGTCCAGCACCACCACGTCGGTGCGCTGGGGGATGGCGGGCTTCTCCGCGTCGCCGACCATCAGCTTCCCGGCCAGACCGCGCGCTGCCAGGTTCTCGCGCGCCGCGCGCACCGAGGGCTCGTGCTGCTCGACCCCGAGGAACGACGCCGCGCCGCGCGCCAGCAGCACCGAGAGCGTGCCGCTGCCCGCGAAGAGCTCGACCACGTGCTGGCCGTCGGGGGCGGCGAGCTCGGCGACCCGCAGCGCCAGCCCTCGCCCGCCCTCGTCCGATGGCTGCGCGAAGCCGCCCTCGGCCACGAGCAGCGGCGCGCCGTCGGGCCCCTCGAGCACCGGCCGCGGATCGCCAAAGGCGAAGGGCGCGCTCGCTCCCTCCAGCACCACGCGAGCTCCGGCCCAGACGCCGTCGTGCACCAGGGTATCGAAGGCGCCGAAGGCCGTCGCCGCGACCTCGCCGCGCCACGCCAGCTCCACCACGGGGGCGCGGTGGCCGGCGGAGGTCCGCCCGACCGCGACCTGGGCGTCCCCCTCGCCGCGCGACGCGCCGAGCGCGCGCTGCAGCTCCGCCGCGACGCCGGCGAGAGCGTCGTCGAGCACGATGCAACGATCGACGGTGACGAGATCTCGCGAGCCGGGCGAGCGGAA
>JBKJLX010000095.1:0-11373 GCA_046596645.1 Polyangiaceae bacterium
CCCGGCGAGAGACAGCGCGCGGTAGCGGCCCACCGTCATCTCGAACCGATCGAGGTGGAAGGGGCCCAGCAAGACCGGCTGCAGCGGCGTCGCCCGCAGGAAGAACTCGTCGATGCCGTCCAGCGCCGGGTCCCCGAGGACGCTGATGCCACCGGGCACGCACACCGCGTCCACGCCCGCGGGTGCGTCGAGGGAGCAGGCCACCTCCTCGGGGCCGTCCCAGGTGCCGACCTCGCTCGCCCTCGGCGCGGCCGCGGTGTCGATACCATCGCGGGGCGAGCCGCGCAGGGTCGTCGCGTCGATGCACGTCGTCGGCGGGTCGGCGAAATACGTCGGTCGCCCCAGGCAATCGGCGCGAAGGACGACGGTGGCGGTCTGCACGCCGCTCGACGGCGGGTCGAGCTCGATGAGGCGATCGATCGCCAGCGTCGGCGGCGGGTCGAGGGTGGCCTTGCCTGCCAGCTCGCCGGAGAGCGCGTAGCGGCCCGCGAACGCGCGGATGCGCAGCCGCACCGGCCCGTCGAACGACGCCTCGTCAGCCGCGACGCCGAACGAGAGCGGCCAATCCTCCGGCGCGGGGGCGACGAACGTGCGCAGGTCATAGGCTGCGTTGGAGCCGTCCGACGCGATGGCGTCGACGCGCACCGTGTCGATGGCGATGGCGATGGCGCCCGCTCCCCCCTCGTCGAGCAGCATCCCCTGCACTACCGCGTCGGTGTCGACGACGATGACGAGCTGCGGCCGCGGATCGCCCACGCCGGCCTCGCAGCCGCACGGCGCCAGCGCCAGCGCCAGCGCCAGCGCGCCCTTCGTTCGATCCCCCCGCACGATGCCTGGAGTACCAAATCGCGGCGACGCCCACGAGGATTGTTTCTCGATCGCGCGCATGACGGCGCCGGAACCGCGACGCCGACACCGCGCGGATCGCAGCCCTTGCGGCTGCACTAAGTACCATTGTCGCGCACGTGGAGGCGCGCCAGACGGGCCAGGGGAATTCATAGATGACGACTCGATGGATCATGCTCGCGGCTACCGTGTTCTGGGGCTGCTCGTCGGACTCCGGCGACGGAGGAGCGGGCGGCGCGGCCACCGGTTCGGGCGGCGCGGGCCCGGCCACCTGGGGAGACGGCGACTGCGGCGCCTGCGTGAAGGACGCTTGCGCGACGCAGGTGAACGGTTGCCTCGCCGATCCGGAGTGTCCGGCCTACCTCGAGTGTCTCGAGGCGTGCCCCACCACCGAGGCCGGCGACGCGGATCCGGAGTGCCAGGCGGCGTGCCCGCGCGGCACCGGCACCGAGTCGAGGCGCGCCGCCGCGGCGCTCGACGCTTGCCGCGATCCGGGTGCGGGCGCGGCGTGCGAGGCGTGCGGCACGGCACCCCGGGTGGACGTCCCGCCGTTCGAGGAGCTGAACCAGACCTGCGGCGCGTCCGACGACACCAACGCCTGCTTCGCCTGCCAGGACGAGAACTGCTGCGAGACCCTGGCGGCGTGCGACGCGGAGCCCGACTGCGTGGCCTACAAGGACTGCGTCCGCGAGGGGGGCGACCTGTACTCCTGCGGCGTGGAGCACCCGCGCGGCGTGGAGGTGGCCGCGCCCGGCTACGTGTGCGCCGAGTACCACTGCGCTGTCGGGATGCCGAGCTGCGACAAGGGGGAGCGCGACGCCTGCTTCACCTGTCTCTACGACACCTGCGGCGCCGAGTGGGCGGCGCTCGTCCGCACCCGCGACGGGTTCCTGAGTTTCTGGTGCGTCGCCGAGTGCGCGGTGGGCGACAACGCCTGCGACCAGGCTTGCCGCGACCTCTACCCGGCGGCGGAAGACGCGGAGCTACAGCTCGGCGAGTGCCTCGTCGCAGCGTGTTCCGAGGAGTGCTGAGCCTCCCCGGCGGGGGCCATTGCGTCGCCCCCGCCGCCGTTCGATGAGACCGACGCCACCATGGATCTCGCCCCCGGAGCGCTGGTCGCAGGAAAGTACGAGCTCGAGCGACGGATCGGCGCCGGTGGGATGGGAGAGGTGTGGGCGGCGGTCCAGCAACCGACCCGCAAGCGGGTCGCCCTGAAGTTCCTGCGAGCGGACAAGGCGTCCGACGACCCCTCGGAGGGTGAGGCCACCCGCAAGCGGTTCCTCCGCGAGGCGCGCGCGGCGTGCGCGGTGCGTCACCCGAACGTGGTCGAGGTGCATGACGTGCTCTCCCTCGACGACGGCTCGCCGGTCATGGTCATGGAGTACCTGAAGGGCGAGACCCTGGAGGCGCGCCTCGCCCGGGAGGGGCGGCTCCCCCTCGGCGAGGTGGCGGCCATCGCGGCCCGCGTGGTCAGCGCGGTCGGCGCCGCCCACGCCCTCGGCATCGTCCACCGCGACCTGAAGCCCGACAACGTCTTCCTCGCGGAGACCTCCGACGGCGTCGAGGTGAAGGTCCTCGATTTCGGCATCGCCAAGCTCACGGCGCTCGACGGCGACGCGGCGCAGACCGGCGGCCTGACCAACACCGGCGCCATGCTGGGGACGCCCTACTACATGAGCCCGGAGCAGGCCTTCGGCGAGAAGAACATCGACCACCGCGCCGACGTCTGGTCGCTCGGCATCATCCTCTATCGCGCCGCCACCGGCGTCCTTCCCACGCGCGCCGACAACATCGGCCAGATCCTGAAGATCATCATGATGGGCAACATCACGCCCATCGAGTCGCTCGCGCCGACGCTCCCGGCCGACTTCGCGTCGCTGGTCAGTCGGATGTTGCAGGCGCGCCGCGAGGACCGACCCGAGAGCCTGCACGAGGTGCGCGCGACGCTCGAGCGCTACGCGGGCATCGAGACCGGGACCTTCGGTCGGCCGCTGGAGGAGCCTCGTCCGGCCGAGGCCGCGCCGGCCGCGGACGGGATCACCACCGCCGGCCTCGCGGGGGATGAGCGCGCGGCGCCGCCGAAGCGAGCGGGCCCCCGGGTGCTGCTGAGCGCGATGGCGGCGGTGGCCCTGGGCGGTGGCGGCCTGTGGATGGCGCTTCGCGATCGCGGCGCGCCGGCGTCGCTGGCGATCGACCCGGCGACCTCGGCGGTGGCAGCGGCACGCGTCGAGGCGAGCGCAGCGCCGGTGACGGCCGCGCTGGAGGCCACGCCTGCGGCGATGCCCGCCCCGGCACCGCCGTCTGCATCGGCCGCCCCGCTGGCCTCGACCATCGCGCCACCCGCGCCGCCCGGCCCGCCGTCGCTCGCGGCGGGGCCACGGCCGACCGGGCGCGCACCCCAGGCGCCGCCTCCCGCCGCGACCGCGACGCCCGCGTCCTCGCCCCCGCGCGGCGATGCGCCGTCGATGGGCGGCGTCGTCGCGACACCGCCCACGTTCTGATCTTCACGGCTAGGATCGCGCCCGATGGTGGAGGTGGCCGAGGGCGTCGTCATTCACGGCTATCGCATCGAGGGGCTGCTCGGGCGCGGTGGCATGGGAGAGGTGCACCGCGCGCGGCACGAGGCCACAGGGCGGGTCGTCGCCCTCAAGTCGATGAACGCCCAGGCCGCCACGATCGAGGAGTTCCGCAAGCGCTTCCGGCGCGAGGCGCGCGCCGCGATGGCCGTGCACCACCGCAACGTCGTGGTGGTCCACGAGATCTTCGAGAACGACGGCACGCCCTTCATCGCCATGGAGATGCTCTCCGGCGAGACCCTCGAGGAGCGCATGGCGCGGGAGGGAAAGCTGCCGCTGCAGCTGGTGGCGCGGATCGGGGTGCGCGTGGCCTCGGCGGTGGGGACGGCGCACGCGATCGGCATCGTCCACCGCGATCTGAAGCCGGAGAACATCTTCCTCGTCGGTGGCGGCGCCGACCCCGACGTCAAGGTGCTCGACTTCGGCATCGCGAAGCTCACCGCAACCGATGGGGCCGCGGCGGAGACGGCGGCTCTGACCAAGACCGGCGCGCTGATGGGTACGCCGTACTACATGAGCCCGGAGCAGGCGTTCGGCGAGAAGACCATCGACCAGCGCAGCGACGTGTGGGCGCTCGGGATCATCCTCTACCGTGCGCTGTCCGGGGTCCTCCCCACCCGCGCGAACGGCTTCGGCGAGGTGTTCCGGCTGGTGGTGCAGGCGTCGTTCCCCCCGCTGCGCGAGGCCGCGCCCGACGTACCGGCAGAGCTCGCCGGGCTCGTCGACTCGATGCTCGATAAGAAGCCCGCCGGGAGGCCCTGGGATCTGCGCGCCTGCTACGACATCCTGCGCAAGCACGCCGAGACGGCGGCGGTGGTGGACGTGCCCACCTTCGGCATCGCGATCGCGCCGCTGTGGGACGAGGACAGCTCCCAGGTCCACTCCGGGAGCCTCGAACGGCCCCGTGACTCGCTGGCGGCGACGCCCGGCGGCAGCAAGCCGCTCGCCATGTCGCCCGGCGCGCTGCGAAGAGTGACCCCCTTCGCCCGCCCGTCGACCACCATCCTGATCGCGGACCCCCGCTCCCCGGACGGGTCGCCCGCGACGGCGCCGAGCGCGGCGGAGCCGGCCCGTCCGGTCGCGGCGGACCAGGGCAACGCGACGCTCGTCTACGCGCGACCGCGGACGGCTGACCCCGACCCGCCGCTCGCCGCCGACCCGCCGGCGGTCGTGACGCCGACGAAGGGGCGCCTGGGGGCGCTCATCCTCGTGGTGCTCGTGGGGTTGGTCGCCGCGGTGGGGGCCTTCGCCGCGCTGCGCTGAAGACGTGTCCGCGAGACGGTTGAGCCTCGGATATCCGGCGAAGTCGAGTAGCCCCGGGGGCTCCCCCCGGGGCCTCAGCGCGGCGCTGGAGCTCAGAGCGTGAAGACCCAGGGGCCGCCGTCGGTCGCGCTCGCGCCCTTGCCCCAGGTGCCGGTGATCGTCCCGTCCGCGTTCTTGGTGAGCAGGGCCTTCCCCGCGCCCGCCGCCTCGCGCCACGCGCAGTCGAGGACCGGACCTGCGGCGTTGCAGGTCATGGTGCCGTTCGGATACGCGGCGGTGACGACGTTCCCCGCCTGCGTGAACACGGTCGCGCCCCAGGCCGACTTGTAGCTGCCGGCGAAGGACACCGCGGCTGGCGAGGCCGGCGCCGGCGCGGCCGCCACCGGCTTGTCGGTGCCACCGAGGCAGTCACAGCTCGAGCCAGTGGCGTACTTGTGGCCGGTCGCGCCGTTGGCGCTGCAGCACGCCTTGCAAACCTCGCCGTCGGCCACCGCCGCACAGGCCTTGCTTGCGGACTTGTTCTCGGAGCACCCCGTGGTCAGGGCCGCTGCCAACACGAGCGCGCCGAGCGCGACCTGGAGTCGTCGGTGGATCATTCGCGCAAACTACCAAGCAACTACCGTCCGGTGAACAGAACGGCGCACCGCCCCCGATCGCCTGGAAGGACGCGCGGCCGTCGCCCGGGGGCGGCAGCGGCGGCGGCGACTCCGGAGCGACCAGCGACAACGGCGCCGGAGGCGACGCGACCGGTCCGTCGGGGACCGGCGGCGCGCCCAGGCGCCGCAGAGGCGGGAGTTGCACGCATGGCAGCGCGCGACCGAGGCGCGCTGAGGATGCGAGCTGCAGGGGAACGTCCGCACGTGGTTCATCGTGACTTCCCGCAGCTCCACCGCCGTCCGTTTCAGGGCGCCGTCACGTGGGTCGTGCTGGTCGCGCGGAGGCCTCGGAAGCTGACGTCGATCGTGCCGAGGCCGGGTGCTTCCGCTCTGGCGAAGCCGGCGTTCGCCGAAGGGCATGTGGGGATGATGTCTCCGCAGCCCGGGGACGCTCGGGCGGCGAGGGCGCCGCTGAATGCCCAGGACAGCACGCGCTCCTCACCGACGTCGAGCTCGTGCCCTGCGGTGTCGTGCACGGCTGCGCGGTAGAAGAGGCGTTGGCCGACACGCGCCCTCGCGACCGTGTCGATCGAGACGCGCGCCGGCTCGCGGACCTCGAGCACGACGTCTCCGTCGCGGCAGCGCAGGCGCGCGGTGCCGGCGCTCACGGCCTCGTAGCGCAGCTCGCTCGTGAAGCGGACAGGGTCGGTCGTCGTAGGGTCGGTCGTCGTCGGGGTGCACGGCCCGTACATCGTGGAGAGGGCACCGCGCGCGCCGACGGCGACGCTCCACGTCGCGCTGTTTCTGCAGGCGCTGAGCGTCAGCAGGGAAAGCAGGATGAGCGCCGACGACACCAGCGCGCTGGAGGACCCGACGCCGCCCGTCCTCGGCGAGCCGGACGAGCTCCCGCGGCCGCTCCTGTGCAAGGGGTTCGCGCAGACCATGCCGAGCCACTTCGTCAGGATAGGGGAGCCCGTCACGGCGCAGGGCTGCTGCGAGCCGCGCGGGGCTTGGCGCGCTGGCCATCGACCCACGCGGTGACGGTCGGCTCGGGGATGGCCAGGGCGAGGCCCCAGTAGCGGAGCTGGCGCGGCGAGAGCAGGCGGTGGGAAGAGACGCTGCACCGCCGCGGGCCAGCGAGTCCCTGGATCCATTTCGCTGCGGGACGGCATGGGTATCGTCCGCCCATCAGGGCGCGGCCGGAGTGTTCTCGTGGGCGGCGTACGCGCGGCACGGCTGGCCCCGCAGCGAGGGGCACGCCGGGAGCGGCGTCTCGGCGGTGACACCCTCCAGCACCGGGAGGACGACGCTCGACGGGTGGGTGGCCGAGGTGCCGACGTCGTAGCCGACCTCGTCCTCGAAGGTCTTCAGATCGAAGCGCCACTCTGCGCGCGAGTCGCCCGGCGTGTCGACGGTGACCCGGATGCGCGACCCGGCGCGGAAGACGTGGCTGAAGCCGGCGATGCCGACGCGCATCGGCGTCCACTCGCCCGGCTCCAGCGGCTCCGCGTCCTCCTCGCGGTAGGTGTGCTCGGGCCAGGTCTCGATCGCCGAGTCGGCGAGGGCGCGCACGCTGGCGCGCAGCCAGCCGCTCTGCACGTACATCTCCTGCCCGTCGGGGCGCACCTCGGTGAGGTTCACCTCGAGATCGGCGTCGTCGACCGGCGCGCGGAGCCACAGGTCCACGCTTCCGGTGCCGAGCATGACCAGATCGTCGGCCAGCGGCGCCGTCTGCATGGCCACGGCGTACCCGTCGCGCAGCGCGGCCCAGTCGTAATCGGGGAGCGGGTCCCAGACATTGCCGCCCGGCGCGAGGATGCCGCGATCGCCGGCCTCGGGATCGAGGAGGAAGTGGACGCCGGGGGCGTCGTCGTCGGCCGGCTCATCCTCGGCGAGCGTTCCGTCGCCCTGAAAGAAGAGGCGCAGCGGCGCCGTCTCCGGCGGGGGCCAGCTCTCGATGCCGAGCTCGAAGGTCGCCTCGGGCGCGCCGACGTTCTCGCCGCCCCCGTCCTCGAAGAGCGCCCGCACCGGGTCCTCCGCCTCGAAGGCGTCCCGCGCCTCCTCCCAGGTGTCATGGTCAGCGAAGCGATCGGGCGGCAGCTGCAGCGACTGCTTGAAGATGGTCTGGAAGAGCGCGGGTGCGAGCGTCCTCACGTTGCTCGCGATCGAGGGCACGCGCTGGGCGACGTAGAGATCGAGGAACGTCTTCCACTCGACGAGGACCTGGGGCGCGAAGCCGTCGATGTGCACCCCGTTGTAGACGGTGAAGCGCGTGACCGGCGCCGACGTGAACTGGTCGAGCAGCGTGAAGAAGAGGGGCCCCGTCTGCTCGTCCTGCCACGAGCTGGCGAGGAAGACCGGCACCTCGATGCCGCTCACGAAGGTCGTGGGGTCGACGCGCCCCACCAGAGCGTCGGCGTAGAACGGCGTGTTGAGCGCCTGATCGATGACGTCGACCTTCTGCCCGTGGAGCAGCTGGTTCTCCTCGCAGACGGTGTCGCCCTCGTCGACGCGCCCCTGCTCCCAGCCCTGGCCGTAGGGGTCGGCCTTGTCGAGGACCGAGGTGATCCACGCCAGCGCGAAGCCCTTGTTGAAGATGCCGCCCGGTCGCGTGGTCGAGTAGGTCCCGCCGAGGACGGAGAGCGGCGTGATCGCAGCGAGGCTCGGAGGCCGGGTCCTCGCCACGAACATCTGCGAGATGCCGGGGTAGGACAGGCCGGTCATGCCGACGTGCCCGTGGAGCACCCAGGGCTGTGCCGCCGTCGTCTCGATGATGTCGTAGCCGTCGAGCAGCTGCAGCTCCTCGAAGTAGTCATAGGCGCCGCCGGAGCAGCCGGTGCCGCGCATGTTCACGCTGACGGTCGCGTAGCCCATCAGCGCCGACACCAGCGCGCTGGGGTCGGTCGGCGCGTCGCACAGCACCGGGTAGGTGCCGCAGAGGCCCTCGTAGCCCTCGATGGGCGCGCCCGGCTTCGACGGATCGTAGCCGGAGTAGTTGAGGACCGTCGGGTACGGACCGTCCTCCTCCGGGCCGGGCATCGTCACGTAGACGGAGAGCTTCGTCCCGTCGCGGGTGGTGATGTAGTTCACGCCGGCGACCAGCGTCTGCCCGTCGTAGAAATCCTGGCCCGGCTGGCTGCCCTCGGCGCTCATGACGTCGACCGGGGAGACGACCACCGGCGGGTCGAGATCGGTCTCCGCGACCGCGTAGCCCTCGCCGGGGGCCACGCCGCGGAAGATGAAGCTGCCGAGCGCGTCGGTGGTCCCGGTGGCGACGGCCGCTCCGTCGGCATCGCGGAGCTCGACCGTCGTCTCCGGCTCCGCCATCCACACGTGGACCTGCTCGACGCTCCCGCGCACCTGGAACGGAGCCGCCGCGCCGCCGCCGGCACCGCCCTCGCCGCCGGTGGTCGAGGTCGTGGTCGCGGTCGACGCCGCGCTGGCGTCGGTCGTGCTGCCGCCGCTGCCACCGCTGCCGGTGGACGTCGTGTCGTCACTGCAGCTCGCGGCGACGAACAGGACCGCGAGTCCCCCCCAGAGCTGCGTACGCATGGGCGGACGTTCCCACGGGGGGCGGAGCGCTTCCAGCGCCAAGAGGCGGTCGCCACGCGGACGCCGCCGCACACGTCCGACGCAGCGTCGCGCCAGCGCTCGACCTCGCGCGTCGCTGCAACGGCGACGTCGCGTCAGAACGAGCCGCTCACCGCACCGACGCCGCCCTGCACGCCGTCCCCGGACAGGGTGGGTGCAGCGCCGATCTGGAGCGCGCCCGGTGCGCTCGCGATCTCGCCGCCGCCGCCGGAGACCACCGCGACGATGACCGCCGCACCGAGCGCGGCGAGGCCGACGCCGAGGGTGATGTCGGCGACCAGGAATTTGGTGCGGATGCTGGAGACGTCCTCGTCGGAGCAGTTCGGCGCACATCCGGCCGCGGGGTCCTCGGCGTCGCTCTTCTCCGAGAGGCCGAGCGCCCCGAAGGTCGCGAAGAGGCCGATGCCCACCACGCCCACGCCGCCGAGCACCCAGCTCGCCGTGGGGATGCCGCCGCCACCCTCCGGCTCGCCGCGGTACTCGGTGGTGCCGGGGCCGCCGCCGGGCGTCGGAGCGCTGACGAACGAGAAGACGATGACGCGGTTCTTCTCGCCCTCGCGAAGGATCACCTTCTGCTCCTGCGGAGCTTGACCGTCGATCTCGGCGCGGAAGGTGCGCTCGCCGGGGTCGACCGCGACCGCGTTCGCCTCCACCTTCTCGAGCAGCGGCTTGCCGTCCATGAAGACGCGCGCCGCGGTGGTGTCCTGCCCCGTCGCGTCCTTCACGCCGAAGGAGACCCTGGGCAGAGCGTTGTCGATCTCGCCGAGCCACTGCGCACAGTCCTTCTTCACGATCGCCGGGCACTGCTCCTGCGAGCACGCCAGCGCCTTCTCCCGCGCAGAGCTCAGCGAGCCGGATTGGCGCAGCGTCTGCGTCTCGTCATAGGCGGAGACGCAGGCCTGCTTGGTCGCGTCCTCCGCGCCCTGGGCGCGCGCCTCGCCCGCGCCACCGACCAGGGCGACGGCGGCCGCGGCGACCGCCAGCACCGAGGCTGCGGCGGTGCGTGCAGAGGAGGAGCTCCATCGAGCGGCGACACGCGTCATCGACGCGCATCCTATCGGCAGGAGCTTCAGAGGCACCAGGGCTTCAGCTTGCGCTTGCCCGTCGCGTCGATGGTGAAGGGCGGATCGCAGCCCTGACCGCCGGCCGGGGGCCTGGGCGCCGTCGTCGGCGGCTTCGGCCGCGCGGGGCGCGTCACCTGCGAGGCCGGGCTGCTCGACGTCGACGGCGCAGCGGACGCGCTGGCAGTGGCGCTGGCCGGAGTGGACGGGACGAGCGGCGGCGCCTCGGCGGGCGTTCGCGGCGACGACGTCCCCGTCGACGACGGCGGCGCGATGGGCGGCGCCTGGGTCGACGACGCGGCAGAGGGCGTCCCCGTGCGCGTACCCATCCACATCGCGACGCCGACGGCGAGCCCGGTGAGCGCTCCGAGGACTGCGATGAGCGCCCGACGCGGCCGCCGCGGCTCGCCCGGAAGCGAAATGGAGACGCTGGAGACGCGGGAGAGACCGCTCCCGTCGCCGGGTATCGGGGCCGGCGCGATCGCCTGTGTGCGATCCTCGCCGGCGACCGGCAGCTGGAACTTCGGGAAGGGGCCGGCGGTGGTCGCGTCTTCGGTCTGCTGCTGCATCATCTGCAACGCAGTGTCGGTGTCGAGGCTCTCTATCTCCGCCACCCTCGCCGCCTTGGCCGACAGCGAGTCCGACGCGTGCGCCTCCACGAACTCGCCGACGCGGCGCGGCGACTCGAGCCCCAGCGAGTCCTCCAGGGCCACCGCCATCTCGTGCGCGGTCGAGAAGCGGCCGTTCGGGTTGCGCGTGAGACCCTTCATGATGATGGCGTCGACCTCGGCCGAGAGCCCCGGCGCGTACTTGCTGGGAGGGTCGACGGTGGCCGTCAGCACCTGGGCCAGGATGACGCTCTGGTTGTCGCCGTCGAACAGGCGGCGGCCGGTGGTGGCCTCCCAGATGAGTACCGACGCCGCGTAGATGTCGGCGCGGCGGTCGATGCCGCCGCCGGCGAGCTGCTCGGGCGGCATGTAGGCGAGCTTGCCCTTCACCTGGCCCTCGCGCGTCACCTGGATGCGACCGGCGGCCTTGGCCACGCCGAAGTCGAGCACGCGCGAGACGCCGTCGATCCCGACCAGGACGTTCTGCGGCGACACGTCCCGGTGCACGATGCCGAGGGGCTCGCCGCGCTCGGACTTCGCCTCGTGCGCGGCGTGGAGGCCGTAGAGGAGGTTGGTCGCGATCGCGCCGACCATCCGCGGCGGGATGCGATCCTCGCGGGCGCGCAGGTTCCGCATGATGCGGGACAGCGACTCGCCCTGGACGTACTCCATGACCAGGAAGAGCTCGCCTTGCAAGGCGACGACGTCGAGTGTCGCCACCACGTTCGGGTGCTGGATGCGTGCCGCGACGCGCGCCTCGTCCAGGAACATCGAGACGAACTCGGGTTCTCGCGGACCGTCGCTATCAAGCGTCTGCACCCGCAGTTCGCGA
>JBKJLX010000155.1:0-12480 GCA_046596645.1 Polyangiaceae bacterium
GATCCGCCTGACGGAGGCGCTTCTCTGCCTTGTCGATCGCGACCCGCTGCCGGCCGAGGAGGCTTCGCAGCTCGTCGGCCTCGCGCCGGGCACGTTGACCGAGGCCCAGGCGCGCATCGACCTGGAGCGCATCGGCCTCCGCTTCGAGCGCAGGCCACAGCGCCCGGTACAGCGCGCCCGCGTTCTGGCGGATGCGCCCCGTGATGGTCGCGTTCGGCGCCCGTGCGCTGCCGGCCAGGAGGCGCTCCGCCTGCGCGATGGCGGTCGCCGCCGTCGCTCGGTCCTTGTAGGGGGCGATGTCGCTCGCCTCGCCGGACCACGCAGCTGCGACGGCCACCAGCTGGTCATGGAGGCGCGCGGCGCCGGGCCCGAAGAGGGTGAGGCGTGCGTACGCCACCACCCGGGTCACGCTCTCGTCGGGAGCGACCACCGCGGTCACACGCGACAGGTCGTGGGCGCCGAACCCCTGGGCAAGGAAGCGGTCGAGGATGCGCTTCACGAAGGGGTGGGCGAGGTGGAGCTGCTCGGCGTCCTCGGACAGGCGCGTCAGAGCGTGGAACGTGACGGAGCGAGGTGGCTTCTGCCGCCACTCGTAGAAGGGCTCGCTCCGACCCCGCGGTGGGCGCAGGGTGTCGATCGTCGCGTCCCACGTTCGATCCAGCGAGGGCAGGGTGTACGTCGGCCGCCCGTCGCTGGTTGGCGGCGCAGGGGTCAGCGGCGGCGCACCGGCCATCGACAGCCCGATCGACACGACGCCGCGCAGCGACTCGGGGTCCACCTCGAGCGTCTTGCGGGAGGCCTCGAGTCGTCGCCCCGCCAGCTCGACCTCTGCGCGTACGGCATCGAGGTCCTTCCGCTGTGCCTCGAGCTCGTCCTCGACCGTCCCGGCCTTCACGCCCTCGCCGACCCTGTCGATCACTTGCTTGGTCTTGCTGGTGATGCCGCCTTCGAGAGCCTTCTCGACCTGGCCCAGCAGGACCGTCCCGAGGGAGCCGAGCTCCCGCTGTACGGTCGCGACCTTGCGGACCACCGTCTCCAGCACCTGGTCCTCGGGGCGCTGCGGGTAGACGAAGTAGTGGCAACGCACCTCCTCCGCCGGCTGCAGCGTGCGATCGATGCGGCCGTTCCTCTGCTCCAGGCGCGAAGGGTTCCAGGGGATGTCGAGGTGAAACAGGTCGGCGCAGTGCGCTTGCAGGTTGACGCCCTCGCGGGCGGCGTCGGTCGCGACCAGGATGCGCACCGGGTGGTCGTCCGGCGGGCTGTTGAACGCGCGCTGCACCTCGTCGCGTGCCTCGTCGCCCATGCCACCGTGGAACTGCAGGATGCGGCGGTCGCCCTGGTCCGTGTCCGCAACGGCGGCGGTGAGGAGGTTGACCCACCAGCGCTTCGTGTCCGCGTACTCGGTGAAGAGGATGACCCGCCGGGGTTTCCACGCGCGGTCCGGCTTCGAGGTGGAGCGGGCCGTCGCACCCGGCTCCCCATCAGCGTTGGCCCCTACCGCAGCGCACACGTTCTCGCGCAACCACGTCAGGAACGCGATCGCCTTGGCGTCGGGCGCGCGCCGTGCACGCTCTGCCAGAGCACGAAGATCGGTGAGGAGCGCCCGCGCCTCGTCGTTCGTCGAGAGCGTTTCACTTGCGCGGCGGACCTCGGCATCGCTCTCCTCCGCGAGGGCTTCGTCGGAGAGCCCGTGCGTTTCCGGATCCTCTTCGACGGCCGGTGCGGCATCGCGACGGTCTGCGATGCCCTGCAGCTTCCCCTGTTGGGGAGCCGCCACCGGTCCGCCGCGCTTCTCGACGCCCTGCATGTGCGCGGCGAGCGTGCGGGCGAACGCCTCTGGGCTCGACAGGAGGCGCTGCTGGAGCATGACGAACGCAAGGCGGTCCTTGCCCGACGCGGGCGCGCACAGCTCGGTGTAGCGGGCGAGCTTCTCGGAGAGCTCGATCTCGGTCGCACGCCCGGGCCCGAGCGCGGCAACGCGCACGGCGCCGATGGTGCCGACGTCCGCGTCGTAGGCGCTCTCCGACACCGACCATGCACCGCCGCCAAGGCCGCCCTCGTGCCGTAGCGCCAGCTCCACCAGCATCCGCCGGGGGAAGGACTCGAAGCCGAGCTTGCGCAAGTCGCGCTTCAGCCGGCGCACCATGACCGGCGCCAGGTCCTTCTTGCCCTCGACCGGGACACCGCGCGTGAACCTCACCGGATCGAGGATCTCGAGGAGGGCGCTGAAGCTGTTCGAGTGCCCGTTGTGGGGGGTGGCGCTGAGGAACAGGCGGTTGTCGAACCGCGGCGCCAGATCGCGGATGGTCCGCGTGATGTCGGTGTCGACGGCGTACTTGCTGGCCGACGCCGGCGCCGCCACGTGGGCCTCGTCGAGGATGAGCAGGCCCTTGCGAGCGCGATCGCCGAGGTGGGCGATCAGCGGGTCCCGGTACTCGGGCCGTCGGAGGAGCGCGTGCGACACGATGAAGCGGCTGTGCGTGCTCCAGGGGTTCACCCCGAAGCCGCGCTCCTGGCGTCGCCAGGCGACGAACTGCCGCGTCATCACCTCGAAGCGGAGCCCGAAACGCCGCTGCATCTCGCCCTGCCACTGGAGGCAGACCGACGCCGGTGCCACTACGAGGACGAACTTCGCCTGCTGGCGGAGGAGGAGCTCCTGCAGGACCAGCCCAGCCTCGATGGTCTTCCCGAGGCCCACGTCGTCGGCGATGAACAGGTTGGCCCGGGGCAGCTCGAGCGCCTTCATCAGCGGCGTGAGCTGGTGTGCCATCAGCTTGATGCCAGCGCGGAAGGGCGCCTGGAACCGCGTCGCGTCCGCCGCGCTGACCGCGCTCCACTTCAGGGCGTGGAGGTACGCGCCGAAGCGCGCAGGTGCGTCGACCTGCGTGGTCTCGCCGAGTCCGTGGGCCTCGGGCACGACCGCGCGGGCGCCGAGCTCCAGGTTCCAGAGCACCTCCAGGTGCCGGCCGGGATCGTCGTCGTCGAGGCAGACCAGCCGCACGAGGGGGGAGTCGTCGCCCTCGCCGAGGACGACGTCCTCGACGAGCCACTGCCGGTGTCGGGCGTGGACCACCTGCCCCTTGGCGGGGAGTCCGTCCGCCTGGGCTGGGGGAGGTGGCACCGTGAGGACGCGAGGGTCGAGCCCGGCGGCTTCCAGGATGGATGTCTGCAGGTCGAGGCGCGCGGCGGCCTTGTCGTCGATGCCGTGACGGCGGCACACGGCGCGGAGCTCATCGCGGCCGAGCTCGCGGAGGAGGGCAGGGAAGGAGCGCAGATGATCGCCAAGTCGGCGGACCAGGGGGTCCTTGCCGCGGCTGTCGGAGCGGACGTCACACCCGAAGCCGCGGCAGAGGTCGAGCAGTCGCGACTCGGAGAGAGTGGCGAGCGCGGACACCACGGTCGGGCGGGTGTCCGGATCGGGGGACTTGCTCGTTTCGCTCCTCGGCACGCGGGCGCTCCTGCTGCGGCAGGCGCCGCGAGCGTGGGCAGGCTACGCGACCGCGCCGTCGAGACGCGATCCCGCGCGCGCGACGCAGCCACATCCAACAAACGCCGCCAGAAGCGGCACTTTTCTGCGCCTGGCGTGATCGACCTAGCCCTATCAAGGCAGGCTCCCCTAAGGTCCGGCAGAGAGGAGCCGATGCCGACATACGCGCTGTGGAACAACAAGGGGGGCGTAGGGAAGAGCTACCTCACCTTTCAGATCGCCTGCGAGTACGCGCGGCAGCACCCCGAGAAGCGGGTCTTGGTCCTGGATGTGTGTCCCCAGGCGAACGCCTCGGGGATGCTCCTGGGGGGCATGCTTCGAGGCGAGCAAGCGCTGCTCACCCTTGGGAGCGCGAACCCCCGTCTCACGATCGCGGGCTACATCCGCGATCGCATCGCGAGTCCCTACCACAACCCTGGCGCCGGGTTGCGCTACCTCACCAGCGTCCACGCTTACAACTCCATGGTGCCAACGAACGTCTTCGTCGTTGCAGGCGATGACGAGCTGGAGGTGCTGGCGTCGAGAGTCGCGAACGCAACCACCCCTGGTCCTGACGACGCATGGGCCAAGGTCCATCTTTGGCTCGCCGATCTGATCGGCGATGTTCGGAGCGCCTGGGGAACCGACGACATCACGACGTTCATCGACTGCAACCCTAGCTTCGGGATCTACACGGAGCTGGCGATGTCCGCCTCGGACCGACTGATCATCCCGTTCTCGGCCGACGGATCTTCACGCCGAGCAGTGGGTGCAGTCCTGGCGCTGTTGTACGGACATGTCCGTACTGGCGGTCAGCAATCAGAGTTCTTCATTAAGTCCCAGGCGGCCCGGATGACGCAGCCCAAGATTTATTGCTACGTCGGCAACCGCCTCACGCAGGCGAACTACGCCTCGGCGAACGCGTTTCGGACAGTCGTCACGGAGATCGGCACGGCGATCTGGACCGCGTACACGACGTCCCCCTCGAACTTCGCCGTGCATCCCGTGGGGAGCCCTCCCCCAACAACGCGGGCCGCGTTTCGGCAGATGTTCCAGCTCGAAGTCAGTGACGCGAACACAGCCTCCGTCGTCTCCGGAGCGCTCGGGATTCCGATCGTGTCCCTTACGCACGGCGATTACAACCTCGTCGCCAGGCGCGTGCGCGTGAACCAGTCGCAGCTCGATCGGCAGCAACCGAACATCCGAACGCTGGTTCAGAGCATCGAGTGAGTACGAGTCGGCGGTCCGGTCGGAGGTCGAGGCGCAGGTAGCGGCGCGCGCAGTGTCGGCAGTCGGCATCGACCTCCCGGGTCGCCCACACGAGCGCGGATGCCGCCCTGGGCGCCGCCGAGCGAGCAACCAACCTCCTCGCCCTCATCCCACCCGGGGCCGGTGCGGGTCCAAGGATATGGCCGAGCGGCTCGTGGGGAGCCTGGCGCGCTCTGGGCCGGTCGACGGACGAGCCACCCGTGACCGTGCCCGGGGACGAGGTCGTCATGCGGACCTCAGCCGACGCGCTCCGTGCCTGGGTCCCGACCCGGCAGGGCCTCCCGCCCCCCGCCCGCGGAGCTCTCGTCGCTGCGCGGCGCATCATCATGTCCCACGTGGTCAGCTGGTGCGGGTGCGGGTGCATCGGTTCGCGGAGTCCGCGCGCCACTCTCACCTGCATCACTGCCGGTCGCTCGCTCCGCTGGTCCCATGACCCTGCCGATATCCGGCGGCTGGTGGTCCCATGCTGCTGCCGATCTCGCGTCAGCCCCCCTCGCGGGTGGCCCCATCAGCATGCCGATGGGGTGGTCCCATGCCCCTGCCGAAATCGGTCCTCAGCTGGTCCCTTGTGGCTGCTGACTGGCAATCCGGTCGCCTCATCGTGTGTGACACGAGGGCAGCCTCGGCGAGCGCGACTGAGCGGCGACGCCGCGCGACCATCCCGCGGAGGTGGCGTCGAGCAGTTGCTCACCGAGCAGGTTGCAGATGGAGGCGTGGCGCCCGGGGCCGGGCGCTCGCTCGGGCGCGTGGGTGCCTCCGCTGAGCTGCGCCAGACTTCTGCAGCCTTCGCTCGCCGACCGCATTCAGGCTGCGTGGCCGACCGGGTAGAGGGGCGACAGGCCGGCGCTGTCAGGGCACCGGCGGACATCGCCTGGTGCTGCGCGGCCTGAGCGGGTCGGGGTCGCCTCCGCAACGCGGCCTGGCGCGTCGTCTGGCAGTCGTCCTAGGCCTAGGGGCAGCCGCGTCCGGGGCCTGGATCGGTGAAGGTCTGCCGAACCGGACGCGCCCGCTGCCGCCGCTTCGTGGCGGCCTTGACCGCCGTGGCCGCCAGGATAACTTCCCGGTAGTATCGGCGAAGTTATGGGACGGACAGCCAACGCAGCGCGCAGCGAGACGCTGGAAGTCACGCTGTCCGCTCAGTCGAAAGCGCTGCTCAACGAGCTCGCGAAGCGCGGAATCCACGGGCGGAACGCGGCAGAGGTGGCGGCGAGGTTCATCGACGCGGCGCTCGAGAAGCACGCCGAGCTGCCGAAGCTGAAGCTCCCGAGGCGGTCGTAGCGATGGCGACGCCGTCTGGGAGCAAGGTCGCCGAGTTGCGCCGACGTTGCGCGTACTGCAGCAGGCCTCACCCGGTGTCCGCCCGCGTCGCCGAGGAGAGCCCGTTCTGCGCGAGGTGCCTGCCGGAGCGCGTCGCCGCCCGCGTTGGCCCCCGCGGTGATGTCGTCCTCGTCGAGGACGGTGACCGCGTGGTCCTCAGGTCTCTGCCGCTCGAAACGCTTTAGCCAGCGCCTTGAGCACCTGCTTGTCCGTCCGGAGGCCCGACTCCCAGGCGTCGGGCTTCTTCCGTCGTCGAGCGCCCTCGCGGTCGGTCCAGATCTCCGTCGCGGTGTCCGGGAGCAAGCCGCGGCGGAGCACCACCAGGTCCACCCTGTCCGCGCTGCGCAGACGCCAGCTGGCGATCTCGTCCGTGTACGCCTCGGTCTCCCAGTCGTGGTGCACCTCGACCTGCGCGAGGTCCTCGGCGAGCGCGCGGGCGCCCACCTGCCGCTTCTGCGGATCAACATCCAGCGCGCGCCGGATGATCTGCCGGAGCCTCTGCGGCACTGACGGCAGGAACGTCCTGTCGGGGAACGTCCCGTTGGCGACCGCATCTCGCTTCTCCTGCAGAGATTTCGCTCGCAGGCGCTCCCACTGCCGTCGGTGGTAGGGCTCGCCGTTGGCGGCCCGATATAGGGTCAATCCCAGCTGGTAGACGTCGGCCGCTGGGGTCAGGACGCCCTTCTGCTTGTGGAGCTCCGGTGGGTGTGCGGGCGAGTAGAGGTGGAGGTCCCGGGTATCGGCGGTGTCGGCATGGTCGAGCTCGGCGGCGAGACCGAAGTCGCCGACCGAGGCTCTTCCATTGACGTCGAAAAGGACGTTCGTCGGCTTGATGTCGAGGTGAACGAAGCGAGCGATGTGGATCTGGGCAACTCCCTCGCAGATGTCCTGCCCGATCGCGATGACGCGTGATGCCTTCAGCGGCCCCTTCCTGATCGCGTCAGCCAGCGACCCGTTGGGCATCAGGGGCATCGCGATGCACACCTTCTCATCCGTCTCGGCAGCCCAGTGGACCGGGACGACACGTGGGTGGGCCGACGCATAGACGGCCTGTGCCTCGAGGAAGAACTTCGCGGGATCGAGCTTAGATTTTTCGATCTCCTTCACCACCAAGGTCGCGCGCAGGTGGTGGTCGAAGCACCGGTAAACCTTGGAGTTCTGGCCATCGCCACCGATGTCGGCCTGTCGGTCGTAGCGGAGCTGCGCCTGTCCGAGCACTTCCATGTCAGCGCCTCACCGCCGCGGCAGCCAGCAAGACGGCGAGCGAGTCGGCTGTGCCAACTTCGACGCCGGCGACGACGGACGCGCTCTCGTACTCGGCCTTCTTGCCCGTCGCCTGCGCGCGTGCTGCGACGGCCGGCCACGCGACCAGTTCCGTGTCCGACCCAGCTAGTCGTGCCGCGGCGCACACGACCCCCTCCGCGCGCAGCCTCGGCCTCATCGCGGCGTTCATCCTGGCGCTCCCCTCGATCTCCCAGACGAGCACTCGAGTCACCTGGTGCTGATGCACGACGCGACTGATGCCTTCGTGAAGGTGCCTCAGAGCATCGGCCTCGCCGTAGGACCTCGGCGCGAGAAGAGTGCCGTGAGCGACAACCTCCGAGACGTCGGCCGCGACGATGGCCCACACGGCTGAAGGCCAGTCCTTGGGTTTTGCCTTGTGCAGCCGAACGCCGAGACCGCGGGTCACCGTGCCAGGATACCCCGCCGCGGCGGGCTCGCGCGGCTCGGCGCCGCAGCGGGCCCGGGCGCCTGTCACCCGGGTGACCAGCAGCAGCGTGCTGGCTGACGCCGCCTCGCTGCCGCCGCTCGGCCCACCCACCCTGTCGCGCCGCCATGCCTCCCGCCGCCAGCGAACCGGCCGCGGCGGTCGTCATCCCCATCTGCTCGCCGCCCACGGAGTCCGCAGGCGGAGCGCGACCCCCGAAGACGAGTCCCTTGAGTTCGCGGACGTTGGTGAAGTCTTTGCCGGCGCGAACCCTCCCCCGAGGTGGAACGATCTACTTCACCGCGACCGTGCGAGCGTCGGGCCGTTCATGACCAAGGCGCACAAGTGCACGGCGACGATCCCCGTCGCCGCCAAGATGAGCAAGACCGATCGGGACCCGCACTGCGAGGACGAGGTCCGCACCGTGGGACCGTCACCGGCGGTGCTCTCCAACGAGGTGAACGCCTTCCTCGATGCCATGGTCGAGCTCATGGTGGCGCAGGCCCGCGAGGAGCAGGCACTGGCCCCTCCTGAGGCAGAGATCCTGCATCGAGCGAGCTAGAGACTGATCGTGTCGACTTTCCGCTCCTGCCGCTCCAGCGCCGTGATGCAGAGCGCCGTGGCCGACCGCCATCCCGGCGACGAAATCCTTGGCTTCGCGGATGCTCGCCGGGTCCGCCCCCGCGCGGACGCTCGGCCGAAGTGCAGCGAGCCGCAGGACGGCGACCGGGCGAGCATCGGCAACGTCACGAAGAAGCCCCCCAACGAAACGGCAACGAGCAGCGTGGTCGACCGCGACACGCTCGCCGCGCACTGCGAGGACGAGATCCGCACCGTCGGGTCGTGGTCCGCCAGCAGCTACGTGCGGCCTGGCGCAGCAGCCGCGGAGAGGTGGGTGGGGATGCCATGGAGCCGGACGGTGGGTCGGCGCGCGACGATCTTCAAGCGCACGCGGGCCGGTGCGGCGTGGCGGCGCGCGCGTAACGGTTCGCGCCGTCGGCTGCTGTCAGGTTCGCGGTCATGACCCGCGGGTCCGGTCCCAGCCGACGCCGCGGTTCGCCTTTCAGCGGCTCGGCTTCTTCTTCGCGGCCGCGCGGTCTTCCCGCACACGCTGCGCCACTTCCTGCGCGCTGCCGAACAGCTCCAGCGTGCCGCCCCCCCCCGCGTTGGCAGACTCGTAGCCGAGGACGATGGCGTCGACTGGCGCGTGCGCGCGCGGGTTCATCCCGGGGCGCCCCGTGAGCCTCGCGGCGACGAGATCGCGTCCTGCCATCGAAGCGCCCTCGCCGCGCAAGAACTCCGCGTGCGCCTCGGCCGGACCGCCGCCGGGAACCTCGACCTCGCCGAGATCGTCGCCTGTGGTGACGTCCACGATCCGGAACGTCGGCACGATGGGAATGACGGGCTTCTTCTTCGTCTTCTTCGGAGGCGTCTGGATCTGGGCCCGCAATCGGCGGAACTCGGAGGGCTCGATCATCTGTACCGAGCGCATGTCCACGACGCCGGTCTCGCCCGTCGGGTCCGTCGCCGAGAAGCAGCGCGCGTACCGGAGCGACGGCTCCTTGGCGAGCATGTCTGCGGTGAGCTTCACCTCATCGGGATGATCGATGTCGACCACCTCGCCGACGACCATCAGGTTGCTCGTCAGCCGCTGCCGGAACGTCGTCCCTACCGGCCACTGCGTCGGGGCGAGCAAGCCGGTCGTCGACAGCGAGCCGTCCCTTGCGGTCGCGCTCCTCTTGGTCTGCGTCGGGGCGGGCTCGGACAGCTTCAGCTCCTCGCGCAGCTCATCGAGGCCGCGGGCTAGGGCGATGCGGTAGGCGTCGGCCCGGGTCACCTCCAGGCCGGGCCGCGAGAGTCGCTTCGCGACGGCGTCGAACTGCTCGAGCCACGAGGTCGGGACGCGTGCGGAGATCTGGACGGTGTCGCTCGGGGGGCGCGGCATCGACTCCACTTGTACCGGCGTGCGCAGTTCCATGGCTCAGTGGTACCTCTAAGGGTTAGAACGTGTCAACGCCATTCAGTACGCGAACGCGCTCGCGCCGCCTTTTCGGCCACGCGGGCGCGCGCCCAGCGCGCGGAGCCGCTCGGGGCCGATGCAGCGGCGCGGCGCCGGTCCGGGGGCCGTCCCCGATGGCCCGCCCCCGCGCGCCTACCACTGCCGGAGAGCCGCCTGCGCAGCGCGTTCGATGACCGGGGTCACCTCGTCCCCGTGCTGAGCGGCTCGGACGAGGGCGTCGCTGACACCAGCCTCGACGTCGACGAGGTGCACTCGAACGAGCTCGTCGATCTCGAGTACGTGGATCTGCTCCGACCTCGGCTGCGCGTCGACGGCCAGGTACCTGCGCTCGGGGATCAGGCCGGGTCGTGCACGCCGCAGGGCCGCGTCGAGCCGGAGGCTGGCCAGGCGCAGACTCTTCCGTCGGCGGCTGGAGGCGCCCTGCGGCCAGGTGAACGGAAACATCGCGAGGCTCCTTGCCTGCAGCTCCTTCAGCTCGACCAGCGAGCCCTCGCACCTCAAGGTCGCGAGCACGCGCGCCGCGAGGTGGTCGGCCGCAAGGTCGAGCTGCATCAAGGTCATCTCGCCGAGGAGACCCCGCGTGCGGATCGCGCGGACGTCGTCCTTGCGCCCGATGCCCTGCACGAGGTGGACGAGTTCGTGGATGACGAACAGCTCGGCCAGCCGCCGCTGCTCCTCGGGCGAGAAGCGATCGGAGAGCACGACCGCGATCGACCGGCTCTGTACGTGCAGCGTCTCTCCGTCCACCGCGATCTGCGTCTCGCCAAGGTCGGGGTCGAGAACGAGTCGGTTCACGTTGTGAAGGAGCGCCGCGAGGTGCTCACCGGGAGTTCCGGGTTCGACGAGACGCACGTCGCGGACGACCCACTGCAGCGAATCCTGGAGCGCCGTGAGCTCGTCTCGGGCGGCCACTTGTGCCGTCCTCGGGACACGCTCTCGGAGCAGCGTCATCCTGGCGCGGATGGCCCCCCGTCCAAGCTTGCCGGTGTACGGGTGTGGCTCGCAAAGCGTCGCATCGAGGGCGTCGGCGATTGGCGGCGCGGCGCCTGGCTCGCCGAGCAGCTGCACGAGGAGAGGCTCCCACTCGCTCGGCTCAAGGAGCTCGAGCGCGGCACCGACGACGGCTGAGATGGCATCCGCCGCTCCGAGCGAGCGGGCGCTTGCCACCTGGACCACCTGCTCCAAGGCGAGCCGCGCGACGTGTGGGTTCGACGGACGCAGACACGCGGCGCGCGGAGATCGGGCCCACGACCGCCAGCCGACGGCCGCGCTCACGTCGCTCAGCCCACCGGATGTCATCGCCGCTTCGAGCTCCGATTTGCACGCGACAATGCCCTCCTGGAACGTTGCATCGACGACGTCGCCTCTCATGTCCGCGGGCACCCGCTCGATGATCTCGGCGATGCATGACGGCTCGGCGGCCTCGACCGCACGCACGAGCATGGTAGCCAGCTCCTCGGGTGGCGTTCCGCGCTCGAGCGCAGGGCTCCTCCCGTCGTCGCCCGAGAAGCCAGCGATGAGCAGCCGCGCCGCGAGCCCCGGCTGGCGCCGCGAGAGGATGTCGGCCATCCGGATGACCAGCGGCTCAAACCCGCGGCTGCGGAGCTCGCCGGTTCCGTTCTCGACCATCCAGCTACTGAACCGCAGCCGCGCGTCTTCGGGGATGAGGTCCCACGCATGGTCGAGCCTCTCGAAGACGAACCCGGCATCACCGGCGTCTGCGGCGGCCGTCACGGCCGACAGCAGCGCGACCTGGAGCACCGCGTCCCTCAGCGCACCGCGGGCGCACTCCTCCGCCAGGATGGCCGTCTGGGCAGTCAGCGGGCGCTTCACGTGGCCGAGAAGCTCACGCACCAGGGCAGCAGCCTCGGGGCGCAGGGGCTCGTCGTGGGGCGCCGTGTGCGGACGAGGGGCGTGGAACCGACGCTCCCCGGGCACCGCCTTGGCCGCCGGTCGAACTGCCCTGCCAAGCGCCGCGGAGAACGCGTCGCGGTGCCGCCACGGCTCACGTGGCGCCAGCTCCCTCAGACGCCGCACCGCCGTATCGGGCCCCTCGTCCGTGAGCGCCCAGAGTTCCGCCTCGAACGACGCCGTCATCGGCACCCGGTACGCCCGTACGCCTGCCGACTTCCGCGAGCGGAAAACGATCAGGCGACCGTTTCCAGTCAGTTATCAACTCCACGTGTCTTCGCCGGCCTGTCTGCGAGCACGCGAGCCGCGACTTCGGCGGCCGTGTGGACAAGCTCGCCGCTCGGCATCCGCAAGACGACAGCGTCTCGCGGGAGCATCGCTCGCGGGTTCATGCCGGGCCTACCAGAAATGCGGGCTGCGACGAGGTCTCGTCCCTCCGCGCTGCTGCGGTTCAGGAACAGCCTGATCGCGTCCTCGTAGGTGCCGCCCGGCGCCTCGACCTCGCCGAGGTCCTCCCCGGTGGAGACGTCGACGATTCGGAAGGTCGGCACCCTCGGAATCACCGGCAGGCGCTTCGTCCGCGCCTTCGCCGGCCTCGACCCCCGCGAGGCCACGGCTGCCGGCGTGGTGTCCCGCGCGGGCTCTGGGTCCTCGGTGGACAGCGAGAACGACAGCACGAGTTCGGTGCGCAGTTCCTCGAGACCGCGGGCGATCGCGATCCGGTAGGCGTCGGTCCTCGTCACCTCGAGGCCAGCTCGCGAGAGCTTCCGAGCGATCGCGTCGAAGTGG
>JBKJLX010000249.1:0-9938 GCA_046596645.1 Polyangiaceae bacterium
CGGCCGGGCACAGCGACCTCACCCACGGCGAGGCAGTCGCGATCGGGCTCGTGGCGGCGCTCCGCGTCGGCGAGGCGAGCCCGCGCTCGGTGGCGCCCATCGCCTCGCCGACGCGGAGCGCCGCCACGAGCCCGATCGCGACTGCCTCGCCGTGGGTGAGGTCGCTGTGCCCGGCCGCCGACTCCAGCGCGTGACCGAAGGTGTGGCCGAGGTTGAGGTGCGCCCGCTCCCCCAGCTCGCGCTCGTCGCGGCCCACGACGCCGACCTTCACCGCGAGCGCGCGCTTCACCACCTCGCGGAGGACCTCGGGCTCGCCCCGCGACGCGGCCTCACCCTCCCGCTCCAGCAGCGAGAGGAGCTCGGGGTCGCCGACCAGCGCCGTCTTCACCGCCTCGGCCAGGCCGGAGCTGCGGGCGCGCGCGGACTCGGTGCGCGCGTGCGCCGGATCGACCACCACCGCGCGCGGCGGATGAAAGGCTCCGAGGACGTTCTTGGCGTGCGCGAGATCGACCGCGGTCTTGCCGCCCACCGCGGCGTCCACCATCGACAGCAGCGTGGTGGGGACCGCCATCCATGGGACACCACGGAAATAGATCGCGGCCAGGAGCCCCACCAGGTCCGAGGTGACGCCGCCGCCCACGGCGAGCAGGGCGCTGGCGCGGGAGGCGCCGGCCGCGAGCAGCTCGCCGGCGAGGCGCTCGATGGTGGCCAGCCGCTTGTGCGCCTCCCCCGACGCGATATGCGAGGCGGACGCGACTGGCCGGCCCGCTGCAGCGAGCGCGGCCGCGGTGACGCCGCCCCAGGTGGAGGCGATCGCCTCGTCGCTGATCAGGTGCACGTCCAGCACCTCGAGCGCGCGCGCCGACTGGGCGGCTGCGGCAGCGCCGTCGCGCGCCAGGCGCACCGGGTAGCCACCTGCCACCGAGGGCACCCAGGCGTGCGTGTCCCCCAGGACCAGCGCCACGTCCCCGGCGACCACCTCCGCGCCGCGCGATCCGTCGAGCGTCACGTGGGCCTCGCGGTACGCGGCACGACGAGGCGCGATCAGCGCTTCGAGGCGCGCGGCCAGCCCGCCCTCGTCCCCGGCGAGGAGCGGCCGCTCGCCGGCGGCCCTGGCGACTCGCGCCGCCAGCACCGCGAGCGGCGCGTCGAGCCCGACCACCACGGCGCGCCCCAGCGCCAGCGCGCGGAGCGCCGGATCGACGAGCGCGCCGCCACCCAGCGAGACGACGCGCCGGCGGGGCGCTCGCAGCACGTCCTCCAGCGCGGCGCGCTCGCGGGCGCGGAAGGCCGCCTCGCCCTCGCGCTTCACCAGCGCCGCGATGGACGCGCCGGCCGCCTGCTCCACCACCGCGTCCAGATCGCAGTGCTCGAGGCCTAGCCGCGCCGCCGCGAGCCGGCCGACCGCCGTCTTCCCCACGCCGGGCGGACCGGCGAGGAGGAGCGGGGCGTCCGCTGCGAACGGGCGGGCCGCGAGCCCGCCGGGCGTCGCCATCATCAGTACGCGGCCAGCTGCGCGCGGAGCCCCTCGAGGTTGCGGAGGATCTCTCCCATCGAGTCGCCCCCGAGCTTCTCCAGCAGAGCCTCCGCCAGGACGATGGCGACCATCGCCTCGCCCACCACCGCCGCCGCGGGCACCGCGCAGATGTCGCTGCGCTCGTGGGCGGCCGCGAACACCTCCTTGCTGCGCACGTCGACGCTGGGCAGCGCCCTGCGCAGCGTCGCGATCGGCTTCATCGCCGCGCGCACCACGATCGGCTCACCATTGGAGATGCCGCCCTCGACGCCGCCGGCGCGGTTGGTGGGGCGGACGAAGCGTTGCTCGCCGGCATCGTAGCCGATCGCGTCGTGCACCTCCGAGCCGCGCCGGCGCGCAGCAGTGAAGCCGAGCCCGATCTCCACGCCCTTGATCGCCTGGATGCTGGCCAGCGCGCCGGAGAGTCGCCCGTCGAGGCGACGGTCCCACGCGACGTGGCTGCCCAGACCGGGGGGCGCGCCGATGGCGACAACCTCGAACACGCCGCCCAGCGTGTCGCCGTCGTGCGAGGCCGCCTTGATCGCCGCGCGCATCGCCGCCGCCGACCCCTCGTCGGCGCAGCCCACGTCACTCTCCGCCGACCGCTGCCCCAGGACGAGCGGGTCGAGTCCCTCGAGACCGGTCGCCACCACGTCGCCGATCGAGGTGACGTGCGAGACGACCGCGACGCCCACCTCGCGCAGGAGGCGGCGGCAGATCGCGCCCACCGCGACCCGCGCCGCGGTCTCCCGGGCGCTGGCCCGCTCCAGCACGTCGCGGAGGTCCTTGCGGTCATATTTGAGGCCGCCCGCCAGGTCGGCGTGGCCCGGCCGCGGGCGCGTGAGCGGCTCGGGCGGCGTCGCGAAGGCCTCGGCGCCCATACGGCCCTGCCACGAGGCGTGGTCGAGGTTCTCGATCACCATGGCGATCGGGCTCCCCAGCGTCTCCGCGCCGCGGACACCGCCGACGAAGCGGACGCGGTCGCGCTCGATCTTCATCCGGCCGCCGCGGCCGTAGCCGCGCTGACGTCGCGCCAGGTCGGTGTCGACGTCCTCGGCGGAGAGAGCCAGACCTGCGGGGATGCCCTCCACCACGGCGACGAGGGCGGGCCCGTGCGACTCGCCGGCGGTCGTCCAGCGGAGCGCGCCCACGGACCGAGCATAGCGCCGGCGGACGTCGCGCAGGCGGGGTACCATGCGGCGCGTGGCCGCAGCACCCGACTCCACGCCGAAGAGCGCAGCGGCGGCCCCCCCGTCCGCAGCCGCCGCCGAGGTCGCGGCGCACCCGGCCCAGGTGGTCCCCGAGTTCGGTCGCCTCGAGGTGGGCGACCGGGCCGGCAGCGTGCGCATAGACGTCGCGGTGAAGCCCCGGTCCGCGCGGAGCGCGGTTCTTGGCGTGCGCGAGGGGGCTCTCGAGGTGGCGCTGCGCGCGGCCCCGGCGGAGGGGGCGGCGAACGACGAGCTGCGCACGCTCCTCGCGAAGGCGCTCGACGTCCGCAAGACCGACGTCACCATCGTGCTGGGCGCGTCGTCTCGGGGGAAGGTCGTCGAGGTCCACGGGCTGGGCGCCTCCGCGGCCCGCGCCCGCCTGGCGCGGGCGAAGCGCTGAGCGAGCGATGACGAGCCACCGTGACGGTCTTCCGTTCGAGAAATGGGAGGGGCTGGGGAACGACTTCCTGGTCCTCGACGGCGAGCCGCCACCGCCGGAGGTGGTGCGTGCGCTGTGCGATCGCCGACGAGGTGTCGGCGGCGACGGGGTGCTCGCAGTGACCGCAGGATCCGGCGGCGCGCCGCGCATGACCGTGATCAACGCCGACGGCTCGCGCCCAGAGATGTGCGGAAACGGCCTCCGCTGCGTCGCGGCCTGGCTGGTCGAGCGCGGGCGCGCGGCCCCCGGGGTGTGGACCGTCGCCGAGACCGACGCCGGTCCCCGTCCGTTCCTGGTGGCGCCGGGCGGCGCCGCGGGGGCGTGGGACGTCGCGATCCAGATGGGTCGCGCCGTCTTCGAGGACGACCTCGAGGTCGAGATCGAGGGCGAGCGCCTCCGCTTCCTCCGCGCCAGCATGGGCAACCCGCACGCGGTGCGATTCGGCGCGTTCGACGACGCCGACCTCGCGCGCGTGGGGCCCTGCGTGTCGGTCGCCCCCGCGGGCGGGGTCAACGTGGAGCTGGTGCGGGGCGAGGGGCGGCGGCTCGACGTGCTGGTGTGGGAGCGCGGCGTCGGCCCCACGGCCGCGTGCGGCACCGGCGCGTGCGCGGTGGCGGCCGTCGCCTGTCGCGAGGGCCGCTCCCCGTTCGGCGAGCCCATCGAGGTCGGGCTTCCCGGGGGGCCGCTCCTCATCGAGGTCGAGGCCGGCACCTTCGCGGTGACCATGCGCGGCCCAGCGCGACGAGCCTTTCGCGGCGAAGTCGCGGGCGCCAGCACGGCGGTCGGGCCGAGGCGTCGTCCGTGAAGTCGATCCGCGTCCTGGCCCTGACCGACGACGAGCCGACGCGTGCGCTCCTCGCGCGCGTGCTCGCCGACAAGGAGCCGCTGCTCGCGGCCGATCCGGCGGCGGCCATCGAGGCCATCGCCGCGGGGCCGCCCGATCTGGTGTTCCTCGACGTGTCGGCGTTCGGCGGCGCGGCGCTGGCCCTGGTGCACCACGTGAAGGCCCTGGCGCCCGACGTGCTGGTCCACGCCATGGCCCGCCCCGCGGCGCTGGAGGCCGCGGCGGCGGCGGTCGCGCTGGGCGGGGCCGGCGTCCTCGTGCTGCCGCTGGAGGGCGACGAGGTGCTGACCGCGGTGGCAGACGCTGAGGCGCGCCTCCTCGACCGTGAGGAGCGCGATCGCCTGCGCAAGGCAAACGGCGCGGCGGAGCGCCTGATCGCCGCCGCGCGCGAGGTCTCCTCCCTGGGCGCCGCCGCCGATCGCTCGACCGCGGCCTCGCGCATGGCCGTGATCCTGCGCGACACGCTGGGTGCCACCGACGTCGCCGTGTACCTCGCCGAGGGGGAGGACCTCTTCGTGCGCGGCGCCACCGAGGGCGACTCGTCGAGCGCGCCCAGCTCCGCCACCTCGGCCGAGCTCGACGGGCTCACCCTTGCGGACGGCTGGTCGCGCGTGGCCATCGCCGCCGGGGGCACCGCCCAGGGCCACGTGCTGCTCCGCGGCGGCGACGATGACGAGTCGTCGCGCCACGCCGCGTCGACCATCGCTGCGCTGGCGGCGGTGCCGCTGGCCATGGTGTCGCAGGCCGAGTCGGCGCGCGGGGGCACCATCAAGGATCCGGGGTCGAGCGCCTACTCGTTCGCGTACTACGTCGACGTCGCCGGCCGAGAGATCGACCGCGCGCGCCGGCACGGGCGGCGCTTCGCCATCGCGACCATCGCCCTCGGCACCCGCGGCTCGCCCAGCGACGTCGCCGGTGTCGCCGATCGCTTGCTCGACGCGCTCGGAGACACCGCGATCCTCGCCCGCGTCGACGAGCACGAGTTCCACGCGCTCCTTCCGGAGACGGACGGCCTGGGTGGGCACGCCTGCCGGCGGCGCATCCTGGGGAAGATCGGCGGCGGCGGGCTGGAGGCCTACGTGGGCGTCGCGTCCTTCCCCCACGACGGCACCGATCTCTCGCAGCTCCTCCGGGTGGCGCGGCGCCGCAGCGAGGCCTGTCGCGCCTCGACAGTGCGCCGCACCTGCGCCCACCTCGCCTCGCTCGACGACATTCTCTGGGCGCTCGAGGGGGCGCCGCCGGTCGATGACCCGGCGATGGCGGGCGTGACCACCCGGGCGCTCGATCTCCCGCCCGACGCGGCCCGGGCGCTCGTCGCCAGCGTCCTCGGCGACGCCACGCGCGGGGGCTCGGCGCTGGTCCTCGCCGCTGGGGCCGAGGGCGCGCACGTGGGTAGCGCCGTGCGCTTGGCGGGCGCCAGCACGCGCGATGGCGTCGCCGTCTACGTCGTCGACGCCGAGCGCATGCCGGGGCAGCCCACGGTCGAGGCGCTGGCCGTGCTGAGCGATCACGCGACCTACAGCCTCCTCGCCCGCGAGTCTGGCGGCCGGATGCGCGGCGTGCACTCGGCCGACCCTCTGCTCGCCGATCTCCTGGCCGAGCGCGTCGGCAGGACCGCCGGCGTCCGTCTATCCTGAGAGCGAAGGCATGCCCCGCGTCCTGCTCGTCGATCCCGACGTGGAAGCCCTGGGCGAGGTCGCCTCGGCGCTGCGATCGCGAGGCTTCGCGGTGGCGAACGCCGTCGACGCCTACGCGGCTGTCGAGGCGGCCTACCGTTCCGCTCCCGACGCCGTACTGGTCGTGTCGTCGCTCGACGCCGACGGCGAGCTGACCCAGGCGCTGCGGCTCATCCCCCAGCTCCAGCACCTGCCGGTGCTGAAGATGCCGGAGCGGCGGGATGCGGTCGGGCGCCGCGTCGCCGGCATGCTCGACGACGATCTCGAGCTGGTGGTGACCCGCATCCTCGAGGCTTGCCCGCGGGGCAGCCAGACCGACGTCGCCCTCGACGAGCTGCGCGGCAACCTCAGCCAGATGGGCCTCGCCGATCTGCTGCAGATGCTGGCGATGAACAAGAGGAGCGGCACCGTCACCGTGAACCTCTCCGGGGGCAACGGCGAGATCCGCGTCGAAGAGGGCGAGATCGTCGACGCTTCCTACCGGCGCATGGAGGGGGAAAAGGCGCTCTTCCGCCTGCTGCGCGAGTCGAGCGGCAACTTCGCGTTCAACCCCCAGCGCGCCTCGGGGCCGCGCCGCATCACCGGCGCCGGCCACGGCCTGCTCATGGACGGGATGCGCCACGCCGACGAGGTGCGCGAGCTCCGCCGCAAGCTGAAGTCGGACGGCGTCGCCTTCGTCGCGCCCAAGGGTGTGGCGGACGAACCGCCGGTCAGCGCCAGCCCGGTCAGCGGTTCGGGGGAGATCCCCTCCGGCGCGCTGCTGGAGGACGTGCTCCGCCGCCTGCGCGCGCCGCGCACCATCGACGAGCTCTTGGACGACGTGCAGGCCAGCGATCTCGCCATCCTGGAGGCGGTCGCCCTCCTCGAGAACGGTGGCCGCGTGCGTCGCATCGCGCTCGGCGACCTCGCGGCGCGCATCGCACCCGAGGGGAGCATCGCCGCCCTGCGGCCGCTGGTGGCGCGCCTCGCGCACCCGGCGTTCGCGATGCCACGCTTGGTCCTGGCGACGCCGCCTCGCAAGCTGTCGCTGATCGCGGCGACGCTCCAGCGACTGGTCGAGGTGTCGGCCGCGGCGGAGGCGCCGCCGCGCATCGACGTCGCGCGCCGCCTGGGCGTGGTGCGCCTTGGCGACGGCGTGGAGATCGAGATCATCGGGCTGCCGGCGCACGACGCGCTGGCGCCGACCTGGCCGCTCGCGCTCGCGGGCGCCTTCGTGGTGGTGCGCCTCGCCCAGGCCGGCGGCGCGGTGCTCCAGGCCCACTGCGACGCGCTCGAGGTCAGCCTGGTCGAGGCCGACACCCTGGTCGGCCCGGGCGAGCTCTTCGAGCCCGAGCGGCTGGCGACGCTGCTGCGTCGCACGCTCGAGGTGTCGGCAGGTCTCTAGGTCCAGCTGAGCCCCGCGCTCACTGCGGGAACGGAGGGCCGCCCGCGGGCGCGGGATCGATCCACGCCGTCTGCAGGTCGGCATCGCGGTAGATGGGCAAGACCTCGCACTCGCGGCTGCATTCGCCCTCGGTCCAGCGCACGTCCGCCGCCAGCCACACCTGCTTAGGCTGCTGCGAGCTGGTCTCCACCGGCGTCGCGAACCCCTCGGGCCCGAGCACCGCGCGCAGCGCGCCGTCGCAGAACACGCGGAGGGTCGGCCGGTTCACGTTGCCCGAGTAGTGGACGACCCCGAGGCGGGTCCACGCGTCGACCGGCGGGAAGTCGATGTTGACGTTCTCGGCTGCGCAGAAGCTGGAGCTGTTCGGATCGCTGACGCCCACGCTGCAGGAGACGTTGTCGAGATCGAGGCGCGGGTTGTGACAGCCATCGCCGTTGTCCGCCCAGTCCTGACCGACGCCTCGTGGCGCGAAGTAGCAGGAGTTCAGGTTGGGGTCGGGGTCGAGGTACCAGGCGACCGGCTCTCCGAGCGGCGCGCTCGCCGGAAACCACTCCGGGCCGGTGCCGAATGCATACTCGTCGATGGTGCAGTTGTTCCACGTGCAGTCGGTGGCCGAGCCGCCCGAGTTGAAGACGCTCGCCACCCCCGGCTGCATCATGTGGAGATCGAGATCGGTCGAGGTGGCGAACTCCCAGCTGAGCTCGACACGCATCCCGCGTGCCCCGACGTAGAGCGGGTAGGTGCAGCTGGAGGGCTGCCCCGCGACCGTCTTCGAGTAGGTGACGGTGTACTCGCCCGACTGCAGCGCCTGGAAGTCGTCCATCGGCGCCGCTCCGCCGATGGCCGGGCAGGGATCGACGCCGGCCGGGCAGTCGACCTCCCAGGTCTGGCTGCCGGCGTCGGCGTTCATGCTGAAGACGCCGGTGCCGTCGATGAGGTTCACGACCTGGAACGGGACGGCGGAGATCGGGTGGCACCCCGACTCGCTGGGCTCGGTGCACGGATCCGGCCCCCAGGCGTGAGAGCCGCCATTGCACTCGGACCAGGTCCCGCCGGTCAGGCACTTCATGGTGCCGGGGAAGCAGCCAGGCTCGTCGGCGTAGCTGGGGTCGCCCTTGAAGCAGTCGGAGGACTCGCCGGCGCGGCAGGGGCAGCCCTCGTCCACCTCGCCGTCGCAGTCGTCGTCCAGGCCGCGGTGGACACCATCGCACAGCTCCTCGTCGCCGCACTCGGAGCCGCACGGGTTGATGAAGCCGGTCGAGGTCGAGTCCTCGCCACCGCCGGTCATCGTCCCGGTCGAGGGGCCCTGTGGCGCGCCGCCATCGGAGGCGCCGGTGCCGTCCGACCCGCCGTCGCCGCTGCTGGTGACGGTTGCCACCACGTCGCCGCTGGACGTCGATCCCACGACCGCCTGGGTCCCGGTGGTGGAGCCGTCCGCGGCGCCCCCGTCGCCCCGGCCGCCGCCGGCCGAGCCGCCGCCGGAACCGCTGGGACCCGCCTGGCTGGAGCCCACCGCGTCCGCCCCGGAGCACGCCGAGACCGCCAGTGCGAGGAGACCGGCGGCGAGGAGGGCGCGCGCGGGGGGGCTGCAGGTGGTGGCGATCATGTCGCCATCGTGCCCTGGCCGGCCTCGCGTGGAAATTAGCCTCGGAGCATTGACTAAAAAGTTAATCAGCAGAACACTCCGGAGTACGAGGTGCTCATGGCCACGTCCTTCGATCTCCGTCCGGACTGCCTGCCGTTCCTGTCCCCGGCGCTTCCCCAGCTCGGGACGAGGCCCGCCAACGACGCGGTGCCGGTCGCGCACGACGTCGTCTACGCGTGGGACTACGCGCCGCGTCGCCAGGACCTGAGGAACCTGTACGAGAAGGCGAAGAGTCACCAGTGGAACGCCGCCACCGACGTCGACTGGTCGCTCGACGTCGACCCCGAGGCGGAGAACGTCCCCGACTCGTTCATCCCCATCTTCGGGACGCCGATGTTCGACAAGCTCGACAAGAAGCGCGAGCTGCCCAACCTGCGCCGACACGCCGCGAGCTACATGCTGTCGAACTTCCTCCACGGCGAGCAGGGCGCGCTCTTCGCGACGTCGCAGCTCGTGCTCGCGGTGCCCAGCGCCGACGCCAAGATGTACGCGGCGACCCAAGTGGTCGACGAGGCGCGGCACGTCGAGGCCTACGATCGGTACCTGCGCGAGAAGTTCGAGCTCGTCTACCCGATCAGCCCGCACCTGCGGCAGATCCTGGACGAGATCCTGCGCGAGTCGCGCTGGGACATGAAGTACCTCGGCATGCAGATCCTGGTGGAGGGGCTGGCCCTTGCCGCGTTCGGCGTGATCACCGAGAGCGCGGAGGAGCCGCTCATCCGCCAGATCGTCAAGATGATCGTCGCCGACGAGGCGCGTCACGTCGCCTTTGGCGTGCTGTCGCTGAAGGGCCTGTACGCCGAGCTCTCCGAGCGCGAGCTGAAGGACCGCGAGGACTTCGTCCTCGAGTCCTGCCGACTGATGCGCGACCGCATGATGGCGCAGGAGGTCTGGGAGAACCTGGGCATGCCGGTGAAGGAGTGCATGGAGGCGGTCGACAAGAGCCCGACCATGAAGCTCTTTCGCTCGCTGCTCTTTTCCAAGATCGTGCCCAACACCAAGCGAATCGGGCTGTGGACGCCCCGTATCCAGCAGGGGTTCCGCGATCTGGGGGTCCTTCACTACGAGGCATGCGAGGCCTCGGCGTGAACCGGCGGTAGACTGCAGGACATGGTGCGTCGTGACGCGTCGGTGAACGAGCCGCCCCCGGGTGGCGAAGCCATCGGCGCACGCTGCGCCTCTCCAGCGGGTGAGAGTCCCGTCCCGGTAAGCGCCGGAGCGCCGGG
>JBKJLX010000285.1:0-8292 GCA_046596645.1 Polyangiaceae bacterium
AGCCGGAGCGTCCGGAGTTTGATTGGAGGCGCGCATGAGCGACGTGGTCAACGACACCAAGATCCCCAACAACGTCGACCTCTCCGGCGACAAGAAGCTGCAACGCGCCCTCGAGCAGTGGCAGCCGCAGTTCATCGAGTGGTGGAAGGAGATGGGGCCCGAGGGCTTCCAGGAGGACCAGATCTTCCTTCGCACCGCCGTCTCCGTCGATACCGATGGCTGGGCCCAGTACGACTTCGTGAAGATGCCCGACTACCGCTGGGGCATCTTCATGGCGGACCCGACGCCCGATCGAAAGATCCACTTCGGCGACTTCATGGGACAGCCGGCCTGGCAGCAGGTCCCCGGCGAGTTCCGCAACGTGCTCCGTCGCCTCATCGTCACCCAGGGGGACACCGAGCCGGCGAGCGTCGAGCAGCAGCGCCTCCTCGGGCAGACGTGCCCGTCGATGTACGATCTGCGCAACCTGTTTCAGGTCAACGTGGAGGAGGGCCGTCACCTCTGGGCGATGGTGTACCTCCTCCAGAGCTACTTCGGCCGCGACGGCCGCGAAGAGGCGGAGGGCCTGCTGGAGCGCCGCTCCGGCAACCCGGACAAGCCGCGCATCCTCGGCGCGTTCAACGAGCCGTGCGCGCACTGGCTCAGCTTCTTCTGCTTCACGTACTTCACCGACCGCGACGGCAAGTACCAGCTGCTCGCCCTTTCCGAGAGCGGCTTCGACCCGCTCGCGCGCACCACCAAGTTCATGCTGACGGAGGAGGCGCACCACATGTTCGTGGGTGAGACCGGCCTCGGTCGCGTGATCGAGCGCACGCTCGACCTCATGAAGCAGAACGGCAACGAGGACGCGCGCGCGGAGGGCGGCATCGATCTGCCGACCATCCAGAAGTACGTGAACTTCTGGTACTCGGTCTCGCTCGACCTCTTCGGCGGGGAGATCTCGTCCAACGCCGCCAATTTCTTCGCCTCCAGCCTGAAGGGCCGCGCCAAGGAGGAGAAGTACGAGGACCACGAGGTGAAGACCGGCACCTACCGGATGGACGTCCCGGTGGTGGAGGGCGGCAAGCTCACCGGCTGGAAGGCGGAGGACGTGCCGCTCCGCAATGCGATGAACGAGGTCCTGCGCGACGAGTACGTCGCCGACTCGCAGCGTGGCATCGACAAGTGGAACCGGGCGATCGAGAAGGCCGGCTTCGCGTTCCAGCTGAAGCTCCCCAGCCGCCGCTTCCACCGCGCCACGGGCCTCTACGCAGGCCTTCACTTCGACGTCGACGGCACCCCCATCTCCGCCGAGGAGTGGGAGAAGCGCAAGCACGAGTGGGTCCCCAGCGATGCCGACGAGGCCTTCGTGAAGAGCCTGATGAGCAAGCCGGTCTACGACCCCAAGCAGATGGCCGGCTGGATCGCGGCCCCCGCGCGCGGCATCAAGGGCAACCCGGTCGACTACGAGTACGTCCGTCACCAGGTGTGACGAGCCGGCGGAGCCGCTACTGCGCGCTCCAGCCGCCGTCGATGGTCCACGCGGCGCCGCGGACCTGACTGGCGGCGTCGCTGCAGAGGAAGAGCGCCATCGCGGCGACCTGCTCGGGGGCGACGAACTCGCCCGACGGCTGCTTCTCCAGGAGGAGCGCGCTCTTCGCCTCGTCGTCGCCCACGCCGTCTCGCGCGGCGCGCAGGTCGACCTGGCGCTGCACCAGCGGCGTCAGCACCCAGCCCGGGCACAGCGCGTTGCAGGTGACGCCGCTGCGCGCCGTCTCCAGCGCGGTCACCTTGGTGAGGCCGAGGAGGCCGTGCTTGGCGGCGACGTACGCCGCCTTGTGCACCGAGCCCACGAGCCCGTGCACCGAGGCCACGTTGACGATGCGGCCCCAGTTGCGCGCGCGCATGGCGCCCAGCGCCAGGCGTGTCGTGTGGAACGCGGCGGTGAGGTTGATGGCCAGCACCGCATCCCAGCTGGCGGCCGAGAACTCCTCGATCGGCGCGACGTGCTGGATGCCCGCGTTGTTGACCAGGATGTCGACCCCCCCCAGGGCGGCGGCACGTCCCATCATCGCCTCGATGTCGGCCACCTTGCCGAGATCGGCCGGATCGTAGAGCGCCTCGGCGCCGAGGGCCTTCACCTGGGCACGCGCGCCCTCGACGTCCCCGAACCCGTTGAGGATGACGGTGGCGCCCTCGCGCGCAAAGGCGAGCGCTACCCCGAGGCCGATGCCGCTGGTGGAGCCGGTGACGAGCGCGGTCTTGCCGCGCAGCGCCCCGCTCACGACGCACCCCCGGGGGGCGCGTCGAGCTCTGCCTCGCGGATGAAGGCGCGCAGCTCGGGGTAGATCGCGTCGCGCCAGCGGCGCCCGGAGAAGAGGCCGTAGTGGCCACACCCCTCGGCGACCCAGTGGCGCTTTCGCGTCGCCGGGATGCCGCTGCACAGCGCGTGCGCCGCCTCGGTCTGCCCCAGGCCGGAGATGTCGTCGTTGGCTCCCTCGATGGTGAAGAGCGACGTGCCGGTGATGGCCGCCGGCCGCACCCGATGTCCGCCGACGTCCCACGTCCCCCGCGCCAGCGAGAAGTCCTGGAACACCGTCTTCACGGTGTCGAGGTAGTAGGCCGCGTCCATGTCGAGCACGGCGTTGTACTCGTCGTAGAACTCCTCGTGCGCCCGCGACGGCTCGGCGCCGTGTCCGTGGCGCAGGTGGTCGAACCAGTAACGTCGGTAGGCGGCGGCGTGCTTGTCCGGGTTCATCATCACGAACGCGGTCAGCTGCAGGAACCCCGGGTACACGGCGCGCCCGCGGCCGGCGTAGCGGTCGGGGACGCGGTGGATCATGGTGGACTCGAACCAGGCGATCGAGCGCTCGATGGCGAAGGAGTTGACCGCGGTGGGGCTCACCCGCGCGTCGACCGGGCCGCCCATCAGCGTGAGCGAGCGCGGCGTCGCCTCGCCGGCGTCCGCCATCAGCGAGGTGGCGGCCAGCACCGGCACCGTCGGCTGACAGACGGCCAGGACGTGCAGCGACTCCGCCCCCAGCCGCCGCACCTGCCGCTGGATGGTCGCCACGTAGTCGGCCAGCGAGAAGGTGCCGGCGGCGAGGGGCACCTCACGCGCGTCCACCCAGTCGGTCAGGTAGACGTCGTGGTCGCGCAGCAGGGTGGCGATGGTGTCGCGCAGCAGCGTCGCGTGATGGCCGGACAGCGGCGCCACCACCAGCACCCTGGGGTCACCGGCGAGCGCGTCGCACGCGGCGGCGTCAGCCCCCCGGCGCGCGAAGCGGCGGAGCTGACAGAAGGGCTCGGCGACCACCACCACCTCCTCCACCGCGACCTCGCGCCCGTGGGCGGTCACGGTCGCGATGGCGAAGGGCTGCTTGGGGTAGCGCTTCGTGATGCGGTGCAGCGAGGCGCACCCCGCGACGGCGAAGCGCGAGGCGAGGGGGGCGTGGCGCGCCAGCAGCTTGCCCGTCAGATCGGCCCATTCGGCCACCGGATCGAGGAAAGTGCGCTGGAGCTCGTGCAGCGAATACAGCATGGCGTCCTGGGTCATCGAGGCCAGGCCAGCATGCTGCAGCGGCTTAAATTGTGCAACGCAACAATGCGTTGGGTGGCCAAAGTGGGGGCCAAATCGGCGGCTCGCCGCGCCGCCGTTGCTGCGGCGCGGTGAGCGGGGGGCGACTAGACCGCCTCGACCCGGCTTTCGCCGGCGGCGGTCCGGAACACCTTCCGGGTCAGGGTCCCGTCCCAGTCCTCGCTCTTCACGTCCGCGATCTCGAGGAAGGTGACCCGCACCTCGGTGCCGTCGATCTCCGCGATGGAGACGCCGTGGCCCAGGCTGTTCGCGTATTTGTACTCGAGGCTGGTGTCCTGGAGGATGGTGTCGAACTGCGGCACCAGGTCGGCGAGCGCCCCGAAGGCGGGGTTGGACTCGACCACGCCCTGGGTGATCTCCTGCACGGGGGCGGAGCTGATGCCGGCCGTCGTGTACTCCACCATCACCGGATCGCCGGAGAGGTCGTCGGGATCGGTGTGGATCTCGCACGCGTAGAAGGCGTGAATGTCGCCGGTGAGCGCGACGATGTTCGACGTCCCCTCCAGCGCCTCGAGGATCTCGCGGCGCTCGGTGCGGTAGCCGTCCCACTGGTCGCAGGTGAAGTAGTAGACGCCCTTGAAGCTCTCGGGGATGGCGAACTCGCGGAGGTCCAGCATCATCTGCGCGAGTTGCACCTCGTTGCCCCACACCTTCCACGTCGCGTCGGAGCCGGTGATGCCGTCGACCAGCCAGTCCTTCTGCTCGTCGCCGAGGATGGTGGGGCGCACGTAGTCCTCGATCAGGTCGAAGGCCGGCTTGAGGACGAACGTGCGCGAGAAGATCTCGGAGTTCTGGAAGGCGTCGATGTGCCCCACCTCGGCGTAGGTGGGGACGGTGTCCGGCGCGCCCTCCGGACGGTCTCCGCCGAGGGCGCCCTCGGGGATGACGTGGTCGTCGCGGTAGCTCCGCTGGTCGGTGAGGAAGAGCTCGACGTGGCGGCCGAAGCGCAGCGAGCGGTAAATGCGGAGATCGTCGGGGGGCGCCGCGTCCTCGTCGAAGGTGACGTCGGCCGGCTGGTACTCGAACCAGGCGCGGCTCGCGGCGTGGCGGCGATCGGGGCTCTTCTCGTCGCCGGTGGCGTCGTTGAAGTCGGTGGAGTGGTCCTGCCAGCAGTCGTTGGCGAACTCGTGATCGTCCCAGATGCAGACGAAGGGGAAGAGCGAGTGCGCGCGGCGCAGGTTCCGGTCGCTGCGGATCTGCTTGTAGATGCCGCGGTAGTCGCCGGCGGTGAGCGCCGCCTTGATGGAGGGGTCGTCCTCCACCAGCTCGATGCCCTCGTCGATGACGATGGTGCGGTCGGCGTCCACCTCCTGGAAGTCGGGGTCGCCGTTGGTCTCGTAGATGTAGTCGCCGAGGAAGAGGACGAAGTCGACCGGCTCCTCCTCGTCGCAGAGCGCCTTCCACGCGTGGTAGTAGCGGCCGATGAAGTCCTGGCAGGCCGCAAAGGCGAAGCGGACCTTCACGTCCTGATCGGCTGACGGGGCCGTCTTGGTGCGGCCGATCGGCGACTCCACCTCGCGCGCGCGGAAGCGGTAGTAGTGGGTGGTATAGGCCGCGAGGCCGGTCACCTTCACGCGGATCGTGTGGTCGTACGCCTCTTCCGCGGGGACCGTCACCGTCGCGGCGATCGCCGCGAAGTCCTCGGTGGTGGAGAGCTCCACGATCACGTCGTGCGGGCCGGCGTCGCCCTCGGGCTCGACCCGCGTCCAGAGGATGATGGAGTCGGGACGGGGGTCGCCGCTGGCGACGCCCTGCGGGTAGACGCGGTCCTGATCCGCGGGGTCGGTGCTCCACTCCGGGCCGCCGCCCGTGGAGGTGGTCGTCCCCGTGCTACCGGCCCCACCGGTCCCGCTCCCTCCGCCTCCGCCTCCGGTTCCCGACGAGTCGTCGCCGCAGGCGGCGCCGCCGGTCGCAGCGACCGTGACCAGGAGACCGTGAAGGAAGGACCTGCGATCGATGGGACGCGCCATGAGGGCACGGTACTACGGGCTGCGCGCGGCGCTAACGCCCAGAGCGGCAGAGCGGAGCGGCAGGCACTTGGGTAGTCTCGGCGCCCCATGACGTGGATCGGCCCTACCGCAACGCAGCACGCCGCGACCCGACGGGCGCCTCTCGCGGCGATCGCCCTGCTGGCGGCCTGCGCCTCTTCGACCCCGGGGGTCCCGCCGCCGCCCGCGCCCCCGGCGGCCGCGGCGGCGCCGTCGTCGGTCGCGCCCGCGAGGAGGACGCTGACCATCCTCTCGCTCAACGATCTGCACGGTCGGGTGGAGGCGCTCCCCCTCTTCGCCGCCTACGTGGCCAACGTGCGCGCCGCCCGCGCTGCCGACGGGGGAGGGGTGGTGGTCCTCGACGGCGGGGACATGTTCCAGGGCACGCTGGAGTCGAACCTGGGCGAGGGCGCGGCCGTGATCGACGGCTACGCCGAGATCGGGTTCGGCGCGGCCGCGGTCGGCAACCACGAGTTCGACTTCGGCCCGGTGGGGCCGGCGGCGACGCCCACCGCCCCGGGCGACGATCCGCGGGGGGCGCTCCTGGCGCGCGCGGCCAGCGCACCGTTCCCCTTCCTGGTCGCCAACGTGCGGAAGCGCGACGGCGGCGCGCTGCTCGCCGGCAAGAACCTGCAGGCGGCGACCGTGGTGGAGGTCGCCGGCGTGAGGGTCGGCGTGATCGGCCTCACCACCACCGATCTGTTGCACACCACGATCTCCGCGAATGTCTCAGACCTCGAGGTGGAGCCGCTCGCGACGGCCGCCCTGCGCGAGGCGGCACGCCTCCGCACCAGCGGCGCCGCGCTGGTGGTCGCCGTCGCGCACGCCGGGGGCAAGTGCCCGCGGTTCACCGGCGACGTGGTCGCCGACGCCTGTCACATGGACAGTGAAGCATTCGCGCTCGCCCGGGCCGTACCGCCGGGGACGATCGACGCCATCGTCGGCGGTCACACGCACTCCGGCGTCGCGCACGTGGTGAACGGCGTCCCCATCATCGAGGCCTTCTCCTACGGGACGCACCTGGGCCGGGTCGATCTCGTGGTGGAGGGCGACCCGCTGCGCGTGGTCTCGGCCACGCCGGTGGCGCCCCGTGAGCTCTGTCCGGGCCAGCCCAAGGAGCCAGCGTGGGCGACGTGCGACGCCGGGACCTACGAGGCGAGGCCCCTCACGCGCGACGGCCGCGTCGCGGCGGCGCTGGCGCCGCACCTGGAGCGCGCTGCCGGCAAGAAGGCCGAGCGGATCGGCGTCGTCATCGATGGAGGCGAGGTGATGCCCGCGTACGACCGGGAGAGCCAGCTGGGCAACCTCATGGCCGATCTCCTGCTCGCGTCGCGCAAGGACGCGACGATCGCCCTCATGAACGGCGGCGGCCTGCGCGCCCCGCTGCCGGCGGGCGAGCTGACCTACGGCTCGCTGTTCCAGGCGATGCCATTCGACAACCGCCTGGTCTCGGTGCGGCTGCCGGCTCGCGACGTCGCCACCATCCTCTCCCAGAACCTGCGCGCCACCGGCGGCATCCTCTCGCTGGGGGGCGCCACCGCCGAGGCGCGCTGCGTGCGCGGCGAGCTCCAGGTGGACCTCCTGGTGCGCGGCAAGAAGCTGGCGCCCGACGCCGAGGTCACGCTGCTCGCCAGCGACTTCCTCCTCACCGGGGGCGACGCCTTCTGGGGCGCCGTGAAGCCCGTGCCCATCCAGGACAGCCCGGTGCTCATGCGGGACGCCCTGGAGAGCGAGCTCAGGAAGCGGAGGCGCGTCGACGCCCGCGCGACGATGGATCCGAAGGCGCCCCGCCTGAAGCTGCCGGGGCCGCGTCCGCTGCGCTGCGCTGGCTGACCGCACGCCTCCGTATTGCGCGAACTGCGCTTGCATGTCCGCGCTCTTGATCTAGGACGTGGGGGGCGGGCCGAGCCCGTCGACCCCGATGCGCCCCCCCTCCATCGCCCCCCCGCAGCCCTCGACAGCCGGCGCACGTCGCTACTATCGGCCCGACGCGCGCCACCCGGAGAGGCTCGCCGCCGCCCTCGAGGATGGGACCGGGGAGCCGGCGCCCGACCTCACCGCCGCCGCCGTCCACGGAGCGTTCCGGGCCTTCGTCGACGACGTGCACTACCCCTGCGTGGGCGCGAAGAGCGCCGTCCACCAGGGCAGCTACCGGCTCGGCGTGTACGACGAGCTCGGCGCGGTTGCGTCGACCCTGGCCCTGGCCCGCGATCTCGCGAGCTTCGTCGCCGACGCCGACTCGATCGACGCCGACTTCGCCACCTTCGTCGCGGTGTTCGAGCGGCCGTCGGGCCTCTTGCCCGCTGCCTTCGAGGCGCTGCTCTGGGCCCAGCTGCAGCAGCTGCACGAGGTGGACGAGCATCCCTGGGACCGAGGCGTCAGCAGCGATCCCGACGATCCCCACTTCTCCTACAGCTTCGCGGCGACGGCGTTCTTCGTGGTCGGCCTCATGCCAGCCAGCGAGCGGCTGAGCCGCCGGTTCCCCTGGCCGGCGCTGGTGTTCAACCCGCATGCGCAGTTCGAGCGCCTTCGCGCCGAGGACCGCTGGGAGCGCATGCAGCAGGTGATCCGTGCGCGCGACACCCAGCTCCAGGGCGCGATCAACCCGGTGCTCCGCGACTTCGGGGACGAGAGCGAGGCGCGCCAGTACAGCGGCACGCCGGTGGAGCCCGACTGGAAGGCGCCCTTCCAGCCCCAGCCGCACGCGGCCCCACCGGCCGACGAAGC
>JBKJLX010000617.1:0-6552 GCA_046596645.1 Polyangiaceae bacterium
CCCGTGCCTCCGTGCCTCCGTGCCTCCGTGCCTCCGTGCCTCCGTGCCTCCGTGCCTCCGTGCCTCCGTGGCGACCCTCGCATCACCGTGTCAGCGTCTCACGCGGAACGAAGTGACCGAATCCGGCGGGTCACGCCGCGCGGCGCCTCCACAGGGGAAGCAGGAGCACCGCCGCGCCGAGCGCGTAGGCGGCCCACGCGTACACCGCCGTCGTCCAGCCGTGACGATCGACGAGGGCACCGGTGACGACGTCGCCCGCCGCCGCGCCGATGTAGCCCATGCAGTTGACGAAGCCGACCGACGCCGCGGCCGTGCCAGGTCGCGCCAGGTCGACGGGGAATGTGCCCACCAGCAGCACCTGGGCACCGAAGATCGCGGCGCCGACCAGGAGCAGCGTGAGGACGACGGCGATCGTCCCCGCGGAGGCCGCCGCCTGGTAGCCGACGGTGAGCGCGGCCAGTGCGGTCAGGAGGCCGATCACCACCGGCGCGCGACGCCCGGCGGAGAAGCGGTCCGACGCCCAGCCGGAGAGCAGCGCGCCGGCGATGCCGCCGATCGGCAGGACGGCGTACTTGGCGGCCGCGGCTGCGACGCCGGTGGGCTGCATCTCCTTCACGTGGGAGAGGCCCCAGTCGAGGAAGCCGTATCGGGTCGCGTTGAGCAGGCCGAGCGAGAGCGCGAGCAGCCACAGCGCGGGGTTGCTGGCGGTATGTCGGATGGCCTCCGTGAGGGGCAGCGCGGTGGATCTCGCCCGCGGGGCGCCGGCGACGGCGGCCGGCGCCTCGCGCAGGAACACCAGCGTGTGCACCCCGGCCAGCGCGAAGGGGACTGCAGGGATCCACATGGCGCCGCGCCAGCCGAGCGCTTCGGCCGCCGTACCGGCGACGACGAAGGTCACGGCGGCGGCCACCTGGTAGCTGGTCCCCAGGATCCCGATCTCCACGCCGCGGCTGGCCGGCGGGATCCAGGCGTGGGCCACGCGCATGACGGGCGTCCACCCCAGGGCCTGCGCGTAGCCGTTCATGGCCCACACGAAGAGCCAGAACCAGACGCCCACACCCAGCCCGAAGGCCGCCGAGAGCGCGGCGGAGCCGAACATGCCGATCGCCAGGAGGAAGCGCGCCGAGACCCGCTCGGCGAGCTGGCCGTTGACCAGCTGGCCCGCGGCGTAGGCGATCTTGAACGACGCCAGCACCCAGCCGAGATCTGCCTTGGAGAGGCCGTACTCCAGCTCGATGCCCGGCAGCGCCGACGAGATGTTGGTGCGGCAGAAGTAGAACGAGCCGTAAGTCGCCCACAGCACCCAGAGGACGCCGAGCCGCGCCCTCGCGCCACCGCGATCCGGGCTGGCGGCGGCGCCCGCGTCCGCGCTCACACCTTCTCGACGCCCTGCTTGCCGAGCAGCCCGGTGGGCTTCACCAGCAGCACCGCGATGAGGATGACGAAGACCAGCACGTCCTGCAGGCCGGAGTAGGGCGTCAGCTTGATCAGCTCGCCGAGCACGCCGAGCAGGATGCCCCCCAGCATGGCGCCGGGGATGCTGCCGATGCCGCCGATGACGGCGGCCACGAAGGCGCGCGTCCCGATGACGAATCCCATGGTGGGGTAAGCCTGGGACTGGTCCAGGCAGAACAGCACCGCGCCCAGCGCAGCGAGCGCGCTGCCGGTGACGAAGGTGAGCGAGATGACGCGGCTGGTGCGCACGCCCATGAGCCGCGCCGCCTCCACGTTGACGCTGAGCGCGCGCATCGATTTTCCGAACCAGGTGCGCTTCACCAGGAGCTCGAGGCCGATCATGGTGGAGACGCAGGTCACCACGATGACGATGCGCGTCGACTCGATGGGGAGGATCTGCGGGTAGCCGCGGAACTTCGCGGTGAAGAGCAGCTGCGCCAGGTTCTGCAGCAGCACGCTCATGCCGATGGCGGTCACCAGGGGCGCGATCCGCGACGCGGCGCTCTTCGCGTCCTTGGTGCGGGCGCGAAGCGGCGCGTAGGCCATTTTCTCCACCAGGACGCCGAGCACGGCGGCGATGGCCATCGCCCCCAGGGTGCCGGCGATGCCGGCGACCATGGGCGAGCTGGTCCCCCCCAGGGCGAGGATCAGGAAGAGGCCTGCGTAGGCCCCCATCATGAACACCTCGGAGTGGGCGAAGTTGATGAGCTTCAGGATGCCGTAGACCATCGTGTACCCGAGCGCGACGAGCGCGATCATCGACCCCTGCGCGAGGCCGGTGAGGAGCGCGAGCCCGATCGAGTGCATGGTCTACGGCGTCCTTGTCGAGGTGGGCTCAGCTCACTTCTTGGGCGCCGCAGGCGCCGCGCTGGCGCCGGGCGAAGCGCCAGGGGCAACCGCTGCGCTGGCCGCGGGGGCGGCGCTGGCCGCCGGCGCCGCGCTGGCCGCGGACGCCGGGTCCGCCGAGCCTGGAGGAGCGGGCGTCGCGCCGGTCGCCTTGTCGGCGCCGGGGCCGACCACCGAGTTGAAGGTGTACTGCTTGTTCTTGATCTGGACGATGACGACCGGCTTGTCCGCGTCGCGCTTGTCGTTGATCGTGATCGAGCCGGTGGCGCCCTGGAAGTCCTTGGTGGCGGCGATGGCGTCGCGCAGGTCCGTCGGCGAGTCGCCCTTGGAGCGCTTCATCGCGTCGGCGAGGACCTGCGCGGCGTCGTAGCCCATGGCGGCGAGGCCGGTGGGGACGGACCCGTCGTACTTGGCCTTGTAGTCGGCGACGAACTTCCTCGCGTTCTCCCACGGGATGTCGGGCGCGTAGTGGTTGGTGAAATAGGCGCCCTCCATCTCCTCGCCGGCGTCCTTGAGGAGCTCCTCGGCGTCCCAGCCGTCGCCGCCGATGAACTTGTCGCCGGTGAGGCCGACCGCCTTGGCCTGGCGCGCCATCTGCACCATCTGGTTGTAGTAGACGGGCGCGTAGATCATCTCCGGATCCGCGGCCTTCATGTCGTTGAGGAAGGTGGTGAAGTTCGACTCCGACTTGAGGAACGTCTTCTCCAGGACGATCTCGGCGCCCAGGGCGACGGCGGCCTTCTTGAACTCGGCGGCCAGGCCGGACGAGTAGAGGTCGTCGCTCGCGAACACCATCCCGAGCTTCTTCTTGCCCAGGGTCTTCACCGCGAACTCGGCGCCCATCTTCCCCTGGAAGCCGTCGACGAAGCAGACGCGGAAGATGAAGGGGCCGACCTCGGTGACGTCCTCGTTGGTCGACGAGGGGCTGATCATCGGGATCTTCTTCTTGTTCGCGACGAGCGCGCCGTTCTTGCTGAGGCTCGACGCCACCTCGCCCAGCAGCGCCACGACCTTGTCGCGGTCGATCAGCTGCGTGACCTTGCTCGTCACCTCTTGCGGGCTCGACTTGTCGTCCTCGTACAGGACCTTGATGGGCCGACCCTTGGGCGGGGCCTTGTTGATCTGCTCGATCGCGAGATCGATGCCCTTCTTGCTGTCCTGACCGAACTGCGTCTGCGCGCCAGAGAGGCTGAAGTACGCCCCCACCAGCCACGGGCCGTCCTTGGCCGCGGCGGGGCCGGAGCCGTCGGGCTTGGCGGTCGGCGCCGTGCCACCGGTGTCGCCACAAGCCGCCGCGGTCAGGCCCAGCACGAGCCCGGCCCCGAGAATCGTCCTTCGTCCGATCATGTCCTCCCCGATCTCACTGGCCTGGACCCATCGGGGTCCCGCGCCGGCGCCGCAGGCCGCGTATCACCGCGGCGAAGAAGCGTCGACCTCGGCCGCCCCGGCGCCCATCGAGCCGCCCTCGTCTGCGAGGTCGTGTTCCTGTTCCTTCGCCTGACGGCTCAGAAAGTGCTCGAGGAGCTCGGTCCATCGCGAGACGGCGAAGACGTCGCCCGCCAGCATCGAGGTGATCATGCGGCGCATCGCGGTCCTCTGGGGGCGGGTGAAGATGAGCTGCTGCAGCCTGCCCATGTAGAACTCCTGCACCGCACCGATGAAGATGTTGGCGCCCCGACGGAGGTGGGCCTCGTGCGCGGCGAAGCGCTCGCCCGTGAGGTCACCCGCGGCGAGCCCGGCCGCGATCGCGTCCGCCGCGGTGGAGCCCGAGGTGAAGGCGAGGTGCGCGCCGGTCGAGAACAGGGGATCGATGAAGCCGCCGGCGTCCCCCACGCCCACCCAGCCATCGCCGCGCATCTCCGGCACGCGGTAGCTGAAGTCGGCGAGCGCGCCCGGCTCGACGCGCAGGGTGGCGCCCGACAGCCGCGCGCCCATCCACGGGGCGAGGTCGATCGCGCGCTGCAGGATGTCCGCCGGCGAGAGCCCGCGCGGCAGCGAGCGCAGCCAGGAGGCGCGGCACACGGCGCCCACGCTGTTCACGCCCCCCTTGAAGGGGATGTTCCAGAACCAGCCGTGCGGCCAGCAGACGATGTCGATGTCGCCCTCGGCCAGCCCCTCGCGGCGGGGAACGCCCTCCCACTGGGAGAAGAAGGCGGTGTTGTCGAGCCCCGCGATCTTCTCGCGGCGGCCGGGCGCTGCGGAGATGAGCCCGTCGCGGCCGGTGGCGTCGACGATCATCCTGCAGGAGACGGTGGTCCGCGTGCCTTCGGGGTCCCTCAGCTCCAGGGTGCCGCCGGTCGCCGAGGGCCGCGCCGACGACGCCTCCCACCCCTCGAAGAGGCGAGCGCCGCAGCGGACCGCGTTGCGCAGCAGCAAGTCGTCGAACTCGTCGCGCGGGACCTCGTACGAGTAGGTGACGCTGGAGTCGAAGGCCTCGGCGAAGCGGTAGGACTGCTCGTCGCCGCTGGTGGCGTCGACGAAGCGGGCGCCGTGCTTCTGGATGAAGCGCGCCTCCAGCGCGGGGACGACCCCCAGCCGCTCCCATACCTTGCGCGACTGCGGCAGCATCGACTCGCCGATATGGAAGCGCGGGAACTTCGCGCGCTCGATGACGGCGACGTCGACCCCCTGCTGGGCGAGCAGCGCCGCGGTGGTCGAGCCGCCCGGGCCGCCGCCGACGACGACGACATCGAAGCTCTGTGCGCGGCCACCGAGGTCCATCGACGGCGCGTAGGCGGTCTCGCGCGAGGCGTCGAGGGCTTGCGGTGATGGGTGCCCTCTGCGAGGCTCCGCCGACCATGCCGCGGCGGGAGCTCCCGGAAGCGCTGGTCCAGGGCGCGCTCGTCGCCGGGAAGTACAGGGTCGAGAAGATCCTCGGCGTCGGTGGGATGGCGGCGGTGGCCGCGGCGACCCACACGCTGAACGACGAGAAGGTCGCGCTGAAGTGCCTCCTGCCCAACCTGGCGGAGGACCCCGACCTCGTCGAGCGCTTCCTGCGCGAGGCCAAGGCGTCGATCGTCCTGCGCAGCGAGCACGTGGTGCGCGTGCACGACGTCGGCACCCTGGAGTCGGGCGAGCCCTTCATCGCCATGGAGCTGCTGCAAGGCCGGGACCTCGACCGCCTGTCGCGCGCCGGGCGCCTCCCCGACGACGAGATCGTCGCCTGCATGGTGCAAGCGGGCGAGGCGCTGGCCGAGGCGCACGCGCGCGGCATCATCCACCGCGACGTGAAGCCCGCGAACCTGTTCGCCACGCGCGCCGAGACCGGCGAGCGGATCGTGAAGGTCCTCGACTTCGGCATCTCCCGCATCCGCGACGAGGTCGCGCTCACCTCGGTGGGCCACGTCGTCGGCTCGGTGCACTACATGTCGCCAGAGCAGCTCGCGGGCGCGCGGGATCTCGACGGCCGCGCCGACGTGTACTCGCTGGCGCTCACCGCCTATGAGCTGCTCGGCGGCCGCCGCGCCTACGAGGGCGGCTCGGTGCACGACGTGTCGCGGGCCGTGCTGGATACGGAGCCGACGCCGCTGGCCGAGCTCCGGCCGGACCTCGACCCCGCGCTGGTGGAGGTGATCGCGCGTGGAATGTCGAAGGTGCGGCGCGAGCGGCCGTCGAGCATGGTCGAGCTCGCGCTGGCCCTCGCCCCCCACGCCTCACCCGCGGCGGGTGCGGCGATCGCAAAGCTCAGGTGCCGCGGCGCCCAGGAGGCCGCCGAGGCACCATCGCCGGCGAAGGCCGCGGCGCCGCCGCCCGCCGAGGCCCCCCAGATGGAGCCGCCGGCCACCGCACCGCCGGTCCTCGAAGCCGAGGTTGCGCCCGCGACCGTGCGTCGGCCGGCGCCATCGCCGCAAATTGTTTCCCCTGCAGCGTCTGACGGCGCTGGAATTGGCCGACCGGCGTCGAATCCGCCTATCGTCGAGATCGTGGATGCGCCCTCACACCGACCCTTCTCCGGCGCGCAGGCGACCGACCCCGAGCCCGGTGCCCGACGAGGGCCGAGCTGGACCGTGCTGCTGGGGACGGTGATCGCCGCCACCATCGTCGGTACCGCCCTTGCCCTGGTCGCCAACCGCGCTGTCGGTGAGCCCGCCGTGCCCCCTGCCGCCGCCCCGGTGCGCGCTGACGCGCCGCCGAAGAGCGCGGAGCCGACCGTCGCGCCCGCGGCGACGCCCCCGGCGCCGACGCCGGGAGCGGAGCCGACGGCCGCCCCTGCGCCCCCCCCGGAGGCCCCCCCTGCGGAGGCGGTCCCGG
>JBKJLX010000734.1:0-3108 GCA_046596645.1 Polyangiaceae bacterium
GGATGTCCGCCGCGCGGTTGAGCGCTTCCTGGAGGACGTCAACGAGACGGTCCGATTCCACGCGGTGGCGACCACCTTCGCACAGGACGATCCGACCAGCATCGAAGCCCTCCTGGCGATGCTCGGGACGGAGGAGTCGGTTCGCATCAAGAACAAGGTCGCCGAGGGTCTCTCGCAGAAGGGCTGGGTCATCCCGGCAGACAAGCGCGAGGCCGCGCGCGCGTCGCTGGCCGACGCCTACGAATGGTCGGTCGCCGAGGCCGGCACGGTCTCTCGAGGCCGCTGAGCGCCGCGGTGACGTGGGTAGAGCGGCGCGGCGCTCGTCCGGCCCCGCGCTTGTTGACAACAAAGAGGGCGCTCGTCGACCATCCGCGCATGCTTCCGGGGGGCATCGGTCGAGCTCCCCGCGCCGCCTCTGCGGGCCTCGCGGCCGGCGTCGTGCTGTGCGGGGTCGCCGCGCCGGCGCGCGCCGCCGACGTCGAGGTCCAGGCGCAGACCGTGGCGCAAGCCTACGAGGTGACGAGCCCCTGGAACGACAACGCGCTCGAGCGCCGTCGCGTGATGCAGACCCTCGGCGTCTCCGCGTACCACCTGCAGGGGCCACACACGCCAGGGGCTGCCGACTGGCAAGTGCGGGTGCTGTTGCGACTGGACGCGGATTTCGGCTTCTCCAACCACCTGGGCGAGGAGGCGGCGGGCGCCGAGACTGACGCGAGCGGCGCCGGCAGCGCCTTCTACGCGGCGGGCGTCGACCCTGCGCGCGTCGACATCGTCTACGCCTACGTCGAGGGCCGCGACCTGGCGGACGGCTGGCTCGGCGTCAAGGCCGGCCGGCAGCCGGTGGTGGACGTGCTGGGCTGGTGGTCCTTCGACGGCGCCATGGCGCGCGTGACGACCCCCTTCTACCTGCAAATGGAGGCGTACGGTGGCTTCGAGCAGCGCGGCGGCCTCCCCCTGTCGACGCCGCGCTACGAGATGCAGGGCGTCTGGCGCGGCAGCCACGGCGACCTCGGCGACGGTGCCGGCAGCTTCGCGCCCACCGATCTCCCCTCGTTCCAGGAGGCGGAGATGGCGCCCGCGTTCGGCGCTGCGCTGGAGACGAGCGGTCCCACCTGGGTGCACGGTCGGCTCACTTACCGCCGCGTTTACAATACCGGCGACACCATCACCCGCCAGTTCCCCGATCCCTCCGGGGGCTACCCGACGGCGAGCGGCAACCGTATCTCCTCGGAGCGGCTGGGCTACGCGGCCAATGCGAGCCTCCCCTCAATCGGCGGCCTCAAGGGCGGCTTCGCGTACGACCTCTACGGCCAGCTGGTCTCGCAGGCCTTTGGCGGCGCGGAAGTCTACGTGCACGACCGGGTGACGGTGGGCGCCGATGTCGATCACGTCGAGCCGATCTTCGACGGCGACTCGATCTGGAACTGGTTCTCCAAGGAGCCGTCGACCACGGTGACCGGCCGAGTCGAGGTCGAAGTGACCGATGCCATCGCGCTCTCCGGCTGGGGTGGCACCCGGCTGTGGAGGACGGAGGGCGACCCCGACACCTACGGCACCGGCGAGTGCGAAGCCATCGACGACCCCGGGGACGATGTCCCGCTCGACTGCGGCGCGTACTTCGACCCGGTCGACGCCCGGGTGGTTGCCTACCGCAACCAGGAGGACGCTCGCGACGTGCAGGTCCTGGCCGACGGTCTGGGCTCGGTGAGCGGTCGCTACCGCGACGGCGGCGGCCTCTTCGAGCTGCGCTCGATGGCGCAGGCCGGGGCGCGTGGGCGCCGTGTCGGCGGCGAGGTCTCGGGCGAGAAGTACCTCGACGGCGGGCGGTTCTCGCTGGGGGCGCGCGCGTCGGTCTACGACTGGAGCGACCCCGATCGCGAAGATCGTGACGCGACGAGCGTCGGCTACGTGCTGGCCGGCGGCTTCAAGCCGCTGCAGGAGGCGCGCCTGCGCGTGGAGTGGGAGCATTCGATGAACGAGCTGGTGGGCAGCCGAATCCGCATGCTGGCGCTCCTCGACGTCCTGGTGCTGCGATGAGCCCGCCGCGTCCGATCATCGGCCGGGCCGTGGGCGGGGCCATCGCGACCGTCGCCTGCGTCATCGCCAGCCTCGCTGCGTGGGTGGCCCCCGGGCTCGACCCGCAGGAGGCGTCGGCCAGCTCGGGGACCCGGGGGCTCGCCCCGCTCTCCGGCGATCGCGAGGTCCCGCTGGAGTGGATGCCGCCCGGCAGCAGCGCCAGCCCGGTTCCCAGCGACGAGATCTTCCCGCCGCAGACCATCGCGCTGCGCTTCGATCATCAGCGCCACGTCGAGGGCATCGGACTCAGCTGCAAGTCCTGCCACGACGCTGCGTTCGCCAGCCTCTCCTCGGCCGACCGCCTGCTGCCCGATCCGGCGCGGACCTGCGACAACTGCCACGACACCGACCACCGTGACCTCGCGCAGGTGAAGCCGGGCGCCGATCCCATGGGGCAGTGCGCGTACTGTCACATCGGCGACCAGGCGGGTGCGGGAGGTCAGGTCGCGCGGACGGTCATCCCCGAGCCGAACCTCCGCTTTCCGCACAAGAAGCACCTCGACCGCAACATCGACTGCGCGCAGTGCCATGGGCGCGTGGAGAAGCTGGAGCTCGCCACGCGCGACCAGCTGCCGCGCATGGCCGGCTGCTTCACGTGCCACAGCATGAGCGGCGCCGCGCAGGGCGACGCCAAGGGCGACTGCATCACCTGCCACCTCACCGAGCGCGGTGGGACGATGGACACCACGTTCGCCACCGGTCCCCTGTTGCCGCCGGAGTGGCTGCACATGGCGGGGCACACCCCGGACTGGATCGAACGACACAAGACGATCGCGGCGAACGACAGCAAGTTCTGCGGCAGCTGTCACACCGAGGAGTCGTGCCTGGAGTGCCACGACGGCCGGGTGCGCCCGCGGAAGATCCACCCCAACGACTGGATCTCCATGCACCCCGAGGCGGCCCGCCTCGACAACCCTCGGTGCACCAGCTGCCACCAGCTGCAGACGTTCTGCGCCGACTGCCACCGCCGGGTCGGCGTCGCGCGCGACGGGGCGCCCGGCAACCGGGACGCGGGGCGGCGGTTCCACCCTC
>JBKJLX010000803.1:0-12798 GCA_046596645.1 Polyangiaceae bacterium
CGGCCGGGACCAGAAGGGTGGTCAGCCGCAGCCTTGGTACGCGCGCTTCCTCCCGAGCGACATCGCCATCCCCTCAGGCTTGGGCGACGCCACGAAGAAGGTGACCGCGTTCGTGAAGGCGAAGCCGGCCGCGGCTGCCGTGGCGGCGCTGGGCCTCGGCCTCTTCCTCTCCGGCGGTCTGCGCAAGAACAAGCTGCTCAAGGCGGCGTTCGGCGCCTTCGGTGTGCCCTATATTCAGCGCAGCATCGCGGGGCGCTGAACCGGCGTCGGGCCTTGCCCTACCAGGTCGCGTCGGAGCTCCCCGCTCCGGCGCGATCGGCGGGGTCGATTCGCCCCCCCACGCGGGCGGTGACCCTCGGTCCTGGCCAGGGGCGGAGGAGACGGGGCATAGCGTTGTGGTCAGACATCTACATGTCCGGCTCCTCGCGCCAGCATTTGGGGCGACGCTTGTGGTGGCCGCAGCGACGACCACGGCCCAGCGCGGAGCAATCGCCCGACCGAGCCGATGTCCATCTGCCCTTGCGATGCTCACGCCGCGTCGGCCTGGCGAGTGGTCCCGTCGAGCGGCGCTCGAGATCTGCGACGTGCTGGGCGCGCACCCGGACCGCTCCCGGGAATCGCCCCCGAGGCGCGTAACGATCGGGAACCATTGTGGGCCGACAGGGACTCGAACCCTGGACCAACGGATTAAAAGTCCGCAGCTCTACCGACTGAGCTATCGGCCCGGAGGGGCCCTCCTAGCACGCCTCCTCGCACGGCGGAGCGCGCATGCGTGGGAACCGCCCCGCTCGGGCGCCGGCGAGGAGGAGGCACGCACGAGATCGTCAGAACCTTGTCGCGGGAGCGCGTCGGCGCGACGCTCCGCGGCCCCCATGCCGCAGGACCCCAAAGATTCGTTCGCCGCTCTCTTCGAGGGAGCCGGCACCCAGAGCAGCCGCCGAGGCGCCGGCCTCCGCAGCGGTGAACGCCTCGACGTCAAGGTCGTGGCCATCGGGAAGAGCGCGGTGTTCGCCGATCTCGGCGCGCGAGGCGGCAAGCTCGAGGGCTTCTTCGAGCGGTCCGAGCTCAGCGACAAGAACGGCAACGTCCTCGTCGAGGTCGGCTCGTCGGTCGCGGCGGTGATCGCCCAGGTGGACGACGCCGCGGGGCAGGTGCGGCTCTCGCCGGTGTTCGTCCGCGGTGCGCGAACCAACGAGCCGGTCGACGATGGGGCCGGGGGCGACGTCCGCATTCCCGTCACGCGCAGTGGCCCGCTGCTGGTCGAGGGCGCCCACGTCCGGGGGACCGTGACCGGCGTCGAGCGCTACGGCGTGTTCGTCCAGATCGCCGGCACCCAGGGCCGCGCCGGGCGCGGCCTGGTTCCCGCCGCGGAGACCGGGTCCCCGCGCGGCGCCGACCTTCGCAAGCTGTTCCCCGAGGGCGCGCCGATCGAGGCGAAGATCCTCGCCATCGGCGAGGACGGGAAGATCCGCCTCTCGATCAAGGCGCTGGCGGACGACACCGAGCGCGCGGACTTCGAGGCCTACTCACGCGGCGACGCCCCCGCGGGCGCCCCCGAAGGCGGGGCGGCCCCAGGAGCAGCTGGCGCTCCCCCCAAGAAGGAGGCCAAGGCGCCGCCGCCCATCCGCGGCTTCGGGACCTTCGCAGATCTCCTCGGCGGCGCGCAGGCCGCCCCCGTGGGCGGCACCAAGCCCGCCGCCAAGGAAAAGCCCAAGAAGCGCTGAGCGTCGCCGCGGATCACCCCTCGGGCGCGGGCTCCTCCTCGTCGCCGCCGTGCACGACGACCACGTCGATCTCCGCTGACAGGCTCACGTTGCCCGCCTCGTCGCGGGCGATGGCGGTGAGCGTCAGCGGGCCCTCGGCGAGCTCGCTGGCGTCGACGAAGAGCACCGCCTCGGGCCCGACCGCGGTCGCGAGCGGCGCGCCGCCGGCCGACACCTCGATCACCAGCGGACCCGGCTGCTGGTCAAAGGCGTCGACGACGATCTGGAAGATGCCGGTGACCGTGGCGCCGTCCTCGGGCGCCGAGAAGGATGCCGTCGGCGCGGTGCCGTCGATCGACAGCGTGAACTCCTGGCTCGACTCGTTGCCCGCCGCGTCGCGCACCGTGATGGTGGCCACGTCGGTGATCGCCGGCAGCTCCTCCACCGGGACGCGGACCAGCGAGTAGTCCCACTCGACGCCCAGCGTGTCGGGGTAGCCCTCCTCCAGCAGCTCCTCGACGACCTCGCCGCCGAACTCGAGCCGCGCGCTGGAGACCACCCAGGCGTCGCCCATCCAGAAGTCGAACGAGGCCCCGCTGGCAGGAAGCGTCGTCGGGCCCAGCACCGCCACGGGCGGTGAGAGGTCGACCAGGAGATCCTCGACGTACTGGGTCGTCCACGCGCCGTCCCTGCCGGTCACCGTGACCGCGAGGCGCCCCAGGCCTTCACCCAGGTCGAGGCCGGTGGGGAAGAACGTGGTGTTCAGCTCGCCGTTCGCCCAGACGGTGACCTCGTTGCGGAAGGAGAGCTGCGCGCTGTCGATGCCGTTCCGCGACGCCGCGTTGATGGTGATCGTGGCGCTGGGACCGACCGGCGGCCAGTCGGCGATCACCGTCTGCACCTGGGGCGCGACGGGCGTCTCCACCGGCGGCGGGTCCCACTCGTCCGATGGGTCAGGGGGGTCGTCGTCGTCGTCGTCGAGCGCCATGAGCAGCGCGACCTCGATGCAACCGCTCTGGGTGGCGGCGATGCCCGCCATCGCGGCCAGCATCGCCGCGCGACCGATCCAGGAGTCCGTGCTCACTGCCCCTCCTCGGTGAGCGACACGACGCTGGATAGGACCAGCCCCTCCTCGCGGATGTCGTAGATGCGGATGCCGTGGTCGCGGTCGACGATGAACACGCCGGCGCCCGTCGACGCGATGCCCGCGGCCATGCCCGTCCACGCCTCGATGCCGACGACGCGCGGCGTGCCGCCGCCGAGGTCGAGGGTGACGACCTGGCTCCGGTAGGTCCCGCGATCGACGCTGACCGCGTAGGCGCGGCTCTGTCCGGCGACCATGTCGACGTACTCGCCCGGCGGCAGCTCGACCGAGGCGGGGGTGATCCCGACGTGCAGGGCGACGCCGGCGCGCCGACCCAGCGTCGCGAGCTCGAGGACGCCGAGCGAGGTGCTGGCGAGGAGGCGCCGCGGCAGCCCGAGCCGCCACTCGTTCGCGCTGCTGGCCTGCTGCGCTCCGAAGACGCCGTGAGCCCCCAGGGGCTCGGACCCCGCGTCGGCGACCCGCAGCGCGTCGGCCCACTCGGGCGCGGCCATGACCACGCCGCTCGCGTCCGCGACGACCGCCGCCGGGAGCATCGCCTCGCGCCCGGAGTAGAGCGTGGTCTCGTAGCCGGCATCGGCGTCGATCGCGAGGACGCCGTCGACGCCGCTCAGGTAGGCGCGGTTGCCAAAGGTGGCGAGCGTCCCTGGCCAGGCGCGCTCGTCGGCGCCTCCGGTGGTGACCGACAGGCCGCCCTCGAAGACCACGCGGCGCGGCTCGGCCATCTCCAGGACCCAGCGGCCGTCCTCGAGGAAGCCGCCGTCGACCGCCTGCCGCGCGTCGAGCACGTCCTCCTCGGCGCGCACCAGGCCCTCCTCGGTTCGCGCGAAGAGCCCGCCCTTCATGCCGAGCACGAGGACGCGGTCGCCGTGGGCGGCGATGCCGGTCGCCAGCCGGGGCTCGTCGAAGCGACCGATCTTCTCGAGATCGTCGGCCTCGGAGAGGCGCACGTCCACGGCGCGCATGCCGATGCGGGTCGCGTCGCCAAAGGCGAAGAGCACCTCGCCCATGGGCAGAGTCTGCAGCGGGTCCTGCCCGGCCTGCACCGGCGGGAGCCAGGTGTCCTCCCAGGGGAGGACCTCCCACGGGGGCTCGGTCGAGCACTCCTCCTCCTCGCTCCCGTCGCCGCCACCGCCGCCGGGGGCCGCGGGGATGAGCTGCGGCGTCACGAGCGTGGTGCACGCCGTCGCCGGATCGATCTCCACCGGGAGGATGCCCCACTCGCCGCCCGCGACGAAGAGCCGCTCGTCCTGGCTGCGGACGCCGCTGGCGTAGAAGCCCAGCTCATCCACCAGCGTGCAGTTGCCGACCACCTGCGGAGCCGAGGGCGACGCGACGTCGACGCGGACGGCGCCATAGCGACCCGCGGCGACGAAGATCTGATCTCCGGCGACCACGACGTCCTTCGCCGGTGCGACCAGGCGGCCGTCCTCGTCGTGCGCGTCCGCGAGCCAGGTGCTGCCCAGGGTGGCGCCGGTCTCGGTGTCGACCGTCACGACCGACTGGCAGGCGGCGGCGTAGGCCACTCCGTCCTGCACGGCGACGCCGGCGACGAACCCGTCGACCTCGAGGGTCTTCAGTACGTCGGGCTCCTCGCCGGCGAGGTCGACCACCAGGATGCCGCCGTCTCCGGCGGCGACGTACGCGGTGTCGCCGTCGACGAACACGTCGAGCGCGGGGCCGGCGGTGGGGACGGTGGCGATGCGGCGCGGCGCGTCAGGCTCGGTGACGTCGACGACGATCAGGCCCTCGCCGCCGGCGGCGAGGAGGAGGCGGCCGGCATGCGCCGCGGCGGCGAGGGGCTGCCCGAAGCCGGAGACGAGCGCGGTGCGCACCGGGGCGCTGGCGACGGAGACGTCGAGCACCCAGAGGTGCGTCGCGTCGACGGCGTAGAGGCGTGTCCCCACCAGGGCGCCGTCGCGCATGATCGGCGCGCGGAAGTGCTCGAGGTAGTCGGCGGAATCCGTTCCCGCGCAGACCTCGTCGACCAGGAGCCACTCGATCGAGGCGCGGCCGCACTCGTCGGTCGTCTCCCGCCCCTCCCACTTGCCGCCGGTCGGCGGCGGCTCGGTCGGCCCGCCGGGGGGCCCTTCGTCGATGGGAGCCCCGCTGGCGTCGCCCCCGAAGTTGCCGCATGCGGCGGGTAGGGCGGCGACGAACGCCAGGGACAGGGCGGAGAGAAGGGATCGAGCTCGCATGGGCCTCCGTCGGCGGGCGCCGATAGGCGCCGCAGGTCGGTCAAGACAAGGGTGCGGGCGCGCGGCCCCCCGGGGACCCGCCTGCGCTCGCACGACGCGCTTCACACCTTTCGTGCCACTGCGCCGGGGCGGCGTCAGCACGCGTGAATAAAGCGCCGGTGACGCCGTCACCGGGAGGATTCCCTGACATGGCTGTCGCGCGGCGCGGGTGTCGTGGCGCGGCTCTTGGGTGGGCGCCGGCCTCAGCCCCCGGTCGAGCCGAACCCGCCGGCGCCGCGGGCGGTGGCGTCCAGGTCTTCTGCCCACACGAACTTCGCTCGCGTGACAGGGGCCACGACGAGCTGCGCGATCCGAGCGCCGGGCTCGATGGGGAACGGCTCGTCGCCCAGGTTCACCAGCAGGACCTTCACCTCGCCGCGGTAGTCGGCGTCGATGGTCCCGGGCGCGTTGAGGACGGTGACGCCGTGCTTCATCGCGAGCCCCGACCGCGGCCGGACCTGCCCCTCGTGGCCGGGAGGGAGGGCGATGGCGATCCCGGTGGGGACCAGCGCGCGCCGCCCGGGCTCGAGCACCAGGGGCGCGTCGAGGGCCGCGACCAGGTCGCAGCCGGCGGCGTCCTCGCTCTGGTAGGCGGGAAGGGTCGCCTCCGCCGCGCCGATCCGGCGGACCCGCACCTCGACCCGGCAGTCACCGTCGCTCATGGCCCCTCGGGATCACTCATGGCCGCGGCAGGATGTCCTCGAGCGCGGCCGCGCGCGGCGACGCCCGGAGGGGGGCGAGCGCGGCGTCGCTCCAGGCCCGCGCGCGATCGGCGAAGCCGGAGCCGACGGCGCCGGAGAGGCTGGCGATCGCCGCGTCGAACGCGCCGTCCTGCGTGTGCGCGCGGGCGGCGGCGTAGGCGTCCTCCGGCGCGTGATCTCGGGCGAAGACCGCGTCGCGGAGCCGGGCTGCCCAGCCCCACGCCTTCGCCTCCCACGCCGCCTCGGCGACGGTTCGCGCGTCCTCCGTCGACAGGCCCTCGAAGGCGTCGAGGGCGACCGCGGCGGCGCGCGCGACCTCGCCGTCCTGCATCAAGACGCGAATGAGGGGCCCGAAGACCTCCTTCCGATCGTCGCCGCTGGAGCGAGCCATCTCGAGCAGGGCCCGCGCCTCGGCGCGCTGGCCGCGGGCCATGGCGACCGCCGCCACCAGCGCGCGGTCGGGATCGCCGAGGCCGGAGCGGAGGCCCACCGCGAAGGCGGCGTCGTCGATGCGGCCGGCGCCGACGTGCGACCAGCCGATGATCTCGAGCGCCTCGCCGGACGCCTGTGGGATCGGCTGTCGGTTGCGCTCCTTGGCGTCGAGCTCCTTCTGCGCGAGCACGCCCTCGGCAAGCTCGATCGCCTGGTCGTGGCGGCCGTCGTCGAGCGCCTCGCGGGCGCGCGCGAGCGCAGTGCGGGTCTCCGCCGCGACCGCGTCGCGCGGGCGACCTCCGACCGGGTCGACGCGCGTCACCGGCACGTCGCTCCGCCAGCGCGCGAGGCTTCCGATCGCGGCCATGCCGAAGAGGAGCGCTGCCCAGATCCATCCGCTCACCGCGAATACCGCCGCCGCGGCGACGCCGACGAAGGTGGAGATGAGGAGCGTCCACCGGAAGCGGCTAGGCCCCAGCGCGTGCTCGAGCACGTGACCGCCGTCGAAGGGCAGGACGGGGAGGAGGTTGATCGCGCCCCAGAGGAGGTTCACGAAGAAGAGGAGCTGGAGGACGACGCCGACCAGCGGCTGGCCGACCACCGATCCAGGCAGGAGCTCGCGCGCCACCCAGATGATGGCGGCGAACCCAAAGCCGGCGAACGGCCCGGCGACGCTGATGCCGATGCGCTGGAGGCGGGAGATCGACCGCGTCTGCTGCCAGGAGGTCGTGCCGCCCATGCCGTGAAGGGAGATCGCGGCCTCGATACCGAGCCGCTTGATCATGAAGGCGTGACCGAGCTCGTGGACGAGCACCGACACGAACACGATCACCATCCACGCGACGACCAGCGCGAGATTCTCGCGGAACGAGAAGAACCCGAAGAGGGCGCCGGTGAGCCAGAAGCTCCCCTGGACCTCGACGTCGAAACCGAACAGTCGAAACGACATCGTGCGATTACGTAAGCACGGCCCCCGCGAGCGGTCCAACGACGCGGACTGGCGAGCCTCCGCGCGATCGGACTAGAGAGAGACGATGCGCATCCTCGCCGGTGTCCCCCTGCAGCTGGCTCCCGGGCGGGTCCTCGCCGCGGGCGCGATCGCCCTCGCCGCGTGCGGGGCGGAGCCGGTTGCCCGTCCACGCGGCGCGGGGGACACCGCGCGGCAGGTCGAGAGCGCGCCCGCGGCGCCGCCGGCCCCGAGCGCCGCCGCTGCGCCGTCCGGGGCGCCCGTCGCGGTCATTCCCGTCGAGAGTGCCGCCACCGAGCCGGCCGAACCGCCCGCCGCCGCCGCCAAGGCCGCGCCCGAGCCGCCGCCCATCCCGCCCAGCACCGCCGTGCTCCATGTCGGCGACTCGATGGTGCCCTCGCTGGCGCGCGCTCTGAGGCCGCAATTCAAGGCCCTCGGTGTGCGCTACGAGGTGCGCTTCGAGCAGAGCACCTTCACCTCGACCTGGGCCGGGAGGATGGACGAGCTGGTCGCCTCGACCCAGCCCCACCTCGTCATCGTCACCCTCGGCGGCAACGAGATCGGCAACGTCCAGCCGGAGACGCACGCGCGCTTCGTCCGGCGCATCGTCAACGCGGCCAGGGGCCGACCCTGCGTGTGGACGACGCCGCCCCTGTGGAGGGGGGAGACGGGGATCTTCGACGTCATCCAGAAGAATGCCGCGCCCTGCCGCTTCTTCGAGACCGATCGCTTCCTCACCGCCCCCATCGAGCGCGTCGGGGACAAGATCCACCCCACCCACCAGGGGGGCGAGTCGTGGGGCGCCGTGTTCTGGCCCTGGTTGATGCAGGAGCGGGTCGGCGGTGACCAGCCGTGGGGCCTCCGGCCTGGCGGCGAGCACGAGTATGCCCCACGGGGCCTGCGCAGCGCCCCGACGTTCGGTTAAGATGAGCCCATGCCTTCGTCTCACCCCGCGCTCTGCTCCACGAGGAGCCCGCTCGTCGCCTGGTCCGCGCTGATCCTGCTCGCGGTTCCGCTCGCGCAAGCTTGTAGCTCCGACGCGACCGACGTCTTCGGCGAGTCGTCGGTGGCGGGACCGACCACCGGCCCCGGCGGTGACGGTGGCGGTGGCGGCGACGGCCCCGTCGGCGCGACGACGACCACGACCACCGGCTCGGCCCCCACGGGCTCGTCCGCCGTGAGCACCGGCGAGGGCCCCGGGGGGACGACCGTCACGACCGTCACGACCGGCGACGGTGGTGCGGGCAGCACGACCACCGGCGACGGCGGCGGCACCGTGGCGACGACGACCGACGGCCCAGGGCCCACCAGCACCGTCGCCGGCGTGACCTGCGGTGACGGCGAGGTGAACGGCGACGAGCTCTGTGACGGCGACGACCTGAACGGGGCGACTTGCGCCAGCCTTGGCTACAACGGCAACGGGACGGTGGCGTGCGTCGACTGCGCGTTCGACGTCGGCGGCTGCGTCAAGTGTGGCAACGGCGACATCGATCCCGGCGAGGACTGCGACGACGGGGGCGTCGACAGCGAGGACGGCTGCGACACCAACTGCCACTGGGAGGGCGTCACCTGCAACACCGCGATCGTCGTGGCCCTCGACCTCGGAGAGACGTCCACCATCACGACGACGAACGCCGACGGGCCTGCCGCGCCCGGGACCTGCCTGAACGCCATGGGGGCTGGTCGCATCTTCCGCGTCGAGCCCGGCGCCAGCGGGTTCCTCACCGCCTGGGTGCAACGCGACGGCACCGCGTTCGACTCCAGCCTCCGCATGGCCTTCGTCTGCGCGAACGACGCGCCGAGCCTGTGCGCCGACAGCTACGTCCCCGACCTGGCGGACGGCCTCGATCAGCCGCCCGGCGGGGAGGTCGGCTCGCTGCGAGTGCAGGGGAGCGTCCCCGTCCACGTCTGGGTCGACGCGTGGGACGCCGCCGCCGTGGGCGATTTCACCGTCGAGTTCGCACTGGCCCGCGGGCGCTGCGACGACCCGGTGGTGGTGCACGTGGAGACAGGATCCGACGACGGGATCGAGCTGTCGGGAAGCAACGCCGGCGAGGGCAACGACGAGCGCGGAGACTGCGGGCTCGAGAGCGGCGCCGGCAACGGTGACGACGTCGCTTACGAGCTGGTCGCGGTCGACGGTGCGACGCCGGTCGACATCCACATCCAGCCGCTCGAGGGCTTCCTCTACAACCCGGTGCTCCACGCCCGCGTCGGCGCCTGTGACGACGCGGAGGACGAGGTCGCGTGCGGCGCCGCCGCCGCCAGCGGCCAGCCCGAGAACATCTTCGATCTCGACGTGGAGCCGGGCACCTTCGTGCACGCCGACGCGGCGCAAGGCTCGGTCGGCCGCTACAGGATGAGCGTCATCCCCCCGACGCAGTGACGCCCCGACGTGGTGACGCCGAGCGTGCTCAAGCCGTGTCGCCGAGCGCGGCGGCGATGGCGGCGCGCACGTCGGCCATGAGCTCCTTGCGGCGTTCCGGGCCGTAGGAGGGCGCATCGATCGCGGGGAGGATCGTCGCCGTCACGTGCGCGCCTCGCCTCACCACGAGGTCGTGGCTGGCCAGGACGCGCTCCGTTCCCTCGATCGCGACGGGGAGGATGGGCACCCCTGCCTGCAGCGCCAGGTGGAACCCGCCGCTCTTGAAGGGACCGAGGCGCCCGTCCCTGCTGCGGGTGCCCTCGGGCGCGATCCACACCCGGGTCCCGCTCTCCAGCAGGCGCTCGCTCTCGCGCAGGCTGGCGATGGCAGAGCTGCGCTGCTCGCGGTCGACCTTCACGAAGCCCGAGGCGAGCATGGCGCGCCCGAACACCGGGACGCGGAACAGCTCCTTCTTGGCGACCATCCGCACGCGGCCGGGCACGGTGCAGAACACCGTGGGGATGTCGTAGTAGCTGCGGTGGTTCGACATCACCACCAGCGCCCCCGGCGGGACGTTCTCCGCCCCGCGGATCTCGAGGGAGACCTCGGCGGCGTCGAGCATCTTCCGCGCCCACCAGGCGAGCCGCTCGTCCGAGCGCTCCATGCTGAAGCGCCCGAGGAGCGCGTCGATCGCCGTGGTTACAGAGATGCTCGCCGTGTAGCCGGCGCCCTTCAGCGAGTCGCGAACGCCCATGGATGGGCGCCGAAACTATCACGAGGCGGGAGGGCCGCGCTTCAGGTCGAGCCGAGGACGGTCAGGACCAGGCGCCGGGCGTGCGCGCGGGCGCGGTGCTCCCACAGGTAGAGCCCCTGCCAGGTGCCCAGACCGAGCTCGCCCTCCACCACCGGGATGGTCTCGCTGGTCCGCGTGACCGCCGATCGCGCGTGCGCCGGCATGTCGTCGGGGCCCTCGTCGTCGTGCTCCCAGTCCCGCGACTCCGGCGCGAGCTCGCCTACCCACCGCTGGAGATCCCGGAGGACCGCGGGATCGGCGTTCTCCTGGATGATCAGGCTCGCCGAGGTGTGCTGGACGAACACGGTGCACAGCCCGGTGCGGACGCCCGAGGCCGCCACCACCTCGCGCACCACGCCCGTCACGTCGTGGAGCCCCGAGCCCGGCGTGCGGACCTCGCGCCTCTCCTGGTGGATCCTCACGACAGGGCGACGTCCGCGAAGACGCCGAGCTCGGCGAAGCGCTTGAACCAGCCGCCGACCGCCGCCGCGACGCGCGCCACCGCCGCCTCGTCACGGCCGGCGGTGAGCTCGCCGCAGGCGGGCACCAGGGCAACGCCGCGCCCCAGCAGCTCGAGCAGCGTCGATGCGTCGGCCTCGATCTCCTCGTAGTGGACGACGCCGGCCTTGCGGAAGACGAGCAGGTGGATGGGCGAGGCCTCCACCGGCAGGGCAGGTGACTCGCCCGAGCGGACCGCGAAGCGGATGCGGTGCACAGGGAAGCTCACCACCAGCCGACGCACCACCGGAGAGAGGAGGAGGCGGGCCGTCTCCCACGCGGCGGGGGGCACCGCTGCCACCTTCTCCGGCGCGAGGGGCGCCGGCTCCGCCCCGTCGAAGACGTCGACCAAGGCGAGCTCGTAGTCGATCATGGCGCGCGCGATCGCGGCCTTGCCCTCGGCGAATCCGGTCCAGGTCGCCGCGAACGCGGGCGCGTCGAAGGGAAGCTCGCGCAGGCTGGGATCGTGCGGCGGGCACGCGCGCAGGTACGCGCGCACGAAATCCTCGAAGCCCGTCTCGCCCAGCACGTGAGCGAGGCCGGGCAGGTCCTCGGTCAGCGACTCGTGGTGGCGCATGGCGATCTGGCGCCGGTAGATGTCGAGCTGCTCCTCGGGGCGCACGCGCGCGTTGCCAGCGGCGATCGAGCGCGCGAGCGGCGCGATCTCGGCGTCGCCGTCGATCGGCGCGTCTCGGCGGAAGAGCTCGGTCAGGTGCGCCTGCAGCGCGGCCAGCGATGCGGGTCCAGGAGCGAGGTGTCCAGGGCCGAGGTGTCCAGGGCCGGCGCTCACGTCGTCGCCTCGCGCGCGGGGAGCGGCGTCACGCCGCGGGCGGACGCGTCACGCCTCGCGGCGCGGGCGGCCAGCGCGCGGTCGCGGTGGGTGCGCGCCAGCTCCGCCTCCGCCAGGAGCACGTCGAAGGTGGGGATCTCGTCGTCCCACTCGATCAGGGTGGAGACGCTGCCGATGCGCTCGACCGCGTAGCGGTAGAGGTCCCAGACCGGGCCTGTGACGTGTCCGGAGTGGGTATCGATGATGTAGCGCCCCATGTCGCTGTGACCGGCGAGGTGGATCTGGGTCACGCGCTCGGCGGGCACGGCGTCGAGGAAGGTGCGCGCGTCGAACCCGTGGTTCGAGGCGGACACGTAGACGTTGTTCACATCGAGGAGCAGGCCGATGTCTGCCTCCTCCACCAGGCGGGTCACGAACTCCCACTCCTGCATCACGCTCGCGTTGAACGTCATGTAGGAGGAGACGTTTTCCATGCAGAAGCGCACCTCGATGAAGTCCTGCACGACGCGGCAGCGCTCGGCGACGTGACGCAGCGCCTCCTCCGTGTAGGGCAGGGGCAAGAGATCGTGGAGGTGGGTGCCCCCTGCGCTGGTCCAGCAGAGGTGATCGCTGACCCAGGGCGAGCCCGTGGTCTTGACCAGGGCCTTCAGCTTGCGCAGGTACTCGAAGTCCAGCGGGTCGGTGCTGCCGATCGACAGCGACACGCCGTGCTGCACCAGCCGGTACGACTCGAGCGCGCGCTCCAGGTTTCGCCGCGGGCGACCGCCGGCGACCATGAAGTTCTCGCTGATGATCTCGAACCAGTCGACCGGCGGTCGCTGCTCGAAGATCTCCGCGTAGTGCGGGATGCGCAGGCCGACGCCGACACCCAGATCCGGCAGGCCGAGGCGGGGCGGGAGGGACATCGCAGCGCTTTCTAGCAGGCCTTCGCCGGAACGTTCACGGAGAGCCAGCCATCGAGGCGAGGCCATCGAGGGAGGTTAAGCGGGTGGCCCCGCCGCGAGCCGTGCGCAGCGCGCCACGGCCCACCGGCGAGGCCGGGGTGAAATCAGCAGTCGGCCGCCTTGCAGCCGCCCTTGCCCTTGCACTCGTTCATGCCCTTGCAGGACTGGGCGCCCTCGACCTTGCAGTTGCCCTTGCCCTTGCACTCGTTGTGGCCCTTGCAACAGGCCTTGGCGCCCGCCTCGGCGGGGGCGGCGGCGGCCGGATC